>CAADGU010000641.1 GCA_900696625.1 uncultured Chloroflexota bacterium | reverse complement strand
GCCAGGTGAGGGGAGGGGTATTTGACGGGGAGGTGGCTACGGCCGTAAATCTTTTCCCACAATTTGATCTGTTTTTCTTGAGTCGGTGTGACAAAGTAACGCATGATTTTTTTGTTTTCAGGCGTTCAACTTTTCGCAAAAGTTGAACGTCTTTCGCTATATATTAGAACATATGTGCTAAATTATAATAGCAAAGATGACATTTGTCTACTGGTATGCCTGACGCTTGCTAATCGCCCCGCCCAGGCAACTTTGCTAAAATCGCTGGCGAAGATTGGAGATTGAAGATTAGAGATTAGTCACTCTCGAATCTCCACTCTCCAATCTCTAATCTCATTCAAGGACAAAATCATGCAACTTTCCGAAAAAGATAATAAAGCGATTACCAACTGGCTCTTCATTGTGTGTGGGCTGATTATGTTTATGGTGGTATTGGGCGGGTACGTGCGGCTGACTCGTTCTGGGCTGTCTATTGTGGAGTGGAATCCAATCAGCGGTGTGGTGCCACCCATTGGCGACGCAGCCTGGGAAGCGGAGTTTGCCAAGTACCAGCAAACGCCCGAATTCCAGAAAATTAACACGACGATGACATTGGAAGGGTACAAACGCATTTTTTACGTGGAATATGTTCACCGGTTGCTGGCCCGTTTTGCCGGGTTAATTGTGTTGATTCCCCTGATTTATTTCCTGGTGAAAGGCATTATTCCCTGGCGCAAATCGGCCGTGTATGTGGCGATTGTGGTCTTGTTTGCTTTTCAGGGCTTTTTAGGCTGGTACATGGTCAGCAGCGGTCTGATTGATAATCCGCATGTGGATCATTTCCGGCTGACCATTCATTTGCTGATGGCGCTCTTTTTGCTGGCGCTGGCGTTGTGGGTGGCGCTGAATCATTATTACCGTTTCCCGCCGCGTGTACCCGGCGTGTTCAAATCATCGCCGTTCATTTTGTCGGTGTTGACCATTGCCGTGCTGGTGATTCAGATTTCGTATGGGGGTTTTGTGGCCGGTCTGAAGGCGGGCTGGATTTCTAATACGTGGCCGTTGATGTACGGCCGTCTCGTTCCCCCCGGTATGCTTTCCCAAATTCAACCCTGGTGGCTGAATCTGCTGGAAGCGCCGCTGACGGTGCATTTTATCCATCGCTGGTTTGCTCTGGCGGTGCTGGTGATGGCGGGGGTGGTGTATTGGCAGGTGCGCTCACGGCCGTATGCCGCCCCTATTCACAAAGCTATCCGTCTATTTGGCGGGCTGGTTCTGCTGCAAATTGCTCTGGGCGTGAGCGTGGTCTGGTTTAGCGTACCGCTGTGGCTGGCGTTGGCGCACCAGGCAGTGGCCATGTTTTTGTTTGTCACGGCCGTGTTCATCAACTACGCCCTGGTGCATGAGCCGGTGGCGGAGAGGGTGGCAAGTGGCCGGTTGCAGGTAGCAGGTGACTGAGCATGAAATCAGGAGATTAAGAGATTGGGAGATTGGCGTGACGCCAATCCCTCAATCTCCTAATCTCTTAATCTCAAAACCAGAAGCAATTTTTAGATGATTCTTGCGCGATGGCGATTATAAATAAACAAGTGCGGGCTTACCTGCAAAGCCTCATTGAAGCTTTCAAGATCGAAAATAACCAGAAACCTGCCGACCCGGAAGTGCTGGCCTTTGTGGAGTGGCTCTTACCCATCGAGGAAGAACGGCAAGTCGAATACCGGCAGGCTTTTAAGGCCATTCTGGGAGATGATCCTCTCTGGATCATTTGTATGCAATGCGAATACGATGGCATCTTTTATGACCATGTCAGTGAACCGCGCCCCACACTTTTGAGATACGCAGACCAGGAGACATTATTTGGTGTTTTTGATAAGCGGTATCTAACTTTATCCAAAGAAATGCCCGAATTCGTGCCTGGGGAAAGAATCTTGATAGGAAAATGTTCTAATTGTGGCATCACAGAACATTTGCACATACCTGTTGTTATGCACGCTCTGGAAAAAAGAAAAAAGGTTACGGGCGCTTTGGATATTCCCCGCTATATCCTGGCTGAAGCTGGCCTTTAATCTTGCGCAATCAGGTGTCTCAGTACCAACACTTGATAGTCATTACAAGCAACGGAATGTACGACAATGGCTGTTACACGCAAAGAATTGAATTGATGGCTTAACTTCAAAGTCTGGTAGAAGCCTTCAGCCGCCAGAATGAACAGAAAACCATTAATGCTGATGTGCTGGCGTTTGTGCAGTGGCTCTTGCCTATTGCCGAAGAACGCGATGACGAGTACAGACAGGCGTTCAAGGCAATTTTGGGTGATGATCCTCTCTGGATTCCCTGTATGCAGTGTGAACATGACGGCATATTTTTTGATCATGTAAGTGAACCTCGGCCCAAACTCACTTATTCTGGCGAGGAGGTTTTTTTTACTTTGCCCTGGCAGCCGGATTATAAAACCATACCAGGCGGCAGGATTTTAGTGGGAAGATGCCAGCAATGTGGGATCACTGAACATCTCCATTTGCTCGTCGTTGTTCACGCGCTGGAAAAGAGAAAAAAGGTAACAGGTGAACTGGTAATTCCTGACCACATTTTGGCCGACGCAGACTTTTAGCTGTCAAGAGGAACGGGCCGCAATGAACTCCATAGTCGCCCGCGCAATGAGGCTGGAGCGTGATTCACCTTGTTCAGTAGCATAGTTGTCCATCATGTTCAGCAGCCGTTCTGGCAAGGTAACGTTCACCCGCCGGGTTTTGCCAGAAAGTTTGGAGATGTCCACTTCCACAATGGCCCATACGCCTCCCGTGTAATCGGGATTATCTATATAAAACTCGATGCTTTTGGGCGATGGGATCGGCTCACCATCAATCAACATGCCTTCAATGTGTGTCTCAATTGCTTCCTTTGCCATGGACAAGGCTTCATCCGTATTTTCACCAATGCTGAAGCAGCCCGGCAGATCGGGCACGGTGACGCCATAATCGCTGTCTGTGTCTTTGTGGATCACGATTGGAAATCGCATAATTTACCTCGGAGGCCATTGCCAGCCAGCTTGTTTGAAGATGTTGCGCAATGTGCCTGTTGGAATATCTCGTTTGGGATGTGGAACTGTAACCCGCCCAGGTTTGGTTGGATGTTTGACATTGATGGTGGCTGCCACGAATATGAACAAGTTCCCATCCATCTGCATATAACCTGGAAATAAGTTCACGGCTGTTCACATCGAAAATTATACACACAATACACATAACAGAAAAGTTTTTCTGATGGGGTGGCTTTTGTTAGAATCGGTTATATGAGTGAGATGGAGAAGCCCATTATTGTTGGTTTTGTGGCCGATTTGATGTTTACGCCGCAGATTGTGAAGGCGGCGGCCTCATCCGGTTTCCAGATGGTGTGGGTGGAGCAGGCGGCAGATATTGGCGACATTGACCCGGACGCGCCAAAAGAGATGCCGGGAGAGATGCTTCACGGCCGTGAAGGACTCCTCTTCCAAAAAATCACCCAATGGCAGCCGGCGCTGCTGCTGTTTGACCTGACCAACCAGGCCATCCCCTGGTTTGGCTGGCTGCCGGCGCTCAAATCCTCCCCCGCCACCCGCCGCATCCCCATCATCGCCTTTGGCCCACACGAAGACGTGGCCCTGTTCCAGACCGCCAAAAGCCGGGGCGCGGATGCGGTCTATGCCCGCTCCCGCTTTTTTGCCGACCTGCCCGCCATCTTGCAAAAACATGCCCGTCTGCCGGACCATGAGGCCGTCAAAATGGCCTGTGACCAGCCATTACCCGCACTGGCCCGCGAGGGAATCACCCTTTTTAACCAGGGCGAATACTACCGCTGTCACGATGCCCTGGAAGAAGCATGGCGGCAAGACCAGACGCCCGGACGCAGCCTGTATCAGGGCATTTTGCAGTATGGCATTGCTCTCTATCAGTTGCAGCGGGGCAATTATCGCGGCGCGGTGAAGATGCTGCTGCGGCTGCGCCAATGGCTGGAACCGCTGCCGCCGGTCTGCCGGGGCGTCAATGTCGCCCGGCTGCGCGACAATATCCAGGTGGTGTCGGCAGCTGTGCAAAATTTGGGTGAGGTGGGGATAACGACGTTTGACTTTTCGCTGGTGCAGCCGATTGAGGTTTCGTGACCCGTGAGCCGTAATCCGTGAGCCGAAGCCCGTTGACGGATTACGATTTACCGGATTACGAATGACGGACTTCGGTTCACCGCACGGCAGTGACCAGCATAAACGGCAAATGCACAACCTGTGGCGGGGTGGGTAGCTGCTCGATGTGGTGGAGAACGGCCGTTTCCGCTTCCGTCAGCGGCAGCGTGCGCAGAAATTCAAAGCGTGTAGGGGAAGCAGGAGCCAGTTCATCCATCAGCCTGGTTTGCACTTGAAACCCTTGTCTTTCTAATAAACCTGGCAACATCCGGCCAATATGTGGTTCGGCGCCGGCTCGTTGCAGCGCTGCCAGCCACAGGTCGCGGGTGGCAATTTCCGGCGGATGTTCGATCATGCCGCCATAATCCGGTTCCAGCGCCGCCAGCACACCGCCCGGTTGTAGAATGCGGTGGATCTCAGCTACAACGGCCGTTATATCTTCCGCCCACAACAGTACACACTGGCAAAAAACCAGGTCAAACGACGCTTTGGCAAAGGGTAAACAAAACGCATCTCCACCAACACGATGTCCAGTAGCAATCTGGCGCAGCGCCTCCAATTCCCTGTCCAACGCCACCACCAAGCCCCCACCGCGCCGCACCAACTCCCCTGTTACCGCCCCATACCCCGCGCCCAAATCCAAAATTCGCCGCCGATGGGCAATGCCCACCCCCCGCAGCAGCCGCGCCCGCGCCGGCGCCAACCACTCTGCCTGCTGTTGGAGCAAATGGGCAGCAGGAAGTGAGGACGTATTCATTTACCTGGTTGACGTGTCCATTGCAGCAGGTCTTGCAGGGTGGCCAGGCTGAGGCGCTCTATTTTTTCCAGGCGGCG
>CAADGU010000640.1 GCA_900696625.1 uncultured Chloroflexota bacterium | reverse complement strand
GGGAAGGTGGCAGCAACCACGGCTACACCACCCCGGCTTGCGGTTCACCTGCGCCGGGTTCGGTAACGGTGAATTGGCAGAATTAAGGAGCGGGAGATTGGGAGATTAGAGATTGAGAGATTGGAGACCCTTCGATCTCCAATCTCTTTTTTGTTGTGGGGTACGGCCGTTAATCCGGTGGATGTTTACCTATTTCCGCCCACAAAACACGTGAGCGAACTCGAAATTCGCTATTCAGGTCAAGAGCATGGACGGTAGCACGGCCGTGGGAAGTTAACCCTTGAATAATTTTCCCATCTTCACTCCAGGCAAAGTGTGCTGACCATTGTTGGGTACGCGGGTAAAACAAGGAGACGAATTGGCCTGTTTGGGGATCCGGAGCCTGGGTCTGACCGCTTTTGGCTTCGTTGCACAGGCGGCATGACAACCACAAGTTTTCTTCTTCATCTTTCCCACCTTGCGCTTTGGGTAAGATATGCTCCACGGTAAGTGGGATACCGCTCACAACTTCTTGCGTCTGGCAGTAACCGCAACGATGGTTGGCGGCGACTGCCAAAGGGGAGCGTAATTTGCGGATCGCCGGTTTCACTGTGCAATGGGAAGTGAGTCGAAGGGAGGAACTGGATAACCCCGCCTTTTGAGCAAAACGGCCGCATAGGCTTTGCGGAACGTTAATACATCCGCTTCACGGCGCAGGGCAGCCAGTTGGGAGTGTTCAGACTTTGTCAGACGGCCTTCTTCCTTTTTTTCCAGAAGCGTTTCGTATTGCGCCCAACGTTCAGGGTCAAAGGCGCGTTGGGCCTCTTGCTGCAACTGTTTTTCATCCATTTGCAGAAGCGGGAAAACGTCTGCCTGGTATTCGGCGGGAATGTCTTTGAGCAGCGGCGGCAGGCTGTGGACCAGGCTTTGCTCGACGATGGCTTCAATAGGCTGGTGAGACAGCCGGGCTGCCTGATGAAGCTGCCGCATCATCGCCTCTGACAAGTGGATGGTGATTGCTTGCGTGGTCATGCGCCTGTTTCCTTTATGGGTGAATTATACAAGGAATGTAGATTTCAGGAACAGCACCTCCATGTCGTTTAAGCGAAGCGATGATACCCATCGGTACATTGTAGAGAAAAAAGATTGGGAGTTTGGCAGATTGGGAGTTTGCTAAATCTCCCAATCTCGCGGTGTTCTCACCGTCAATCTCCAATGACCAACGGCCGTGACGCCGATCTCCCCCACACACTCATGTCATACATGGCATACACCTCGGCGGGCATAGCGATAAACTCGCCCACATGGGTGGCGCGGGCGTAGTAGGTGAAGATGTGGCTGCCCGCGGCCATGTCGGTGATGAAAAAGCTCACCCGGTCGCCGCGCACTTCTTTGCGGTTATAACCCAGCCAGGTCCAATACGACCGTTTGCTCAGCGCCATCCATCGCGTGGTAGCGCCCAGGTTTTCATTCAACGCTTCCAGGCCACCGGGCAAAGAATCTTCCACAATCACATAGGCGGCATCGGTGGGCATCGTGACCGTTAGCTGTACTTTGACTAGCTGGTTGGGGGCAACGGCGAACCCGAAGCCGCTTTGGGCCGTGACCTCCTCACCCGTTATCCCATCCAGGTACACGCGGGACACCTGCACTTCTCCGGCCGCTTCCACCCCGGTTTGTGGCTGGTACACCCGGCTGTTGATGGCGTAATAGAGCAATCCTTCGTGTTCGATGGTCAGTTCATTGGCCCCTGGCTGCATGACGGCCGCCGGTAATTCTACCTGCGCCGTGAGCGCCGTGGGGGCCAATGTGCCGGTAATAACCGCGGCGCCGTTGAGACGCACCGTGTAAGGGGTCACGGCCGTACCTTCTCTGGCCTGAGTGGCCACCAGATGATCGGTCAGTGCCAGAATCGTAAACGCGGTCTCATTGGTACTGCCCCAACCCTGCACCCGGCGTTGATTCATCAGATAGCGGGCGATGGCCGGTTCCAATTCATGGCCGGGCCGGATTTGAGCAAAGGCGCTCAAAACCAACGCGGTATTGCGGGTGGTGGACGCCATTGTTTTTTGTCCGTAACGGCCGTCATCCATTACCCCCGGCCAATAAGCGGCGCTGTTTTCCACCGTTACCGTTGCCGCCAATTCGTCTACCAGTTGTTGGGCAACGGCCGTTTCCCCCCACTCATGCAGCGCCAAAGCCAGCGCCGCCCGGCTGAAACTATCCAGTTCGGCCGTTTGTTCAGCCAAGGGCAAAGCCACAGACAACACATCGTGCCCGGAAATCGCCAGGGCATAAAGGGCAAAGGCACGTGTGCGCACATCCATTTGTGGCAGGAGAGTGATGAGCCAGTTTGCGCCACGATCAATCACACCCTGGTCAACTTCATACCCTGCGTCTTTGGTAGTAGCCAGGCCAAAGATGACCCAGGCGGTCTGGTAATCATGGCTGGCGTCGTTGGCCCACCACCCCCAGCCGCCATCGTCGTGTTGCAGGCCATAGAGCCGCTGCACACCGGCGGCGACCAACGGCTCTAAATTGACCAACAAGGTGGGATTGGACACACCCAACTGTTGGAAGGCGCGGGCAACGACCACGTTGGGCAGGGCGCGGCTCATCGTCTGCTCTACGCAGCCGTAGGGGTAGCCGGTGAGGTACTCCAACCCATTTACCATGCTGCCGGCAATAGAGCGGCTGAGATCAATCTGCACCGTGCTGATGTCCAGCGCATCTTCGGGCCAGAGGATGTCGGTGGTATAGCTATCCTGGAACTGCCCGATTTGCGCAGTGATGGTGGGGATGGCTAACGGCCGTATGGTCAAGGGCAATTCCACCGCGTCTAAAACGCCACTCTCGTCAGCGGCTTGTACGGTAAGGGTAATGCTGCCAGCAGCTACGGCCGTGACCGACCACCCTACCACCTGGGACGCGCCGGGGGAAATGGTGATAGTGTGGAAAGAGGAATGGTCAATGGTCAATTGTGAATTGTCAATTGACAATTGCACATTGACCATTTGGGAGGTTTCGCTGTTGTTATGAATGACAGCCGAGAGTTCCACTTCGTCCCCGGCGGTAAGCGCGCGGGGCAGGATGGGACGGACGATGACCGGCTTCCAGGTGGTGATATTGAGCATACTTTCGCCAACCTGGGTATCGGCCGTAACCGCCCTGGCCGTCAGCCGCCAACTGGTGAGGTTGTCTGGCATCTGAAAGGTGACGGTCACTTCGCCGTTGGCGTCTGTTTGCAGGGTGGGAAACCAGACGGCCGTGTCCTGAAAGTCGCGGCGTGGCTGGCTACCAGTAGAAGCGGGCGTCCCTTCATCGCCACCACCGCCGCCGCCACCACCGCCATCCTCGCCATAGTAAATCAACCGGCGAGAGAGGCGCAGTGGATCAAAAACGCCCAGCTGGTTTGGCCGGGGAAAATAGAATGTACTTAACATGGGCGGGGTCAGGTCTGGGCTGAGGCTAAAAATGGCTTCATCTACCACAGCCAGCGACAGTTCCGCCGAAACGGGATCACCCTGGCTGTTGGTAACGCGCAAGGTAACGGCCACTTCTTCGCCCGGCTGGTATTGGCTTTTGTTCGGGGTGATGGCTACCGTGAGCGTCTTTGCAGCCAGGGAGATGTTCAGTTGGGTCTCGGTAAATAGCAGTTGGCTGTCTGGCACGCTGTTTGCGCCTAATACGGCCGTGTCCACCGGCTTCCAGGCCATCACTCCAACAAAGATATTGGGCAGATCGGCGGCTTCGATGGGCACGTCAACAATGGTCAGCGGCGGCGTCAGGTCAATCACCTGCTGCCGATAGATGGTGGCGCGCTCTAGGGTGAGCAAGGCCGGGCCGGCAAAGGTGGATTGAATGAGAATCTGCGCCGTTTCACCGGGAGCATAACTGTCCTGGTTCAGAGCAATGGTGAGGGCATCGCTACGGCCGTACCAACGATTGCGGTTATCAGCCGGATTGAAGACAAAAATTTGTCTGGAGGCCCGCATCTCGTTTCCCAAACGGTCGGTAGCGGTGGCGTCAAGCTGGTAATAACCTAATTCGGCCGGGGTGAAGGTGAGCGTGTAACGGCCGTTGCCATCTGTAACGCCGGTAAACGTGTCCACTTCAACGGTATCGTAGATGTCCGGATCATAATGGCGCAACCGGAACGTGACCACACGATTGGCAACCGGGCTGCCGAAAATATCTTTCACTTCCACCTGTGCGGTAACGGCCACGCCCGGCTCTTTGACGTAATTGCCCGTTTGTAGGGTGAGGGATTCGGCGCGGTCGCGGACTTCAATGTTGCGAAAGCCGCTAACGCTTTGGTGGCTGCCATCGTCCACGGTGGCTTCAATGGTATAAAAACCAGCGCCAGGCGTGAAGGTGAAGGTGTAACGGCCGTGGCCATCCGTTTGGCCCAGCATGGGGGCCTCAAAAGTACGCCACTCTCGATCCCAAAAACTGCTCTTGCGAAAGAGATAAATTTGCATGGCGGCATTGGCCAAAGGCTCGCCAAAAAAGTAGGCGCTGTCTATGGTCACGGATACCGGTTCACCCACCAGATACCGTTCCGCGTCCGTCGTCACCGTGACCTCATAGTCCGGTTTGCGGTAATCTTCCACCAGGAAGGGTTGGGACGCGCTGCCGTTCGGCATACTGATGTCCACGCGGTAGCTGCCCAGCATCGCACCTTCGGCCAGCAAGAATTGGCCGTTGACCGTGCTGAACTGATTGGTGGTCAGGGTTTGGGATTGCACCAGATTGCCACGTGCGTCACGCAAATAGGCGGTCACGGCCGTGCCTTCCGGCAGCGGTGTCACGGTAGCATCGTCATTACGGCGGAGGATGGCGCGAAAGTACACCGTATGGCCGGGGCGGTAAATGGGGCGGTCGGTGGTGATGTGCCCTATAGCTGTCGGTGGTGGGTTAAAACGGCGATCGGTTCCCCAGTTATGGTTAAAGCCGGTGACGATGAGGTCATCCCCTTTGGCGGCCAGCACATAGGCGGGTGTGACATTAGGCGACAGGGCAGTTTGAAAGAAGCCGTTGTTGTCGGTACGGCCGTTGGCAATCTCCCGCCCTTCGTTATCCCACACCGACACCGACAGGTCGGCGGCCGGGGCATCGTGCAAGTCTGTAGCCCAGACCGTCATCTGGGAACCACTCTTCTTGACGGCCAGAGCATAGTGCGTCAAAAACAGGAGTAGTTGGTCGCGGTAGGCTTCATTGCCCGGCGCATCACTATCCAGCGTGAGCACATAAGGGCCGGGAGGCACGTCAGACGGCAAAATCAGTTCCTGGGGATTGAGGTAATAACCATTTTCATCCGGTTCTCCCTGGGGTGTGGTGGTGATGACCCAGGTCGCCGCCAGCGGCAAAGCGGCCACGTCATAACGGTAATTATGCTGTTGGTAACTGCTAAAAATCTGGCGCGCCTGCTCCTGGTTCAAATCATAGAGGGCAAAGGTGACGGTGACGGGGCGGGTTTCGGCGCTACGATATTGCACGGCGCGACGGCCGTTGGCGTCTACTACCTGCAATTTATACCCCACGCCAAAATCGGCCGGGGTATGCAGTTCGCCGGTGCTAAATGACCATTCGTAGGGGTGGGTGAACACAGGCTGGCCGTTGCTGTCTAGAGCGGTGGTTTGCAAAGCCACGTGGTATGTCTGGTAGGGATCAAAGCGGCCAATCGCCGGCTGGAAATGTAATTTGTTGCCAGCCCAGCTAAAACTGCCTGCCACCGCTGGCTGAATGGTAAAGGCCGCCTCGGTGCTGGCCTGATCCATTGGCCGCTTGAAGGTGATGGTGATGTCGGTGATGGGATCAGCACCACCCCACCCATACCATGATGACCGGGGAGTGACATCATTCACAACCGAAGGGGTGTGAAAGGAGTTATCATACAGGTCTAGAGAAGGCACACGACGGCCGTCGGCCGTGAGTAATTCGCCGTTAAAGTTGAAGGAGTAGGTGGTGTTTTCCGCCAGTTCCGGCATCTGTCGGGGGTAAATGTGGGTTTGATCACCCTGCCACTCAATTCGCCACTCTACCTCAACCGGCGGATTCATAGTCAGCAGTGATAGGGTACGGCTCAGATCGAGCCGGTAGTTTATACGCAGGTCAAGGTCATTCGCCGCGTAATCCACGCGCAAGTATGGCCGCGATAGATAATAGCGCCACTCAACGGCCTCGGTGAGATCAAGACCATATTGGTCTACGGCCGTGTCCGCGATCATAAAACGATATGAGGCGCCAATATCCAGATACCCGTCTATCTGAACCATCAGTTGGCTGACGCCTGGCGCGGTTTGGGGCGGTGTGGCCGTGTGGCCTGGCGGCCAGGCCAGCGTTTGCACACCGCTGCCCTGCCGCCAGGCCAGGGTTACGGGCAGGGGGGGTACTGTTTGAAAAGCGGCGGCTACACTTTGCCAATCCATGTTGCGGGTAAAGGCGACATTAAAAACGGGCGATTGGTTAGTCGCCGATTGATAGTGTTCAAAGTTTTGGCTCACGGACGGCCGTGAGAGGACGTTTAACGACCATGTGGGCCGGGTGGAGAAGGTATCGCCGGACACGGCCGTGAGCCGCGGTGACAGCGCCATCTCATATCGCCCGCCCGGCGTCAGACCGGCGTTAGGGGTGAATATCAGCGTGGTTTGGCTCTCGTCCCAGGCAAACGTGCCGGTCACAGGAGGCGTAAATTGTAACGGCGCACTGATCCCGCCCGGCTGCATTGGCTGGCTAAATTGCAGCACAACTGGCCAATGGGGGTGTACCTGGTTAGCGGGCAACCCCCCGGCCAACGCCGCCGTCAATGGAATGTCCGTTGGTGTTGCGGCAACCGAAACAGGCTCCGTCTCTGGCGTAGCCGTAGACTGGGGCACAAGTGTGGGGCGGCGGGTGGGGGTGGGTGGTACGGCCGTATCGGTGGCCGTAGCGGTGGGGGCGGTGGCAACGGCCGTAGCGGTGGGGGTGGGTACGGCCGTTTTGCAGGCCGCCAGGAACAGACAAAGATAAAACAGGTTCAAAAACAATAACCGGCGAACCATGGTAACACCTCCTGAATGAAAACCGTGATGAGACAGAACAATAAGGATGTTACCAAAGATAACGGCTTTTGCCTATCCGCACCGGACGTTTGGCTGCTTATCAGACGATGAGAAGGTGACGGGAAACAGGCGGTTGGCCGTGACTCAACCGAAAAATGCTAGGTGAAGGGTTGCCCCCATTGTTCCCGATGGGCGACTTCGGCCAGCGCTTTTCGCCGTTTCTTTCCCTGGCCGCTTTTGGCCTCGTTGCAGATGGGGCAGG
>CAADGU010000639.1 GCA_900696625.1 uncultured Chloroflexota bacterium | reverse complement strand
TTCATGACAATCAAAGCTAACAAAATAGATGTGGTAAGGGCCAGGAATGTGCTTAATGCGAGGCATGAATCGAACCCTAATTGAGATATGAAAGCTACTTTACTCTGCTACCATCCCCTAGTCAAGATTTACGGTGGTGAGTAGCAGGCCCCCTCATTTGCAACTTGCTACCTCAAACGGCCGTTGCCGCGGCCAGGAGGATGCGGGTGGCGTGCAGCCGTTCCATGGCCGTTTTGGCGATCTGTTTTTGCAGGCCGTAGGCCAGGTCGTGGTCTTGTTCGCACAGTTGGTGCAGGCTGGCGGCGTGAATTTGCAGGATGGTGCAGGGGGTGGTGGTCACGGCCGTAGCCGTCAACTCATACGGCTCTACCAACGCCGAAATCGCCAACACCTCGCCGGGGTTGATCGAGCCAATATGAAAATCTTTGCGCAGTTCGGGCAGGTGTTTGTCTTCCACGATGTAGTGCAGGTCTATACGGCCGTTGACCAAAAAATACAACATCTCCGCCTTTTCACCAATCGTAAACAAGATCGTGTTCTTCGGCAGTTCCCGCTCCTCGGTCATCATCGCCACCTGGCGTAGTTGCTCCGGGTTCAAAAAGCCAAAAAACGGATACCGTCGCAAAAGTTCTGTGGAAACCATTTCGTCCTCCTCAAGAAGAGATTGGGAGATTGAGAGATTAGGAGATTGGAAAATCTCTCAATCTCCTAATCTCTCAATCTCCTTCAACACGGCCGTCACCGCCACCGGTATCGCTTCTTGCACGGCCGTACTCAACTCCTCTGAAAAGTCATACACCCGCTCCGCTTCAATGCCCACGACGGTGATTTCTTCCGGTAACTGTGCCCCCATCTGCCGTCCCAGGGATAGGGCGGTGGGTAGGGAAAGGTCGTGTACGGCCGTGGTGTGCCCGGCGCTCCCGTCTGGCAGATCGCTTAAAGGGAAGGTGGTGACGGTTCCGATACGGCCGTGTCCCGTGTGCATGGCGTCTACAATAATCGCCCGGTCATACCCCACCAGCCGCTCCATCAGGCTGAGGCCACCTAACGCCAGACAATCCACTTCCAGGGACGGCCGTAACCGCCGCACCGCCTCCGCCACCCGCCAGCCCACGCCATCATCCCCCAAAATGGGATTCCCTAAACCTACCACCAGCGTCTTGTTGTCTGTCATTGCTCATCCATCCAAAACAGTTTTACCCTCATTCCACCACTGCAATACCCGCAAGGCGCGCAGCGTATTCCAACGGCTCGGTCCACCCACCTTCTCCATATCAAAGAAGACCTTTCCTGGATATTTGTGTTGCACCGGCCATGTGCCATCAGCCCGGCGACGGCCGTTCAACAACGCCGTAGCGTCCTGCAATCGTTCATCATGGGGTGCATTCACTCGTGCAAAATACACCAAACCTCGCAATACGTTGTAATACCAGCGATGTGGATAAGACAGCAAGGTGAACTTGTCATTGATGATCTTGCCCGTCTTGTCAGACTTGAATAAGTGATGGTCAAGCACAAATTCCAGCGCACTCTTTTCGGCATTTAACACATCGTTTCTCAGCGGGTGCTCCGGTGTACTCTCCAGCCCTTCCAGCCACTCACGCAGCCCTTCAAGCACGTTGAACGTGGTGTGGAATGAACTGTGGTGCGGCTTTGGTTTGCGCTGGCGGCGACAGTTCCAGGCCCCATCAGGCATCATCTCCGCAAGCAAGTTCTCGACAATCGCATCGAGCCGCGCATCACGGATGCCAAAATAGGCCGCGAGTGACAGGTTCATGCCGACAATGCACCGATCACAAGCCGCCAGATTACGCATAAACTGGTCATCCCGCGTCTGACCCAACAGTTCATCAAGCACCAACGCGGCTCCTTTTTGCGCGGGCGGGTGGTCACGGGGAATGCCGATGGCACACAATGTAAGCAAGGTGTAAGTGGTTGAAATCCATTTTGGCGAATAAATGCCGCCGCCCCAACTGCCATCAGGAGCTTGTAATGCTAACAACTGCGCGCCCCAACCTTCATGCAACGTGCTACGTTGCTCAGTTTGCCAACGGTTCACCGGCACACCTTCCAGATCACGCAACGTTTGCCAGCGGATGGCGGGGTCACCTTCCATCAGCCAGGGGATCAGCTCATTTTTATCCATCAGCAATTCTGCCTCACTATTTACACCACTCTCCGCATCTCAGACTGTCTCGTGGAACGGTATCATGGACCATTTCCTCCTTCTGACCATCAATAATCATGATTTTCAGCACACCAACAAGCGATATTTAGCAATTGAAACGGCCGTTCCCAAGATGACAATAAGCTAAGAATGGTCGCGGACTATCAGAATAACTCGATCAGACGTTATTTGGAGGCTCTGCAATAACAGTCCTCATGATTGGAGGTAAAAGGGCTATGGACATCTCAAAATCTCAGAATCCATCTCTTCATATTGTCCTCAATGGGATAATTGGCTTTGCCTGTGCTGCTGTCTTATTTTTGCCTGTTACCGATTGGAGTCTACAGTATTGGCAAAAAATATACCCGGTTTGGAGCAACATAGATGATTTAATGGGTATCTTCTTTTGCGGTCCCATGACGGCAGTGGTTGGTGCATTATTTGGTGTTATAGGAGGGTATATAGGATTCAAAATAGGCCATAGCTCTGTAGCAGAAATCCTCGGTTCATTCGTTGGTGGTATTTTAATTGGCATGTTACTACCCAGCTTCATGACTTTTAACATAGTTCAGGGATGGACGCCAAAATAGACCACAAGCGACATATTCATGCCTACAATCCAACGTTAACAAGCAACCAGATTTGTTTCATCAGCAATTTTGCCTGATCACCGCCAATGTCATTTCCTATGGCAGGCTGAATAGCGTAATACACGTGCTGTTGCGTTATTTGTGATCAAAAGTCAACCTCCATGCCATCATACCCTACCTCAATCAATGGGAAAATTCGGCGGGCATGTTCCAGATCGGCCGTGTAATTCAGCGTTTCGAGGGGGCTGTGGTGAATCAGAATCAACCGTTTGACCTGCGCTCTGGCGGCGACCTGGGCGACGGCCGTGAGATGGCTGTGCCCAATAATATCCGACAACGCGGCGAAATGATCCGGGGCATAACAATCATGCAAAAGTACGTCAACGCCCGCTATTTTCGCCACATAAGCGGCTTCGGGACACGCAATCGTATCGGTGATATAGGCCAGGGAATGGCCGGGCCAATCCAGGCGATAGCCTATTGTAGGGTTCTCCAACCAGAAATGGGTCAACACACCCCCTTCAGGCAATGATTCTGTCGCCTGCAAGGTTCGCCACACAAAAGGCAGTTCGTAATATTTTGGCTTCACCACGGCAATGGTTGTTTCATCCGCGTGAATGCACGTTTGGGCGAGGAACTGATTGGCCCGTTCGACAAAACCTTCAATGTGATCTGCATCGAGCGGATATGGTGATGTTTTTACGGCCGAAAGCAAATAAGACGCAAAGAGATAGTCCAACCCACTTGTATGGTCGGCATGGGCGTGGCTGAGATAGATGTTCAGGGGAACAGTGGGGAGATAGGCGGGCAGACGATACAGGCCGCTGCCCGCGTCCAGCAAGATGCCCACCTCCGGCAGCAGATAACAGGCCGTTTGCGCGGTGTCTGTGGGGATAAAACCGGTGGTTCCAAGAAGAATGAGTTTCATGTCTTGACAACCATATCCTTGAAGAGGTAATCGGTAATCAGTGGGTCTCCTGAAAAAGCCACCACAGAGACACAGAGGCACAGAGTTTTCTCTGGTTAATATCCTCCGTGTCTCTGTGCCTCTGTGGTTTTTTAGGTAAGTTCACCGATTACCGGATGATAACCGGCAAATAAACGAGCCAATCTGAACCCACACCCGGTTCAATGCCAACCCAATATCCCAGGCCAGCCTGGTAATTGGTGCTATCCGCCTGCCCAATCACAGACTGCCCAATCGTCAGGTCGGCCGCGTATTGGGCCGAATTGGCCGGGCCGCCGCCGCCGGTCAAAGGCGTAAACCAGTTCAATTGATAGTTCGCGGAGGACATGGCCTGCACGCCGATGACCAGGAGCAGGCCAGCGGCCAGCCAGAGCATTAAAGCTATACGCAAGCGTCGCATGGCACACCTCCTTAGTCATCATATTCCAGGGTCAGGCGCACGCCGCCCAGGTCTATCCATGTGGAAGCGCCGCTAAAGCCTAATTCCAGCGTCAGATACAACACACCGGAATCGGCCGTCAGCACATTGTTCGTGGTCAGGTCATAATGCTGCACACAGCCGGTGGGGTTGTTGCCCACGTCGCATACATGATCAACTGTATCCTGGAGGATGCTGGCGTAACAGGCCGCTGTGCTGCACACGCCGGTCTGGCGACGCAGCAACACGGCCGTAATCGCGTCCAAATCGGTATTCCCCTGCCAGTAAATATCCATGTCCGTCACCCGCACAGGTTGCCCATACAACGTGCCCGGCAGGGTGATGGGCAGCATCACGTTTTTGAAGCCGCCCGCCGCGCCGCGATAAATCAGCGCGCCGCCGATGGTATCCATGTCAATGATGGTGCTGTCTGACTGGTGGTACGGCCGTACCCCATTCCCACTGATCCACAAATAAGTAGGCGCTTCACTTTGAATGATGCCCGTCCCACCGGCACGGATAGCTGCACCACCGCCGTTATTGTAAAAATAGCCACCATACCCATTTGGCGAACGCGATGCGCCCACAAC
>CAADGU010000638.1 GCA_900696625.1 uncultured Chloroflexota bacterium | reverse complement strand
TCTTTCTCCTGCACTTCCACCGCCTTGCCAAACGTAGACCAGCGCATCCCGGCGCGGATCATGTAATGCGCGCCGAGCAGGGTGATGGGCAGCCACAGGGCGGCGTGTAAGACCAATGTGTAAGCGGTGGCGATTTCTTTGGGCACGCCATACAGTTGCAGCACAGCAATACCCGGCGCGTCAAACGTGCCCACATAACCCGGCGCAGCCGGAAAGGTGGTCATCAAATTGACCACGCCGTTCATTAACATCAGGGCAAAAAAGCTCACCTGAAAATCAAACGCCTGCATCACAAACCAGTATTTGACCGTTTCCAGCAGCCAGATGACGACCGAGGTGAAGAAAATCATCAGCACACTGCGAAAGCTGCGCAGCGATTCCAGCCCGGTCAGGAAGCGCTGCAAAAAGGTGAGCAGGGGATGATGAATGCGGTGCGGGAAAATTCTATAGCTGATCGCCTCGGCTACTTTGTAAAACCAGTCGGGGAAGGCTGCCATCACGAAAAAGAGCAGCAGCGCCAGGAAAAAGGCGGCGCTGGCATAGTTGACCAGGACGCGCACAAAGTCACCGCCAACGGGCAAGGGGGTAAACGGCAGGGCCACAAAGACGAAGATGAGCATAACCAGCCCATCAAACACGCGCTCGACCACTACCGTGGCCAGGCTGGCGCTCATGGGAATGGCTTCCCGTTCGCGCAGCACAAAGGAGCGCAGCACCTCACCCGCCCGCGCCGGGTAGACGTTGTTGCCCATATAGCCAATGACCACAACGGGGAAGAGGCGCATGAGAGGGACGTGTTTCAACGGCCGTAACATATAATCCCACCGCCACGTCCGCGCCCACACCGCCAAAAAGTAGACCACTATGCCGGGCGCCAACCACTCAAGCCGCGCCGAGTGCATATATCCCCAAACATCACCCAACTTCAGGCCGCGCAGCGCCAGCCACATAAAAAAGGCGCTCACCAACAGCCCCAGCCATAATTTCCAGTTTCTCAATACCCAATCCTTGTAAGTAATTGGGTAATTGAGTAATTTACCCCTTCAATTACCCAATTACTCAATTACCATTTCTTCCAAATATACACCCCTCACCAGGGCAAAGCGCAATTGTATCCCTTCGTTTGACAATTGACAGTCGCCCTTTGACAATTGGGACGTATGGATGATCTTGCAACGGCCGTAACCCACAAAGCACACGCACTCGGTTTCAACCTGGTGGGGTTTGTGCCTGCCCAACCGGCGCGGCGGCTGGACGCCTATTTGCGCTGGCTGGAGGCGGGGATGCACGGCCGTATGGAATACCTGGCCCGCCCCGACCGCATCACCCGTCGCCAGGACCTCAACGTCATCCTGCCCGGTGTGCAAACCATCATCTGCGTGGGGCTGGATTATGCCACGCCGCCCCTGCCGCCAGTTATCGCCCATGATCCGTCACGCGGCCGTATCTCCAACTACGCCTGGGGGCCAGATTACCACGAGGTGATGACGCCTCGTTTGGAAGAGTTGGCAGATTGGCTGGCGGAGCAGACGAAAGGCATGACCAATCTGACTACGCGCACTTCGGCAACGCTCAGTGCAAGCGTCCACAGCCGCGTCTACGTAGATACCGGGGCCATCCTGGAACGCGACCACGCCGAAACCGCCGGCCTCGGCTTCACCGGCAAAAACACGATGCTCATTCATCCCCGGCGCGGGTCGTTCTTTTTCTTGGGTGAAATTCTGACAACTTTGGAGATTAGGAGATTAGGAGATTGGGAGATTGGTGAATCTCTTAATCTCCCAATCTCCCAATCCGCGATCTCTTGTGGTAATTGCCACCGCTGCCTGGATGCCTGCCCCACCAACGCCTTCCCGCAACCTTATGTGCTGGACGCCCGGCGCTGCATCTCCT
Organism: uncultured Chloroflexota bacterium; assembly: GCA_900696625.1. Taxonomy (GTDB): domain Bacteria; phylum Chloroflexota; class Anaerolineae; order Promineifilales; family Promineifilaceae; genus CAADGU01. The sequence continues at coordinate 3,992 of CAADGU010000638.1, read as the reverse complement.
ATCTGACCATCGAGTTGAAGGATTGGATTCCGGTGGAGCTACGGCCGTACATGGGTAATTGGATTTACGGCTGCGATATTTGCCAGGAGGTGTGTCCGTTTAACCGCTTTGCCAAACCTACCGGGGAAACCGCTTTTTTTGCCGCCGATTGGAACTCGGCCGCTCCGCCATTACTCGATTTGTTATCTCTCACCGAAGAAGGTTTTCAGGAACGCTTTGCCCACAGCCCGATACGGCGCATCAAACGAGCACGGTTTTTGCGGAATGTATGTGTGGCGGTGGGGAATTGGGGGAATGTCACGGCCCCTTCGATTATGGACGGCAGCCGCCCACACTCAGGGCAAGCCGTGCCCGCCCTCATCTCCCTCCTTTCCGACCCACACCCCCTGGTGCGCGGCCACGCCGCCTGGGCGCTGCACCAGATTGGCGGCCCCGCCGCTCAAACCGCACTGCACACCGCCCTGGAAACGGAAACGGATACGGCCGTGCGCCGTGAACTGATCGGGCCAGCGGATGGGTTATAAACTACTTCTACGGCAAGCGAAATGCGAAAAGCTGGTCGCTGTCATCCAGATGGATAACCCCGATCTTATTAAGAACCAAAATATCTATGTAGTTGGAAGTTAATGGAGAACCCGCAAAGTCTACGTATCCCAGAAACTCTTTTGCGCCCCCATTGAGGATGTGTAAACGATTTCCTTCGGTAATGAAGCAGTACCGGTTATCTCTATTACAACCTTCGGTTTCTTGAGCCGCAATGGAAGCGGGAGCAAAGGCTGTGCCCTGGACTCCCTGGCTGAATTTCGGGAAACCAGGAAGCGGGCTGCCATCTGTAGTACATTGCTGATCAATAATGAAACCGGTATTCACATCCACGTTTATCAACAGCCTGGACTTCCCCTGATCATCACTACCGGCCAAAACCATACGCTGATTTTCAAAAGTCATATCGGGAATGTTCATGCCGCCATAGCCATAACTCCACTCATTTTGACCTGTATTGATGTCATACGTGGAAATGGAATAGCGTTGTTGGCCGAATGAGCAATATGGCAACGGCCGGTAGGGTTTGGCCGGCGCCTGGCCCTGCCATTCTGTGGATAATACGACGAACCTCCCCTCATAAATTCGTATCATACGGGGGCTGGCGATGTCCGTCTGCCATCGTGTCTGGCCGCTGATAACATCAACAGCTTCCAGGGTATAAAGAAAGGCAGGCATATCCGCATCCGCTGCCGGAAAAACAAGGGTTCGATTGTTTAATGAGAAAAAAAGGCTGCCTGCACTTTCAACGTTTGGCGCAATATAGTCATCTTTGTGCCACAAATACGTCATGTTATGGGTTGTCTGAATGGTACGCGCCGGTACGATGCGCGGCGCTATTCCCAGTGCGGATTCCAGAGTATTCCACATGTCGCGCGTACCGAATATCAGCAAAAACATCGTAGCAAACACAACAAAGATAGCGAGCAACGATACATAGTCTGCCGGCGCCAATTTGCTGAACAAAAATATCTGCCGCTTCTTTTTTAGTCGAGACATTTTGAGAAACTGTGCATTCGCTATCCGCCGGTACGTAACACGACAGGCATGAAGACCTGGTACGGCCGTACAACCACATAGCCGGTGTTTGTAATCGTGTCGCTGCCGCCTGTTCCGGTCACGGTGAGTGACACGGTATACGTTCCGGGTGCGGTGTAGAGATGCATAGGATTGGCGCAGAGGTTACTACTACGGCCGTCGCCAAACTCCCACAGACAGGCATCATAATCCCCGGTAGACAGGTTGGTAAATTGCACCACCAACGGGCCGGCGCCGCTGGTTGGCGTGGCGCTAAAGGCCGCCTGCACCGCTGCATACACGGTGACGGCGCCGGTGCGGGTTAAGGTATCCACCCCACCGGGGCCGCTCACGGTCAGGGTCACTGTGTAGGCCCCCCGCGTCTGGTAGCTATGGTTCGGGTGCAGGCATGACTGGCTAAACGAGCCGTCGCCAAAGTCCCACAGGCAGGTATCATAATCGCCGCCAGAGAGGTTGGTGAAATGGACGGTTAAGGGTGCGATGCCGCTGGACGGGTAGGTGTTAAAGTTAGCCGCCGCCGGTTCATAGACGGTGATCAGGCCACTCTGCACCAGGCTGTCTGTCCCCCCCGCCCCGCTCACCGTTAAGGTGACGGTGTACATCCCGGCTGCTGTGTAGGTATGGGCGGGATCATCACATTCGCTGCTGTCACTGCCGTCACCAAAATCCCATAAACAAGCCGCGTAGTTGCCTGTGGACAGGTTGAGGAAGTTGACGCTCAACGGGGCGATGCCGGTCACCGGGTCAGCGCTAAAACTGGCCTGCACCGGCTCATAGACAGCTATATAGCTGCTGCGGGTGAAACTGTCTGTCCCCCCCAACCCGCTAATGGTAAGCGTGGCGGTATACACACCAACGGCCGTATACAGATGGTCAGGGTCATTGCAGATGGTGCTGGAACCACCATCCCCAAACGTCCACAGGCAGGTGCCGTAATCACCCGTAGACTGGTTGGTGAAATGGACGGACAAGGGCGCAATCCCACCGGTGGGACTGGCGCTGAAATCCGCCTGCACCGGTTCGTAAACGGTAATGTAATCCGTTTGCGTCATGGTGTCGGCGCCTCCCAGGCCAATGACGGTTAAGGCGATGGTATAGCTGCCCGGCGTGGCGTACACGTGGTCGGGGTCATCACAATCACTGCTGGTATCACCGTCGCCAAAATCCCAAAGGCAGGTCATAAAATCGCCGGTGGAAAGATTGGTGAAGTCCACCGTTAATGGTGCGATGCCGCTGGTAGGTGTGCCACTGAACACGGCCGTCACCGGCTCATACACCGTTATCAGGCCCGTTTGTGTCAGGCTGTCCGTTCCCCCCGGCCCGCTCACCGTTAAGGTGACGGTATACAGACCGGCTGCCATGTAGGTATGGGCCGGGTCATAACACGCATTGCTGCCACTGCCATCGCCAAACGCCCACAGGCAGCTATCGTAGTCGCCCGTGGACAGGTTGAGGAAGTTGACGCTCAACGGGGTAATGCCAGTCGTCGGGTCGGCGCTGAAATCGGCCTGCACGGCTTCGTAAACAGAAATGTAGTTACTCTGCGTCAAGCTGTCTATGCCACCCAACCCGGTAACGGTGAGGGTGACAGTATAAACACCCGTTTCGGTGTAGGTGTGATCAGGGTCTAAACAGGTCTGACTGGTCATTCCGTCGCCAAAATCCCAGAGGCAGGTATCATAATTTCCCGTAGAGAGATTGGTAAAGTTGACCGGTAGGGGGACGACACCGCCGGTGGGGCTGGCGCTAAAGCCGGCCTGCGCCGGTTCATAGATGGTGACGTAATTGGTTCGGGTCAGCGTGTCCGTGTTGCCGGGGCTGCTGGCGGTTAACGCCACCGTGTACACACCAGCAGCGGCATAGAGATGCGTGGGGTCCGCACAATCGTCGCTGGTGTGGCCATCGCCAAAATCCCACAGGCAGGCAGTGAAATCGCCGGTGGAGAGGTTGGTGAAGCTGGCCGTTACGGGGGCGATGCCGGTGGTGGGTGTGGCCACAAAGCTGGCCTGCACTGGGGTGTACAGGGTGATGGTGTGGGTGGCCATGACCATGCCCAGGTGGTTAGCGGCCGTGACGGTAATGGTCTGCGGGCCGGGGGCAGGCCAGGTGAAAGAGAGCGTGTTCTGTAAGTCACCAATTTGCACGACCGGTGGCTGCCCGGCCGTGGTCCAGGTGTAGGTGAGCGGCCAGGTTGTGTCCAGTGGGTTGATGGTGGCGGTAAAGGTGTGCGTGTGGGCAATCAGTCCGGCCGTTGGCCCGCTGATAGAGAGGCTGCCCGGCCCAACGCCGAGCGCCAGCTTGCTGACAAAGCCATCACGGTCATAGTTATGGCTGGTATCAAAAGCGCCAGGCGTCACCGGAAAAGCGGTGGAGAAAGTTTCACCGGTAATGTACACATTCCCCTTTCCGTC
>CAADGU010000637.1 GCA_900696625.1 uncultured Chloroflexota bacterium | reverse complement strand
CCCGCGAAGGCATGATTACGGTGGAAACGGCCGTCGCCACCAAAACCATCCCCGTGTCCGTCGCCCGTGGCATTGAGGAACGCTTTGACATTATCGCCCCCCACTTTGCCCTCTACGTACAGCAGCAGCTAGAGCAGATGTTCCCACCTGAACTCATCCTGGGCGGTGGGCTGCGCGTCTACACCAGCCTGGATTTGCAAATGCAGCGGCAGGCCGAATGTGTCACCCGCGCCCAACTGACCCGGCTCTCCGGCGCAGTGGGGCCGGTCTTGCCTCTTGATGAACTGGCTGACTGCCACGCGCTGGCCTTTTTGCCGCCGCAGTTGGCCGCCGACCAGGGCAAAGATTTCCGCGTGAACAATGCCGCCGTCGTCATGCTTGATCCGCAAACGGGCGAGATCAAGGCATTAGTGGGCAGCGCCAATTATTGGGATGCGGGTATAGATGGCTCGTTTAATGTGGCTGTGGACGGCCGTCGCCAGCCCGGTTCTGCCTTCAAACCCTTCACCTACCTCACCGCGCTAAGCCAGGGGTACAACGCCGCCACCATGGTGCTGGACGTGGAAACCGACTTCGGCACCCCCTACAACGGCGTCCCCTACGTGCCCCAAAATTACGACCGCCAGTTTCATGGCCCCATGCGGCTGCGGCAGGCATTAGCTAACAGCTACAACGTGCCCGCTGTGCAGGTACTCAGTTGGGTGGGCATCCCCAAAGTGCTGCGCACGGCGCACAGCATGGGCATTGATACCCTGGACGCCGGGCACACCGCCTATGGCCTCTCCCTCACCCTGGGCGGCGGCGAGGTGACATTGCTGGACATGGTGTACGCGTATTCAGTGATGAACAACATGGGCGCGATGGTGGGCCAGCCGCGCCCACCTGAACGGCAGCGCCCCGGCTACCGCACCCTTGACCCGGTGTCCATTTTGCGCGTGGAAGACCGCAATGGCAATGTACTCTACGAATACACCCAGCCGCAGCGCCGCGAAATTTTACCGCCGCAGTTGGCTTACTTGATGAACGACATCCTTTCTGACCGCAGCGCCCGCTGCGCTGCTTTTGGCTGCCCCAATGTGCTGGAACTGCCGGGGAACCGCCCGGCGGCGGCAAAAACAGGCACCACCAACAATTACCGCGACGACTGGACGGTCGGCTACACACCGGAACTGGTGACGGGCGTGTGGATGGGCAACAGTGACAACAACCCCACCAACGACTTGCCCAGCTACAAAGGAGCCGCCCCTATCTGGCACGCCCTGATGAGTTGGTCGCTGGATGGCACAGCAATTAGCGTCTGGCCCCGGCCACCGGGCCTGATTGAGACGGCCGTGTGTAACATTTCCGGCCTGCTGCCCACCCCGTACTGCCCCACCGTCTCCGAACTGTTTATGGATGGTACGCAGCCAACGACTTTTGACACCATCTATCAGGAGTTTGCCATTAACCGGGAAACGGGGCGGCTGGCGACCATCAGCACGCCGCCGGAGTTGATAGAGCGCAAGGTGTTCCGCATCTACCCGGCGGCTGCCGCCGACTGGGTGCGCGAAAACGAAATTGAGCAGCCGCCCACGGAATACGATACCATCATCGCGCCCACGCCGAATAATGAGATTGGCATTGTGTCGTTACGGCCGTTTGCCTTCATCCGTGATCAGGTAATCATCACCGGCACCGCCCGCAGTGACAACTTCGCCTTTTACCGGCTGGCCTACTTCCAGGGCTTGACGCCACAAAACCTGCAAACCCTGGCCGACAACGTAACCGAACCAAAGGAAAACGAACCGCTGGCCGTCTGGGATGTCTCGGCGTTGGAAGGGTTATACACGCTGCTGCTCACCGTCGTCCGCGGCGATGGCAGCTTTGCCGAATTTAGCGTGCCTGTCACCATTGACAACGAGCCACCTAAAGCAGCCATCCTCTTCCCGTTACCCAACCAGCAAATTTTCACCGACGAGACGTGGGTGCTGGTGCAGGCGCAGGTGACGGATAATGCCTCTATTCAACAGGTGGAGTTCTTCGTGGATAACGCCGAAGTGCCCTATGCCATCAGCACCGTCCCCCCCTTCACCGAAAAGTGGACGATCCCCGGCCCCGGCTGCCACAGTTTCAAGGTAGTGGCCACGGATGCGGCCGGCAACCAGACCACCAGCGAACCGGTATCAGCGTGTCTGATCAATCGGCAATGAGTGGTATAATGCGACCATGACTACCAATGAACTTTTGCAGGCCCGGCGCCATGATATTCTCAAATTAGCTCAACAGTATGGGGCGTACAATGTGCGTGTATTTGGGTCTGTGGCTTGTGGTGAAGCGGATAGCGAAAGTGATATTGATCTGTTAGTAGATATGGAGCCAAACCGCAGCCTTCTGGACATGGGTGGGTTGCTGATGGATTTGCAGGAACTCTTAAATGTGCCCGTCGATCTGGTTACTGAATCCAGTTTGAAACAACGGTTACGCCAACGTGTATTGCGGGAGGCCGTACCGTTATGAGAAGCGACCGCGAGCGTTTGTTGGACATCCAGGAAGCGATTGAACGGATTGAAAAGTATACGGCCGATGGCAAAGAGGCTTTTGAAGCAAGCGATTTAATCCAAACCTGGGTTGTCCATCACTTGCAAATTATCGGCGAAGCAGTGCGAGTATTGCCAGATGAATTCCGACAGGTTCACCTCGAAATCTCCTGGAAGCAGACTGTGGGTATGCGACATATCCTCGTTCACAACTATTTCGGCACAGATACTACCATTGTCTGGCCAGTTGTGGGAAATGATTTGCCAGACTTGAAAGTAAAGACATTGAAGCCATCCTTCAAGAATCAGGCATTTGAGCAGCAAAAAGCAAGAATTTGATGTCCCGTCTAGGTGAATGGACACTGCCTTGCACATCTCACGAACAAGAAAGAAATCCAACTTGATCGGCTGAAGTAGCTTATCATTGTTTCCCATCCACTTCTGCGCTATGATTTGTTTCGCATTGTTGTGTTTTGATAAAGTCCATTGTCGCGTGATGATAGCGCACAAGATTGTTTGTACGCTGCAATGGTTCAATAATTGACACAAAATAGAGTTTTGTAGGACAGGTGAAGCCAGTACATTAACCAACATCACTTTATGCCAGTTTCAATAAGTCCTTACTGCCAAACGATCGCAAGGAGGAAACATAAAAATGAGTTTCCAAGATCAGCTTTCAAAAATGACAACTATACGTGAGCAAGCATTGGAGCAGCAAAAACAACAGAGTATATCAATCGTGGAACAGTGGAAACCTACCGTTTACGAATTGTTACGGGTAGTAGGAGAAAATACATGGGGGAAAAACCGGTACGCTATTGTTGAGCCTGATAAATCTTCGCTCTGGACTCTCGTCCATTTTAAGGGTTCCAAGAACAGTCAAATCTTTGTTATTTTAGATTTCGATCCAGTAGACGTTGATGAAATTCTGGCTTCAGGGCAGACACTACCCCAACAATTGACAAGGGCATCAAGATTTCGAATTGTTAGTGCAATTGAATTAGTAGCTGAACCATTCCAACAAGAACTTGAACAAAAATTGATCATTGCTGTTCAAAATGGGTTCAATCAAGATCCTCTACCAAGCGAAATAAAAAGAGCTTTACGTACCTTCCCATACCAAATAGATGAATACGATCAAAGAGCAATCTGGGAGGAGATTCTATTGACAGTAGCGGGGCCAACTACAGCACTCATAGGGATTGCTGCGTTTGTTGTGCCAATGTATATTATGTTAACTGATTGTACAGGCTATGGCGCATCATGGAGACCCGAATGCGAATCAATTATTTCATTCTTTGCTCGTTGGCTATTGATCGTTTGTTTACTTGCGCCACTGAGCGTACCGTTCTTGATAGCCTCAATATGGTCAATGAGAAAGACTGATTTCGGCAGACGGATAACTAAGTTACGAGAGCGAGACAAATTACTAGCAACGATCGCTGTTCTACCAGGAATTGTAGCAATTATTTGTGCAGCATCCTTTGTAATAATTGCACTTTTGGCACTACTTGCCTGGGCAGGTGCAGCAGCAAATAAATCGGAAGTGCGGCAAGCAGTACATAATGAGCTAAAAGAGCGAGGTTTATGATAGGAGCAAATCACAAGGTGAGAGCATCAAAGGAAGTATTTCAACCTCAACTGGCGTTTCTTCTTACCATCCTGATACCAATGATTACTTTTGCTAGTTGCACAGATGCGGAACAGGCACAGCTTCAAACTGCCGCAGCAGAAGCAGGTCAAACCGCGGCTGCCGAGGGGCAGGAATTTTTAGAGACACAGGCAGCTCAATTACAGAAAACTGTAGAGGCGGGGATTGCAACTCAGGTTGCTCATGCGGCTACGGAATTGGCGCGAATGACTCCTTCGCCCTGGGATACGAGCTGGGTTCCTTCAAATATGCAATTTGTAGTCAGTCAGATTAATACCATATTGAAAGGTACAGGTCTTGCCGAATACGGTAGTGACATAATGCAAAACTCACAAGAATATGGGGTAAACCCTGCATTTGCATTAGCAATGTTTAGAAAAGAAGCGAATTTTGCAACACCAAATACACGTGCTTATAACAATAGGAACCCAGGCAACATAATTGCAACTGGCAATTGCAGAGGTCTTCCAGCGGACTCAAGTTGCAACGGCAATTATGGTGAGATAAGTACAGATGGGCGCTTTGGTGTATATGCCAGTATGTCAGATGGCATCAAAGCCTACTTTATGTTGCTAAACAATGAGTATAAGTCAGGTACAAATCGCAATTGTTCCAATATTCCTTGTATCATTAATGTTTATTGTCCTCCCTCTGATTGTGATACGCCCATTTACATAATTCAAATCACAGATTGGACCAGGCAGTATCAAAATGAGATATTGTCCCCATAGTGTAATCTCTTATTCGGTCTTTAAGCATGTCATTTTGTCACTTGTGGTTTTTCTCAAGTTCGAACCACAACGGCCGTCCCCTCCCCCACCCATCATTCCCCCACAACATCCCGAATGGTTTGAGCGAAGGCGCGGGCGCGCGTTACGGCCGTGCCCACATGCCCCTCCGCCGCCATCAACCCCCGCACATCCTCCGCCCCCAAATAGCCCAATATCCGCATATCACTGATTAAAATACCAACCAGCGGGTTGTCTTTTCCCTCTTTCATCGCCGCCCACGCCTGCAAACTGGCTTCCCGAATCCACTCGTGGGCATCCTGGCGGCTGGCCCCTGCGGCCACCAGCGCCATCAGCACCCGCTCCGTAGCTGCAAACGGACCATAAATCGCCATATTCCGGGCAATGGCTCGTTCATCAATCGCCATCTCCCGCACCAGGCGAACAGCGCGACGCAGCATCTCATCCGTCGCCAGAAAACCATCCGCCTGAAAAATGCGCCGGTTGGCCGAATCATCCAGGCTGCGCTCCAAAATCGCCTGGCTGGCATTGTCCCAGGCCATCGCCGGCAGCCCGGCCACATACCGCGCCAGCGAGCAGATATTCTCCGTGTTGATCGGGTTGCGCTTAAACGGCATCGCCGATGACCCCACCTGCCCCTTGCCAAACGGCTCCGCCCATTCGCCAAACGGCGGCGACTGCAAAATGCGGAAATCCAAAGCAAATTTGTGCAGCGAAGCGGCAATGCCCGCCAACACCTGCTGCACCCGTAAATCTTGCTGCCGTGTGTACGTTTGCGTGGCAATGGGGAAATACGGCAGTTCTAAAATCGCCATCGCCGCCGCTTCCATCGCTTCGGGCGACACGGCCGTGCCCGCCAGCAGTTCCGCGTAGCCGGCCTGGGTACCCACCGCCCCTTTGAGACCTTTGCCGCGGAGATTGACGATGAGAGATTGGAGGTTGTGATAATCTTCAAGTAAATCCTGGGCGTAGACGGCAAAACGGTAGCCCAGAGTGGTGGGTTCGGCGGGTTGGATGTGGGTAAGGGCCATGGTGGGGATGACGGCCGTTGACTCAATCTTCTCCGCCAGCAGTAATAGCAGTTCCCGCAATTGGTCCAGTACCAATTGCGCCGCTTCCCGCAGCCGCAGCGCGTCCACATTGTCGGTAATATCGGCGCTGGTGGCCCCCCAATGGATGATGCCGCCACCAACCGGGCACTGCTCGGCAAAGGCGCGGATTTCGGCCATCACATCATGGCGCGTTTCCTGTTCAATTTCCAGAGCGCGGGGAATATCAATATCCTCTTGATGGGCTTGCAGGTCGGCTAACTGCGCGGCGCTGACCAGCCCGGCCTGATGCTGCGCCGCCGCCAGCGCTACCCACACCCGCCGCATGAGCCGCCGTTTATGCTCCTCCGACCACACCTGGCGCATTGCCTCGCTGCCATAACGCCAGGTAAAGGGGGAAATGTAAGTGGCGTGGGTGAACATAAAAGAGATTGAGTGGCAACCAGACATCTGATTTCTTTAAGAAATCGAATGTCTGACACGAACGAGTGGAAATATCATTTCCATAAGAGAGATTAGGAGATCGAAGATTGGAGAATGAGAGATTAGGAGATTGGTTAATCTCTCATCACAATTACCCAATTACCCAATTACCCACTTACCTAATTACCTAATGACAAATGACTGCCACAGTCGCCGTTTTTCTCTTCCAGACGAGCCAGACGGCGTTCTTCGCGTGATTGTTCTTGCAAGGCGCGGGTGTCTTCAATGAGCTTGCGCCGTTCTGCTTCCAAATGGGCCAATATTTCCGCATTCTTACGGGCCTGTTCTTGTGTCAGATGAACCTCAATCTTTGCCATTGCTTTCTCTCCGTATCCAAAAAACCCGCGACCCGTAAACCGTGACCTGTAATCGGCATACGGATTACGGTTTACGGTTTACGGATTACCGTCTCACCTGATAGTTGGGCGCTTCTTTGGTAATGGTGATGCCATGTGGATGGCTTTCCAACAGACCGGCGTTGGTGATACGCACAAAGCGGGCTTTGTCGTGCAGTTCGGCCAGATTGGCCGCACCCACATAACCCATGCCAGAGCGCAAACCGCCCATCATCTGGTACATCACATCGGCCAACTTACCGCGATAGGGCACCTGCCCTTCAACCCCTTCCGGCACCAGTTTGTCACGCTCGCCATTTTTCTTGACGCCGCTGCCATAACGGTCTGCGCCCTGCCCCTGCATCGCGCCCATGCTGCCCATGCCCCGGTACACTTTGTAGCGCCGCCCTTCATAGAGGATGATTTCGCCGGGGCTTTCTTCCAGTCCGGCCAGCATGGAGCCAAGCATGACGGCGCTGCCGCCGGCCGCCAACGCCTTAACAATATCGCCGCTGTATTTGATGCCACCATCGGCGATGACGGGGATGTCCCGCCTGGCGCCGGCCGCAGCACATTCCAACACGGCCGT
>CAADGU010000636.1 GCA_900696625.1 uncultured Chloroflexota bacterium | reverse complement strand
GACCTGCCGGTTAGCCGTTATTTCCACGCCGGTGGGGGCAATCAAGACAATTCTTACAGATGAGCAAAATGGACTGCTGGTACAGCCGGGGGATTTTCAGCAGTTGTACGAAGCGATAGATAATCTGTTGACTGACGCTGATCTGGCGGCCCGTTTGGGACAGGCCGGCTGGCAAACAGTTCAAAATTGTTATTCGGCGGAAATCGTGAACCGGCAGTATATCAAGTTGTTTTGTGCGGTGGCACGGCCGTTGAACGAAAATTTCAGTCAAGTAGAGGTAAGATGAAAAAGTATTATTTAGTAACGGTTCTCATTGCCCTGGTGTGTTTACTGATCGGCCTGGCCGGGGGTATTATCGTCGGTATCAAACGCGGCATTCCTTTTGTGGCAGAAAAAGAAGATTGGACAATAGGCATCTATCAGGGCGACTCCCCCTTCAACTTCCCCGCTTCTCTCAACAAACGAAACCCCATTTTAACGGCCGAAGATGTGACCGATGTGCCTGCCAAATTTGTGGCCGACCCGTTCTTGGTGCAAGAAGACGAAACCTGGTATTTGTTTTTTGAAGTCTATAACCAGAACACAAAACAAGGCGACCTGGCTGTAGCTACCAGCAGCAACGCCAGAAACTGGCGCTACCAGCAAATTATTCTGGATGAACCTTTTCACCTCTCCTATCCCTACGTTTTCAAGTGGCAAGACGAATACTATCTGATACCGGAAAGTTTTGAAGCCAATTCCATCCGGCTGTACAAGGCAGAAGAGTTTCCCACCAAATGGACCTATGTCACCACCTTAGTGGATGGTGTGGAACGAGTGGACAACTCCATTGTCTACTTTAACGACAAATGGTGGTTATTTGCTGCCCCCACCAGCAATGACACCCTGCACCTGTATTTTGCCGATGATTTGCTCGGCCCCTGGCAGGAGCACCCACAAAGTCCTATCGTCGAGGGTAATACCCATATGGCACGGCCGAGCGGTCGGGTTTTGGTATATGAGGGCAGGCTGTATCGCTACACGATGGACGTTAACCCTGCGGTAGGCACACACCAGGTGATGGCCCTGGAAATTACCGACATTACGCCCACAACCTATGCGGAAAAATTTGTAAGCGAGGAACCAATTATCAGCGGCAGCGGCAAAGGCTGGAACATGCACGGAATGCACCAGCTTGACCCACACCAGATTGGGCCAAATAAGTGGCTGGCAGCCGTAGATGGTTACGGCAAATACCTGGTCTTTGGCCTTCGCTATTAGTCTGTGTATTGAATGGTCAGGGTGGATGCCAGAATGGATGAGACAAATAATGAGCATTGATTTCCAAACCGATTCAGAAAATTCAGGCCTGTCGCCGGGTTTTTTTGAGCAAAGACCTCATCTATTGCTAATGGCGATGATCCTGTTATTTCTTGTAGCAGGCATTGTCAGACTTTACCATATTGATGCGCCAGGCGTTCTCATTGATCGTGAATATACTTCAGCTATATTTGCGCGTGCTTTTTATTTTAGTCAAACAGGTTCTGTTGCCGATTGGCAGAAAGAAATAGCCAACATCACGAAAGGAAGGCAGCCGATACTTGAACCTCCCATTACCGAGTACCTTGTATCCCTCATTTATTGGGTTATCGGCGGTGAACGATTGTGGGTTGCACACCTCTTGACCTCCATTTTTTGGCTCATCGGGGGCATTTTCTTCTACAAAGCAGCCAAAATGATAGTTTCTTTAGATGCCGCAGTGATTGCCACTGCCTACTATTTACTCGCACCGCTGAGTATCCTCATCAGCCGCAGCTTTCAGCCTGATTCCCTGATGATGCTGCTTTTTCTTATCAGTCTCTTCGGCATTCTAAAATATGATGAACAACCCAGTTTTTCCAGGCTTCTCTTTGCCGGGGGTATCACAGGACTGGCTTTACTGTATCGGCCGTTAGTGTTGTTCATCATATTCGGCGCCTATACATCCATAACCATCTATCGGCAAAAGAGTTGGAAATTCGTCATTGGACGAGATTATCTAATCTTTATGGGGTTAAGCCTTCTGCCCTCCATAGTGTACTACGGGTATGGCATATTTATCGCTGGTTTCCTTCGCTGGAAGATAGATTCAAGCTTCCGGCCTCATCTCTATTGGCACCGGGAGTATTGGGAAGGATGGTTGTGGTTGGCAACAAGCGAGATCGGCCTTTTTGTCTTTATTTGCGCTTTGCTTGGCCTGCCAACTTTACGAAGGGGTTTGCCCAGAGCATTGCTTATCGGATTATGGGGTGGTTATATGGTTTTTGGACTGGTCTTCACCATGCATATCCATACGCATGGTTACTACCAGGCGCAACTCATCCCGATTGTGGCGCTGTCCTTCAGTTCATTAGCCGTTTTGTATATAGACCAACTCAAACAGTTAGGGAATTCATGGTTTTGGTGGCTGCCTGTGATAGCGGCTTTACTGATCCTCCTCTATTTTGATGTTCGTACTGTACGAGAAAGTCTCAATTCTCAGATTTTCGAGAGTGAACAGATCGCCCAAGAAATTGGGGAGTTGGTGAATCATAGCAGCCATACGGTTTTTGTCTCCAGATTTTATGGTATGCCGCTTCAATATTATGGTGAGTTGTCCGGCACTCGTTGGCCCAAGTCAATTGAATACTGGCTGTATCGTCAGCCTGGTGAACGAGAACTATCGCTTGAAGAACGCCTTCATGGGTTTGGTTATGAACCTGAATACTTTATCATCACCGATTTCAAGGAATTTAATACTCGTTACGCCGATCTGAAAGATTATTTGCATGAGCATTGTTGGCTCCTCTTTCAGGATGAACATTACCTTATCTATGATGGAAGTTGCACAAAATAGGTTGGCGATTGTGACACACAAGATCTCAGACGCGCGATGGGTATCGCTTGGCTTTCGGCTGTTGGCAGTAATATTAGCCATCCTCCACACCTGGGCGGCCGTTTCCGCATACTCCATGAACGCTGATGGCATCGTCTACCTGGATATTGGTGATGCGTTCTGGCGGGGAGAGTGGGGCACGGCCGTCAACGCCGTCTGGAGTCCGCTCTATGCCTGGATACTTGGCCTGGCGCTGCGCCTGTTTAATCCGGCCATGGCCTGGGAATTTGCCCTGGTGCATCTGGTTGATTTCGCCATCTACCTGGGCGCGCTGCTCTGCTTTGAACAATTGTGGCGACAGTTATGGGTTTACCAACAGGAAGAACAGCAACATGACGGCCGTATTTCTCTGCCAGAATGGGCCTGGCTGGCCATCGGCTACACCCTGTTCATCTGGGTATCCATGTCACTCATCGAAATTTGGGCCGTCACGCCAGATATGCTCATGGCTTGTTTTGTTCTGCTCGCCGCCGCCCAGCTTGTGCGCCTGCGACGCGGCGCGGGCAGGTGGCGCGATTTTGCCTTGTTGGGACTGTGGTTGGGTCTTGGTTATCTGACCAAAGCGGTTATGTTTCCGCTGGCATTTGTTTTTCTGTTTGCAGCTTTGTTTAGTCTGGGAAATGTGCGCCGCACCTGGCCCAAGGTTCTATTGAGTCTGTTGGTGTTCTTGCTCATCAGCGGCCCCTGGATCGCCCTCATCTCTGCTTCTAGAGGACGATTCACGTTCAGTGATGCCAGCACCATCACCTACCTGCGCTATGTGCAGGGGCTACCATTTGTTCACTGGCAAGGTGAAGACCCACCGGTGAATGGCGTTCCGCTGCATCCTACGCGCCAGGTATTTGCCGACCCGTCCATATATGAATTTGCCACGCCCATTGGCGGCGCCTACCCGGTAGCCACCGACCCGGTCTACTGGTATGAAGGGGCAGAAACGCGCTTGAATCTACCGGCACAACTACGTTTGCTGCTGGCGAGCGGGCTGTTTTATCTGGACTTGTTTGCGCGGCAGCAGGCGGTGTTAGTCACGGCCGTGCTGCTGGCGTGGTGGTTGGGGTGGCAACGGCCGTCGTCCTCCCCCTCCCCCCTGCTTCTACTGCGTCGTTACAGCCTGCCCCTCATCGCTCTGGCCGCTTTTGCCCTTTACGCGCCGGTATTGGTGGAAGGGCGATACGTGGGCGTTTTTGTCATTTTGTTTTGGGGTGATTTACTGGCAAACTGGCGGCTGCCAGATTCGCCAACCAATCATCGCCTGATCCCGGCTCTCAGCCTGATTGCCGTGGCCGTGATGTGGCTGAACATTTTTGCCTTTAATCTGGATGGGCTGGTGACGGTTACACGTGGGACCACAACGGCGAGTGTCACCAACGCACCACCACCAACATGGCCCGGCGAAACGGCCGTTGCCCTGCACGAACTCGGTTTGCATCCCGGTGATCAGGTGGGCATCATTGGGTATGGCTTCGATGCTTTCTGGGCCAGGCTGGCCCGCGTCAAAATCGTAGCCGAAATGCCCGACAGCGCCGCCGATCTGTTCTGGCGCGGCAGCGACGAAACACAAACCCAGGTATTGCAAGCCTTTGCCCAAAGTGGGGCCAGGGCAGTGGTGGCCGAGTACGTGCCTGCCTATGCCAACACCACCGGCTGGCAGCAGGTGGGCAATTCAAATTATTATATTTACTTGTTCAATGCTGAGGTTGGAGGCTAGAGATTAGAGAATGGGGTGCGAATCTCCAATCTCAAATCGCCTACACCAATGACTATCCTTACCCATGAACAAGCCCTGAAAACACTGGATGGGCCAATCCCCTTAAAGCCGGTAGCGGCCGATATATCCGTTGTCATTCCCACGCTGGGCCGGCCGATCATGGAATCCTGCCTGCGCTGGATTGCCGATGGGTCAGCATGGCCGGGTATGTTGATTGTGGTAGACCAGGGGAAAAACGAGACGGTCGCCAAATGGTTGGCAGAGTTGCAGGCCAATGGGTTGTCCACGCTCTATGTGCCTTCGGGGCAGCACGGCCGTTCCGCCGGCATCAATCGTGGTCTGGAACAGGTAAAAACCCGCTTCGTGGCCATCACCGACGACGACTGTTTTGTGGCTGCCGACTGGCTGGAGAACATGGTGAACCGCCTGCGCCGCGAACCGGGAACTATCCTTACCGGTCGGGTGGATTTAGCCGGTAACGACGAGGCCGACTTTTCCACCGTCACCTCACGCCAGCCGAAGCTGTACACAAAGCCGCAGTTGAAAGTCCACCCCTTTATTGGTGGCAATGTCGGCCTGGCCATGGCATTGGTACAACAAATCGGCCTGTTTGATGAGCATCCCTGCCTGGCTTCGGCCGAGGACAGCGATTATGGCTATCGCGCCCTGCGCCTGGGCATCCCCATCGCCTATGACCCAGAGGTAGCCCTCTACCATTACCACTGGCGCGACGCCAGTCAGCGCGCCGCCCGCTACGCCGACTACGCCCGCAGTCAGGGCGGCTTCTACGGAACCCATTTGCGCCAGGGCGACCGGCTGATTCTGATGCAGGCAATTCGGGCGCTGGTTCGCAGCCCGCTGCGCTGGCTGCGTGGCCTTGTCATCGGAGATGCGGAATTGGCCGAGAACGGCCGTGCCCACACCCTCAATCTGCTGCCCGGCATCATCGCCGGGTGGCGGCGTAAAGAAGCATGAAAGATCCACAGTTACAGCGAGACGCCGGTTCCGCCATGATGTGGAAAAGCGTGCAGATGGTCGGGACGAAGCTCATCTTCTTCGTGCGGCTTTTTATTCTGGCGCGGCTGCTCTCTCCAGCCGATTTTGGCCTGATGGCGGTGGCGATGGTGGCTATTGACGTGTTGGTCAGCGTCACCAACTTCGGCATGGTACCGGCTCTCGTCCAGCAGAAGGAGGCGCAAACGAGCCACTACCATGCCGCATGGTCGGTGGGGCTGGTGCGCGCCCTGACCATCTCGCTGGTTGTCTTCTTCGGTGCGCCAGTCATCGCCATCATCGTCGGTGAGCCGGAGGTAGTAGATTTGGTACGGGTACTGGCCTTTCTGCCCACCATTGACGCCCTGGCCAGCATCGGTCTGGTCGAGTTGATGCGTAAACTGGCCTTCCGGGAACTAGCCATTGTGGATATGACCAAGACACTGCTGAACATGGTGATCTCCATTGTGCTGGCTCCCTCGTTGGGGGTGTGGGCATTGGTCGCCGGTTCGCTGGCTGGTTCGATGACATACACAACCGTTTCCTACATCCTCGCCCCCTACCGCCCCCATCTCACCCTGAACTGGGGCAAAATGCGGCCGTTGATGCGGTACGGCCGTTGGATTTTCATCACCAGCCTGGTTGCCGTAGCGGGCAGCGCCGTGCTGCGCGTTGTCGTATCGCGGCAGCTTGGCCCTGTTGAACTGGGGCTTTATTTTTTGGCCGCCAAACTCGCCTTTTTGCCCACCGAAGTGGCCAGCGACGTGATGGGCGCCGTCACTTTTCCCCTTTACGCCCGGCTGCAAAACGAGACGGAGCAGGTAGCGCAGCTTTTCCGCGCCAACCTGCTCACGCTGTCTGCGCTGCTTGTTCCCATTTTTACGTTGATTGCTGTGTTAGCCCCCGCCCTGGTAACGCATGTTTTGGGCGAGCGGTGGAAAGGCACGGAGCAAATTATTCAACTGCTGGCTATCATCGGCATCCTGGGACTGGTCACCGATATTGCCGTCCCGGCTTTTAAGGGGCTGGGCTATCCCTTCAATGTCACGTTGATCGAAGGGGCGCAATCGCTGTCTCTGGTTCTCTTTATCGTCTGGTTTACGCGGCGATTTGGCCTGTTGGGTGCGCCCCTGGCCTGGTTTCCGGCGATTTTTGGCTCGTTGGTGTTGGCGGTTATTTTTTTGCGGCGGCTATTGCCGCGCCCGTTTGCCGGGCTGATGTGGCCGTTGGTAGCAATTGGGCTGGTGTCGTTGTTGGGGGGGGTGGTGGCAACGGCCGTTTACCAAATCTCCCCCACCTTTATCGGTTTCATCCTGGCTGGGCTGACCGGTGCGGCTCTCATCACCGGCCTGACCTGGCTGCTAGACCGGCAGTTCAAGTTGGCTATCGGCCACTCCCTGGCTACCCTCTTCCCGCAAATCGCCCTACTGGTGCAGGCACGCGGGCGGCCAAAGGCAGGTATCCGTTAAGATGACCCCATCCAGACGCCAACTCCGCTGGCAGACGCAGCGCCTGCTCCGCCCGGCACGGCGCGCCCTCCTACGCCAGCTTTACCGGGACGACAATCGCCGGCTGGCCGACAGCATCCTGGTCGCCGGTACGGCACGCAGCGGTACTACCTGGTTGGGCGATATCTTGGCCGGGGAAAACGGCCGTATCCTCTTTGAACCCTTCCATCCCCAAAAGATCGACGCCTTGCGCGACCTGAGCTACTTCCCCTACCTGCGCCCGGACGAGCCAAACGCGCAGTTGGCAGCGTATGGCAGGCAGGTCTTCTCCGGCACGGTGCGGCACCCCTGGATTGATCGGGAAATCGGCCAACTGCGCCCCACGTTTCGGGTGATTAAGGAGATACGGGCCAACTTGTTCCTAAAATGGCTTCATGTCCAATTTCCTGAAGTGCCGCAGTTATTGATTGTGCGGCACCCGTGTGCGGTGGCTCTTTCCCGCCGCCAACTTGGCTGGGCGACTGACAGTGATATACTGGCTTTCTTGCAGCAACGGCCGTTACTGGATGACCATCTCGCTCCCCACCTGGAAACCATCAATCGGGCACAGACCGATCTGGAAAAACATGCCAGCATCTGGTGCGTCAGCCATCTGGTTCCCCTGCGCCAATTTGCGCCAGACGAGTTGACCATCATTTTTTATGAGAATTTATGCCTGCACCCGGAACGGGAGTTGGCGCGGATTGAGGGAGTGGTGAAACGGCCGTGTCCTCTCACAACGCTGGAGTCCCTGACAAAACCTTCCCCGACTACAGTCGCTTCCAGCGCCGTATTAACGGGCGATGACCGCGTGACACAGTGGCAAAAAAGGTTGTCCGCCGCCGAAATCAAGGAAATACTAGACATAGTGGCGGCTTTTGGACTTGATTATCTCTATAGAGACAGCGCCCTCCCGCAAATTGAGACAACAGGAGATAGACAGTTTGGCCTCTCTTAAACAATCTGCCCGGCAGTTAGCTCAAAAATGGCTGCCACGTTCCACCCGTCACAGGTTGGGGCAGTTGGGGCAATGGCCGCCGGTGGGATTGGTTCGCTACGGCAATCTGCGCCGCCTGCGCCCCATCAGCGATGATTGGGGCAGTCGTCGTGGTTTGCCCATTGATCGGTATTACATTGAGCAATTTCTGGCACAGCACACCGCCGACATTCAGGGGCGGGTACTAGAGGTGAAGGATCGGAGTTACACGGTGCGCTTTGGCGGTGAGCAGGTCACACATAGCGATGTACTGCACAAAGTGGCTGGCAATCCAGAGGCAACGATTGTGGCGGATTTAACGGCCGTCCCCCCCACCTTACCTGCTGCCACTTTCGACGCCATCATCTGCACGCAAACATTACAATTTGTCTATGATGTGAAGACGGCCGTTTCCACCCTTTACTACAGCTTAAAACCAGGCGGCGTATTGCTTATTACCCTACCCGCTATCTCCCAAATAAGCCGGTATGACATGGAACAATGGGGAGATTATTGGCGGTTCACCAGTCTGGCGGTGCGGCTGTTGTTGCAGGAGCAGTGCCCGGAGGCAGAGATTCAGGTAGGCGCTTATGGCAATGTGTTGACGGCCGTTGCCAGTTTACACGGTATTGCCAGCAGCGAACTGCGCCGCCACGAATTAGACACTTTCGATCCTGATTATGAATTCCTGATCGCCGCCCGCGTCAGGCGCCCAGAGGCAACCGAATGAGACGATATGGGCAAAAAACAGCGCGGCGAGCGGCGGCCTGGCTGCGCAGCCGGTTTCGCCCGACTGCTTTGATCTTGGGATACCATCGGATCGCGGCGACTGCCGTTGATCCGTACAGTCTATGTGTAAGTCCGGACCATTTCGCGCAACAGTTAGATGTTTTGTGCCGGGTGGCTAACGTCATTGATCTGGAAACATTGCGGCACGGGTTACTGAACGGATCGCTGCCTGAACGCGCCGTTGCCATCACCTTTGATGATGGTTATCAAGACAACTTAGTGACGGCCTTGCCGTTACTGGCTGCGCGGCAGCTTCCCGCTACCGTTTTTGTGGTGTCCGGTACGTTGGGCCAGGAGTTTTGGTGGGATATGCTGGCCCGACTCATTTTTGAAACGGCCGTATTGCCTGACACATTAACCCTGCAATCTGGTGAGCAAACGATTCAGTGGACAGTGCCAGACCCGGCAGACTCAACGCTGCAAAAAGATGGGCATTCCCCGCGCCACCACCTGTTTCACCAGTTGTATTCACAGATGATAAAGCTAAAGGTAGAGGAACGGCCGTCTTTCCTGGCGCAGATACAAACATGGGCCAGCGCCAACCACCCGCTTGTGGCTGCCCACACCTTAGCCATGACACCTTCCGAACTGCAAACACTCGCTGTCAATAAACTAATAACTATCGGCGCCCACACCATATCCCATCCACCTCTGGGACAACTGCCCACAGCCACCCAACGAGAAGAAATCATCGGCAGCAAGACAAGTCTGGAATCGTTGATAAAACAGCCCATCCCCTTCTTCTCCTACCCACACGGTGATAGCGCACTCGCGGTCCAACAGTTAGTACAGGCAGCGGGGTTCCGCCTGGCATGTACCAGCGGTAACGATGTTGTATTCCCAAGCAGCAATCTGTATTGTCTGCCTCGTTTCTGGCCGGCAGATATGGATGGCGATCGTTTTGCCCGTTGGCTGCGGCCGTGGTTAAAAAACTAACCTGTGTGGAAAAATCGAGAAACACCTATGCCTGATCGAACGCTGCAAATTAAAAGGCCCATTGGGCATACCCTCAGTATCTCGCTGGTTATGCTGCTGCTCATGTTTGCTGGTTTGGAGGCCGTGTTACGTGTCGAGTTTCTCCAACCGCGCTTGATTCAACTCGTGCCCAGCCTGGGCAGCAGGCATCATCAATTAGAGCTACAATTGGCCCGGCTTGATTATTTAGTGGCCAGAGAAGGGCCTGTAGATTGCATCTTCCTGGGCAGTTCGCTGGTCTGGCTGGGATATGATCCCGACATCTTTGAAGAGGTTGTTCAACAAGAGACAGGGCAGAAGATTAATTGTTTCAATCTGGGGATAGAAGCCTTACCCGCCAGCGCAGCCGGGGTACTGGCCCCCATTATTGTGGCAAAATACCATCCCCAGTTGTTAATTTATGGTACTTCTGCACGAGACTTTGCGCCAGGCATGGCAGACGAAGAAACGCAGGTTATCCTGGACACGCCCTGGGTTCAACAACAGGCAGGCAACTGGACGCTGCGGGGCTGGCTTTATACAAACTCCTATGTTTTCCGCTACGCCGTTCAGATCAACAATTTTCTCAAACTAGATCCCGCCTCCTGGCGAGAAATGGCATATTCCCCTCAGGATTTAAATGGCTTCCTTCCCAAAACACGTCCTCCACAGGAAATTCATTTTCAGGTGGCGGCGAAGGTAGCGGCACAATGGTTCCAACCCTACCAGATCAAACCGGAAAACATTCAGGGGTTACAACAGGTGATCGCACAACGAAATGATAGCGTTCAGGTCATTGTGGTGGAAATGCCGGTGCAACAATCATATTATGATTATTTCGAGAATGGCAAAGAGGACTATGATCGCTTTGCAGACGAGGTGAGCCATGTGTTGGCGGCTGAAGGCACGCCCTTCCTGCAAACTTCCCCACTATCGCTGATACCCGACGAAGGCTGGTGGGATAGAAGTCATATGAACTGGACAGGAGCGAACATTTTTAGTGAGTGGTTAGGGCATCAGATTGTGCAGATGATGGCTGCCGATAACTTGCGCTTTTCAGAAGCGCCAACGGCGAATCGATGAAATTGCCGCGCGCCGAACCCACTTTTCGTGTGCAGTTTACGAACGGCCGTTTCGCTATTCTCTTCGTTTTGTTGCTGCTGAGCTATCTAGCGGTGGCGGAGCTATTGGTACGCACCTCCATCGCCCAGGCAATTTTGGGCGTTCCCAGTGTGGGCAGCACAGACGAGGTATTGGAAAGCCGGCTGGATGCGCTGCGAGACTTTGCCTCTGGTCGTGATGCGGTTGATTGCGTAATGCTGGGTGACTCGACCGTGATGACCAACTTTAAGCCAGATACGTTTGCCACCTCCTTCCGTGAAGAAACCGGCAAGGACATTAAATGTTTTAACTTTGGCTCTGGTGCATTTACATTGGTGGATATGGCGGATCTAGCGCAGATTGTGGTAAATGAGTATTCACCAGGATTACTGCTCATTGGCATTGAAGCGCTTAATTTCACGGTTTCGGCTGCCGAACCGGGGGGCGCTGATTTTTCAGAAATTCCCTGGACTCAGTACAAACTCGGCCAATTCACAATTGCGGGCTGGTTGTATGAGCATTCAGCCCTTTATCGCCATCGGGATGTCATCCGGCAGTTGTTAACATTGCAGACATCTCCCTCAGAGATACGCCGTTTTATAATGGAGACCGATGGCGCCTGGCGTGACGGCTTTTTTCCCTTGACCGGGCCTGGCCCATTTAATGTTGCCCAACCGCCTGACCCCCAAAGCGATCATCCCTATCACGAAAACTATTTTGGCTCTCTCACAAAATTCCAGCTTTTACCCGAACATCTAGCGGCACTTGATCGGGTGCTGGCGCTCAACAGTCCAGCAACGCAGGTAGTTATAGTGGAAATGCCAGTACCTGAGACTTTTTTCTATTACTTTGGCAATGGTGAAGAAGATTACAACAGGTTTATTGATGGAGTGACACAGCGTGTTGGGGGCACGGCCGTGCCATTTTGGACAACTACCGATTTGCAACTTTTTCCTGATGATCTCTGGTTTAACTACAATCATCTCAACGCCACAGGTGCCCCGCTTTTTAGCGAGTGGCTGGGAAGCCGGTTAGGACAGGCTGCCCTGGAGGGAACAGTGAACTTTCCGGCAGAAACTGATGACAAAAATAGCAGGTAATGACCTATGGAAATAACATCAAGCTCATTTGCCATCGCGCTACTCATCTCGTTGACAATTTATTATTTGCTGCCGCGCCGGCCACAAAACTATTGGCTCCTGCTGATTTCTTATGCGTTTTGCATCAGTTGGGCCTGGCAGTTTGCCCTGGTCATGCTGCTCACAACCGTTGTCAATTTTCTGCTGGCACGGCGCCTACAGGGGGCAGAACAAAGACGCAAAGGGCTGCTTTGGGCGGGCATTGGTTTCAATATATTTGTCCTGGTCTTTTTCCGCTCGGCACAATTTTTCGTGCCTGACCTGGCAGGATTGCTAACAAGCCTGGGTATAACCACACAATTAGGCGTGGTGCAAATCCTTTTACCGGTTGGGCTTTCTTTTTATATTGTCGAAAATATCTCTTACCAGATTGATGTTTACCGGAAACAGGTAGAAGCAACGGACAACCTGGTAGATTATGCGTTGTATCAGGCATATTTCCCAAAACTGTTAGCCGGACCGATTGAACGCGCCGGCAGCTTTTTGCCGCTGTTGTCCCGGCAGCGCATTGTGGACAATGATGTTCTGGCGCGCAGTTTCACGCTCATTGTGCTGGGCTTGCTGCGCAAGCTGATCATAGCTGACAGCCTGACGGCATCCATACCAGCGGATGTGTTAACAACACCAGCGGCTTTTAGTGCGTTTGAACTGTGGGGCTGGCTAATCGTCTATGGATTTGCACTGTACAATGATTTTGCCGGATACACCAGTCTGGTACGGGGTGTCAGTGGCCTGTTTGGGATTGAACTGTCACGCAACTTTCAGCAACCTTATTTTGCGCGTAATTTCGGCGAGTTTTGGAACAGGTGGCACATCACCCTGTCACATTGGCTACGAGACTACATCTACTTCCCCACATTGCGCTCCTTGCTGCGCCGCAATCGCAACCGTACTAATATAGTGAATGTGGTTGTGCCGCCAATGGTCACCATGCTGGCTAGCGGTCTGTGGCACGGTTTTAGCCTGCACATGCTGGTCTGGGGCGGCTTGCATGGGGTGTACCAAATTGGCGAGCGCATCTTATCGCTGCGAGGGCCAGTCGTAGCGCCTGACCAAAGACCACGCTGGCGACAATTATTGGCAATGGGAGTGGTATTTATATTGGTCATGTGGGCCTGGGTACCATTTCTAATGGAGATGCCTGAGGCTATTCAATTTTGGAAACAATTGCTCAATTTTGGTGAATTCGGTCTTCACTATCGCCGGTTAATGCTGGCTGTGGGTTATATCCTGGTGGCTGTTGGGCTTGATTTTGTGCAGCATCATTACCGTGACGAATTTGTTTTTCTGCGCTGGCCTCGTCCGGTCCAAGCTTTTCTCCTGGCGACAGTTGTTTTTCTGGTTATCATTGTGAGTACAGGCACAGCGACGAAGCCTTTTGTATACCAGGGCTTTTAGGGGCAAATGCAAAATTTGGGACCGGAATCAGGATAAAGTCATGCTGCGATTGACACGGCCGTCCCTCCACCTCCCCCTCCTCACCCTGCTTTTCCTGCTTATCCTGACAGGCATGGCCGAGGCCGTTGTGCGCCAGCCCGCCTTCCAATCCCGCCTGATGGCCCCCACGTTGAATACTCGCCACCGCCAATTTGAGGTGCAATGGCATCGGTTGCAGCAAGTGGAAGAAGAAGACGGCCGTGTTGACTGCATCGTCCTGGGCAACTCCATGGTCGTGAGCGGCTTTGACCCCCTGGTTTTTGCCCGCGCTTACCAGGAGGAAACTGGCGAAACGCTGACCTGCTTCAATTTCGGCGTAGATGCCATCCCCACCATGCCTGCCGGGGCGTTAGCCAAAATCTTGATCGAAGATTACCAGCCACGCCTGTTCATTTATGGCCTGGACGCCCGCGATTTAGCCGTCGCCCGAACTGACAGGGATACGACAGTGATACTGGATATGCCCTGGGTACAATACCGGATGGGACACTTCAACCTGGAAGGGTGGTTAATAGAACATTCCGCTCTTTATCGCTATCGTCGCCTGCTGTACAACCTGTCCCGCTTCCAATATCGAGATACCTTGCGCAGCTATTATGGGCCGGAAACAGCGCGCGGTCGTCTTGGGTATGACCCGGATGAGACAGTGGCCGACTACATTAACGTGCCGCCCGACCCCAACAACCCCGAATTTCAAATTCAATACTATTACCGTTTGCTGTCTGACTATCAGTTGGACGCGGAAAACCAGGCTGGCCTGGAAATGTTACTGGCGCAGCAGCAGGCGCCGGGACAATTTCTGGTGCTGGAAATGCCCGTGCCAGACACGTATTTCTTTTTCTTTGGCGATGCTGCGGCTGATCACGACACCTTCACCCGGTACGTAAACGAAACGAGCGCCCGCTATCATGTTCCCTTCTGGCAAACATCCTCGCTGCGCCTCTTCCCGGATGATAGCTGGATGGATTACAGCCATCTGAACGCAAAAGGGGCCGAAATTTTCAGCGCCTGGTTAGGCCACCAGATAAGCCAGGCCGTCAAAAATGGTGAACTGGCGCGCACGCAACGAGGGCCATAAATGTCCATTGCTTCGGCAACCTTTATCCTCTTTGTAACCATAACGCTGGTCGTCTATTTTCTGCTGCCGCGACGATGGCAGATTGGCTGGCTGTTAATAGTGTCCTATGCTTTTTGCATCAGTTGGGCCTGGCAATTTGCGCTGGTGCTGCTGCTGCTAACCGCTGCCAATTATACGCTGGCGCGCCGCCTGGAACATGCGCAGCAGCGACGCCGCACTTTGTTATGGGTGGGTGTGGGGCTTAATGTGTTGGCGCTGGTCTACTTTCGGTCTGCGGATTTTTTTGTGCCGCAGTTGTTGGCCTTGTGGAAGCCCTTGGGGTCAGAGGCCATGCAAATTCTGGTGCCGGTGGGTTTATCGTATTATGTGTTGGAATTGATCTCTTATCAGGCAGATGTGTACCGGGGGTTGGTTACGGCCGTCAATAAACCCCTCGATTTTGCCCTCTACCTGGCCTACTTTCCCAAACTCCTGGCCGGCCCCATCGAACGCGCCCGTGACTTTCTGCCCCGGCTGCAGCAACCACAAGTCGTGGACAACACCGTGGTCGCCAGTGGCCTCACGCTCATCATCATCGGCGCGTCCCGGAAACTGCTGCTTGCCGACACCTTGCTTCATGCCATTCCCGCGGAGGTCTTTTTGCGCCCCAGCGCATTCAGCGCGCCGGAATTGTGGGGCTGGCTGCTGGCCTATGGTTTTGCCCTTTACAATGATTTTGCCGGGTACACCAGCATTGTGCGCGGCGTCAGCCGCCTGTTTGGCATAGAACTCTCACCCAATTTTGCCCAACCCTATTTTGCCCGCAACTTCACCGAGTTTTGGCGAAGCTGGCACATCACCTTATCTGAGTGGCTGCGCGATTACATCTATTTTCCGCTCAGCCGGTCACTGCTGCGCCGTCGTCGCCAACGTGGTCATTGGAGCAACCTGGCCTTGCCACCGTTGGCGACAATGCTGGTCAGCGGGCTGTGGCACGGCTTCAGCGGCCACATGCTGCTGTGGGGTGGCCTGCATGGTATTTACCAGATTGGCGAGCGGCTGTTGGCCTTGCGTGGCCCGGTTGTGCCGCCCCACCAACAACCGTGGTGGCGGCAAGGTCTGGCTATGGCCATTGTCTTTGTGCTGGTGATGCTGGCCTGGGTTCCGTTCCGTCTGGAAATCCCCCTGGCGCTGGAATTTTGGCGCGGCCTGTTCAGTTGGGGGAATTGGGGATTCATCCACCGGCGCATTGTGCTGATTGTGCCTCTTATCCTGGTTTCGGTAGGGCTGGATTGGGCGCAGCGACGGGGGCATAGTGAGACGGTCTTTCTACGTTGGCCACGCCCCGTGCAGGCCGCGCTCCTGGCAGTTGCCATTTTCTTACTACTCATTGTCAAGCAGGGTGAAGGAGAAGCGCCATTTGTCTATCAGGGGTTTTAAGCGCAAGCTGAAACTTAAACTTACCAGGCCATACTGATAACGTGAAGATGGAGAAGGATTTGAACGATAGTCAACATGAACGGCCGTCCATAGCCGTTATCATTCTCACCTACAACCAGCGCCAGAAAGCGCTGGCGGTGGTGGAAAGTTTGCTGGCAATACCTGAACCACCCTTTCAGGTGTTGGTTTGGGATAATGGGTCGCAGGATGACACCGTTGCCGCCCTGCAACACGCTTTCCCCGGCATCACCGTCCACCAGCATGACCAAAACCTGGGCGTAGCCTCTGGCCGTAATGCGGCGGCGGCCCTGGCAGCCCAACTGTGGCAGCCCACCCATTTTCTGTTTTTGGACAATGACATGCGGTTGGAAACACAATTTGTTAGTGGG
Organism: uncultured Chloroflexota bacterium; assembly: GCA_900696625.1. GTDB lineage: Bacteria > Chloroflexota > Anaerolineae > Promineifilales > Promineifilaceae > CAADGU01. The sequence continues at coordinate 6,629 of CAADGU010000636.1, read as the reverse complement.
CTGTATGCGCCATTTGTGGGGGACACGGCCGTTGGACAGACTCAGGCCAAACTTCGCTTCATGCACGATCCCCAAAGGCTGAACGACGGCGGCGGCAACACCATCAACTTCACCCTCGGCCAGTTCATGCCCGTTGGCTTCAACGAAATTGATCACGGCCAATACGACACCGTCAAACCCTGCATCTGCTGTGGCGGCGCCATGATGGTACGCCGCGATGTGTTTGAACAACTGGGCGGTTTTGATACCATTTTCGACCCCTTTGGCCCCGAAGACGCCGACTTTTCACTGCGGCTGCAAAAAGCCGGCTACCGTGCCCTTTATGCACCACAAGCCGTTGCCTACCACGAAGTTAGCCATACCTACGGCAAAGGCTACAGTGAAAACTACGCCCGGCATAAGTCCCGCCACTGGTTCACCTTCATGCGCCGCCATGCCTCGCCGGGCCAAAAACTGGTCTTCTTCCTGATTGGCGCGCCGTATCTGGCGCTACACATCCTCATTCGTGAAGGCAAGAAAGGGAATTTAGGGGCCATACGTGGCCTGGCACGCGGTTCGGTTGATTTCTTTCGCACCGCCATCCTGACAAAAAAATGATACCTCGCTTGAAATCTACTCTGACAGACATACCAAACAAACCACATTATCAATATGCGCTGTTAGCGGCCATTACCCTGCTGGCTGCCATGCTGCGTTTCTACAAATTGGGCGCCTGGAGTCTTTGGATAGACGAGCTTTATACATTAGGGCGCATCCAAAATCTAGGTGATATTTTCCACAACCCTGTTGTCCTTCTTCAGGTGCGACCACCACCATCCATCCTGTTGATGAGCATAACCAGGCAATTTTTAGAAACCACTGAGTGGAGTGCGCGTCTGGTGCCAGCGTTGGTGGGTGTTGTCAGCATCCCCCTGCTCTATTTCCCTACCCGTCGCCTGTTTGACCCGTTTGTGGCTTTGTTGGCTGCCCTTTTGTTAGCCATTTCTCCCTGGCATTTATTCTGGTCACAAAACGCCCGCTCCTATTCCATGCTGCTACTGCTTTACACGCTGGCTTTATTTGCCATCTACTTTGCCCTGGAGCGGGATCGCCCCTGGTACATCGTCCTCTTTTTCTTGCTGGCGGGCATTGCCGCCCGTGAACGGTTTATGGCCGGTTTCTTAGGGCCGGTGGTGGTGGTTTATCTGCTGGTGTTGTGGGTATTGCCCTTTGAGAAACCCGTTGGCTGGCGGCGGCGTAATCTGGCCCTTATTTTGCTGCCGGGGATTGTGCTGGTATTGGTGGACGCCGCGCGTTATGTCCTTACTGATTATTCCTTTTTTATTGCTTCGATGGAACTGTCTTATAACGAGCCGGTTGACGACCCCCTGCGGCTGGCGTCTTTTATTATGTTCGATGTGGGTGTACCGTTAATGGTGCTGGCCGGCTTTGGTGGCCTCTACCTGGTATCCCAACGAAGCCGGGCCGGCTTGCTGCTGTTGATCTCGGCTGCCCTGCCGGTACTCCTGCTGCTGCTGCTGAACCCTTTCATTTTTACCAAGTCGCGTTATGTGTTTGTGACCTTAACAAGCTGGATAATTTTGGCGGCAACGGCCGTGACCGGACTGTTCGCCGAAACAAAGAATAAAGGTAAAATTTTGGCGGCTGGTGTACTGGTGATGTTTCTAATAGATGCAGCCGGCGCGCACCTGCTCTATTATCATGTGAACCATGGCAACCGGCGTGACTGGAAAAGCGCCTTCGCTATTGTCAACGAAAATCTTCAAGATGAAGATGTGGTAGTGGCCTGGTGGACAGAGTTTGGCCCCTATTACCTGGGGGGTAAAGAGATCGTTTCCTGGTCAGAGGTGAACCCCCAAACTGTACGCCAAAGCGGGCAGCGGTATTGGTTTGTCCTGGATTCCGAGACCATTTGGGGAAACCAGGATATGAAGTGGTGGGTAGAAAACAACGCAGAGTTAATTGAGGTACTTTTTTTGCGCACAGCAGATGACAACAACTTGCACATCTATCTCTATGATCCTGCCAGAGGTGAGTAATCCTTTTAATTTTTTTCACTCCGCAGAGGAAAGGGACTGCAAGCAGTGTTTTGCTCAACTATAATTCCTACAATTGGCCGGCTGAGCCTGGGACGAGCCGTAGAAAGCATAATAAGCCTGAATCTGCCTGGCAATAGCTTTGAAGTGTTGTCAACAATTCAGGAAAACCCTCTGAGAAGATGTGTAGCAACATACTGACCCGATCTTTCATACAAGTCGGCATGATCGCAGTATGGCCCACCATGTGGCAGCTATTTTCAGACTGCCACACATTAATCGAAGAAAGGATGCGATGTCCCGTCAACTAGAAGCAAGTATCATCGTTGCCACTTACAATCGTGCAACCTACCTGTCCATATGCCTGGCCGCACTGGCCAACCTGGAATCTGATCCGAAGAGATTTGAAATTATTGTTGTTGATAATAACTCAGGCGATAATACGCTAACGGTTTGCTTGAAGTATATTCAAGATCATCCTGATTTAGAGGTACGTTACATATGTGAGACAAAACAAGGCGCTTCATATGCGCGCAACAGAGGTGTGGCAGAGGCCCGTGGCGAGATAATTTGTTTTTTAGATGATGACTCACCGCCCCCTCCCCAATGGCTCAACACTCTCTTGGATGTATTCAATGAACCCAGCGTCGGCTGTGCTGGAGGCCCTTCTGTACTTGATTACCAGGGGCAAGAAGTACCGTGGTGGTTGCAAGGGGATTTGCAGGCATTACTGAGCAGCTACGCCCTGCCTTACTCTGAAATAACCCAACTTTCTGAATGGTATCAGTTTCCATTGTCGTGCAACATGGCCATTCGACGTAGCTTGTTTGGTGAGTTGGGTTTCCTGCGCACCGATTTGAGCAAAATAGGGAATCAACCGCTTGCTGCGGCCGAAACAGAGATGGCTGATAGAATCAATAAGGCTGGTTGGAAAGTAATGTATGTACCAGATGGGCCAGTCTATCATCTGGTAGCGCCAGAGCGTCTTAATAAGAACTATATTTACCACAGAGGTCGGGGACTGGCCGAATCTCACATTATCCTGACTGCTGATAAGAGACCATACATGACGGCACGCTGGTTTGCAAGTGATATGTGGTACGCAACACGAAGGTTCTTCTGGCTCCTCATATCCATTGTTGGGAGAAAAAAAACGTGGTTTGATGATTACATACGCTTTTGGATCATAGCACAGCGAATCCCATTAAGGTTGAAAAAGCTATTGCGGGAACATGTAACCCCTCAACAAATAACCAGCGGTAAAATGCAAGGTGAATAATGGAGATATTAATAACTGGTGGAGCCGGTTATATTGGCTGCCATACCTGTCTGGAACTGTTGCAGGCGGGGTATGATTTGGTCGTTGTAGACAATTTGAGCAACAGCAAACAAGAATCACTGGTGCGTGTTGAACGTTTAGCGGGCAAAAGCCTGACCTTCTACCCGATTGATTTACTGGATAAAGCAGCCCTGACCTCTGTTTTTGCCCGCCACACCATCACGGCCGTCATCCACTTTGCCGGGTTAAAATCTGTCAATGAATCTGTGGCTGTGCCCCTGCTTTATTACCAGAACAACCTGACCGGCACCATCAATCTGTGCCAGGTGATGCAGCAGCACAACGTCAAAAATCTGGCCTTTAGCTCCTCCGCCACCGTTTACGGCGAACCGGCGTCCTTGCCCATCACCGAGGACTTTCCGCGTTCAGCCGTGAACCCCTACGGCCGTACCAAACTCATCATTGAAGACATTCTGATGGACTTACACCACGCCGACGCCGCCTGGAACATCATCCTGCTGCGCTACTTCAACCCCGTCGGCGCTCATGCCAGCGGCCAGATCGGGGAAGACCCGCATGGCATCCCCAATAATTTGATGCCGTTTATCACCCAGGTAGCGGTGGGTAGATTGCCGGAACTATCGGTGTTTGGCAGTGATTATCCCACACCTGATGGCACGGCCGTGCGTGACTACATTCACGTGGTAGACCTGGCGCAAGGCCATCTGGCGGCATTGGCCAAACTGGCGCAGCAGCCCGGCGTCGCCATTTATAATTTAGGGACCGGCCAGGGCGCCAGCGTCCTGGAAGTCATCCACGCTTTTGAACAGGCCACCGGCCAAAAAATCTCATACCGCGTGGCCCCCAGACGTCCCGGCGATGTCGCCAGCGTCTATGCCGACGCCGGCAAAGCGTTTCAGGAAATGGGCTGGCGGGCACAAAAAGGCATAAGCGACATGTGCCGCGATGCCTGGAACTGGCAATCGCACAACCCAAACGGCTATTGATATGCAATCAAAACGACGAATTTTTGGGGGGATGGTGCTATTATTATTCACGGCCGTCGCCATTGGCATTTTCATCCTCACCCTATTTCCCCAAATAGGCGCCAAAGCGGCCAAACCCTTACGGGCCATCATCGGCAATGAAGGCGTTGGCCGGCTGGAAACTATCTACTTCGCCCTGCAAGATACCGCCCGGCAAACCCAATACCAGGCCGGGCTGGCCCAGGTAAGCGCTCCCTGGGAAGTAACGGCCGTCCCCCTCCCCACCCTGACTGCTACCTCCTCACATACACCAACGCTCTTACCCACGCCCACAGCCACTAACGCTCAGGCCGCCACCAGTACACCAGACGCTGCCCCCACCACCCCTACGGCCACAGCCACGCCGGTACCGTCAGCTACCGTCACCCCCAGCCCCACCCCCTGGACACTGCCCCCGCTAACCCCATTGGGTACGCTGGCAGGGGAAGGCATCTGGCAATCCTATCTATTCAATCCGGTCGGGGAAGTGGTGGCGGTGCGCACATTTTTGCAGCCGGATCCGGCACGGCCGTATGCCCTGGCCGCTATCGTTGCTTTTGACCTGCGCCAGACGCGGCTGCATTATGTATTGGGCAGTGAAGAACCGGCGCTGCCCGATGGCCCACGTGGGTATGGGCTGATGAACACTGACCACAAGGCGCCAGGTTATTTGCTGGCGACATTTAGCGGTGGTTTTATGGCTTCACACGGCGCTTATGGGGCCATGGCCGATGGGCTGACGGTGCTGCCCGCCAAAGATGGGTATGCCACCATTACCATTGGCGAGGGCGACGGCCGTCTCCAGATTGGCGAATGGGGGAACGACATCTCCGCCAACGGCAATTACCAATCCTGGCGGCAAAATGCCCGCCTGATCACCCAAAACGGCCAGATCACCGACCGCGTTTACAATGGCAGCGCCGCCACCTGGGGCAGCAGCATCAATGGTGACGTTGTTACCTGGCGTTCGGCATTGGGCTTAAGCGCCGATGGACAAATTCTCTATTTTGCCGCCGGCCCCAGCCTGAGTATGCCTGCCCTGGCCGAAGCCATGCAAACGGCCGGCGCTTACAACAGCCTGCTGCTGGACATCAACGAAACCTGGGTGCATTTTGCCGCCATCCGCGCTGATGGGGAAACGCTGGCAGCCGAACCTTTGCTGCCGGAAGGCATGTCTACCAATCCCGACCGCTATTTGAAGCAGTCGCAGCGCGACTTTTTCTATGTAACCATTCGTGACCCGTAATCAACTTACTCATTGCCCTTGACCAATCTTTCTGGCTCAAATTACAATTAGTTGTATTCCATCAACCCGTAACCAGAATCAGGGATTTCCCTGACAAGGATGGTAAAAATGCAGGCAGTAAAAATTGTTTATTGGCAAGAAGGTGATGATTGGCTGGGATATCTTCAGGATTACCCGGATTATTGGACGCAAGGTGAAACCCTGGATGAACTCAAAGAGCATTTGAAAGAGTTATACCATGATATAACCGATGAAGACAGGTCTTCATAGTAGTATAGGATATGGTAGGACTCTGAGAGAAGCCACAATAGCATTGCGACTTGCAAAAGCAAAAAATGGGGACAGCATTGTGGGTGTAGCTCTGTAAAACAAGCAGCGGGCTAACATTGCATCAAGCCGACACCGCTTGCGCGGCTGCCAGCGAAGGTGCTACGCGCTTTCGGGTAGTTTTCTATCGAAGGAGCTTTCCACGCAGTCGCGGCGCGGCTTATGCTTATCGTTAGGCGAGTTATTGAAGCCTCACGGCCGTACCCCCTCCCCTCCTATCCCAACACAAAAGACCCGAAGGGTTTCCAAAACCCTTCGGGTCTTTTTGTTTTACGGCTTGAGGATGATCGGCAGGTAAATCACCAGATTATCCGGCGGCGGCGGGCCGCCGGGGATGATGAGGGTGGCGGTGTCGCTGGCGGTGGTGTTGTTGGCCGACACGGCCGTGCCCGTTACCACATACGTCCCGCCGCCGGTCGCCGTCACCGTCAGCAGCAGGTGGGCGGTGCTATGCGCGGGCAAGGGCAGGGCTGGCAGTTCCGCCTGGCTGGCGGCTCCTGGCACGCTGCTCTGGAAGCTGTAGGTGGTCACCACATTACCCGTGTTCGTCACGATGAGCGTGAACGCGGCTGTCAGGGTACCGGAGGGTACGGTCTGGCTGGTGGGCGTCAATTCCACGGCCACCGCCTCATACGGCAGCAGCGTCACCGGCCGGGTGTCCTGGCTGATGATGGCGCTTTCCGTCTGGGATTGGGCCGCCACCACCAGCTCAACCG
>CAADGU010000635.1 GCA_900696625.1 uncultured Chloroflexota bacterium | reverse complement strand
GCCACCCGCCATCGCTCACGGCCGTGACGGTTTCCGGCAGGTAGTGGGCAAAAAAATCCCGCGCCACTTCCAGGCGGCCAAACGTCTCTTTGAAAAAGCGATCATGGGGGTTGGACAGGTCGCTCATAGCCGGATTATACCATGAGGGAGACGGCCGTGATCACCGTGAACAGGTGGGGAACTGGCAGTAAGGAGGATTGCTGGTTATATTCATGACTGGTATTTAACTGCAAAGAACGCAGAGAACAGTGAATCGTTACAAGCAGGTTCAACATGAATTGGCGATTAGGCGTAGATACCGGCGGTACCTTCACCGATTTTGTCTGGGTGGGCGCCGATGGTCGTATACAAATCCACAAACAACTCAGCACCCCGGCTGACCCGTCGGCGGCCATTTTGCAGGGGATAGAGGTGCTGCTTGTGCCAGAAGGCACGGCCGTTGTGCATGGCAGCACCGTCGCCACCAACGCCCTGCTGGAACGGCGTGGCGCGCGTACCGCCCTTATCACTACCAAAGGCTTCGCCGATGTGCTGGAAATCGGCCGTCAAAACCGGCCTGACATTTACGCCCTGGTTCCCCAAAAACCGCTCCCACTCGTTCCCCGCCACTGGCGTTTTGAACTGGACGAACGCATCACCGCCCAGGGTGACGTGCTGCGCCCCCTCAACCCGGATGACCTGCGCCTCATCCTGGCAAAACTGGCCGCAGAACAAATCGAATCGGTGGCCGTATGTTTACTCTTTTCCTTTTTATATCCCGCCCACGAACAACAAATCCAACAATTAATCTCTCAATCGCCCAATCTCCTAGTCTCCAATCTTCCCATCTCCCTCTCCTCTGACATCCTACCCGAATACCGCGAATACGAGCGCACGTCTACCACCGTCATCAACGCCTATGTGGCCCCGTTGATGAGCCGGTATCTGGGGCGATTGGCGGATGGGTTGGGGGCACGGCCGTTGACCATCATGCAGAGCAACGGCGGCGTCATTAGCGCGGAGATGGCCGGGCAGCAGGCGGCGCGCACGGCGCTCTCCGGCCCGGCGGGCGGCGTGGTGGGGGCGTACTATGTGGCTGCCCAGGCCGGTTTTAGCGACCTCATCACCTTTGATATGGGTGGGACGAGTACAGATGTGGCCTTGTGTCACGGCCGTGTGCCCACCACCACCAGCGGCCACATTGCCGGGATGCCCCTGCGCCTGCCCCTAATTGACATCCACACCGTTGGCGCGGGCGGTGGCAGCCTGGCCCACGTGGATGCGGGCGGGGCGCTGCACGTCGGCCCGCAAAGCGCGGGCGCTGATCCCGGCCCGGCGTGTTATGGGAAAGAGATTGGAGATTGGCGATTAGAGATTAAAGACGCCACCCAATCTCCAATCTCTAATCTCCAATCTCGTGCCACCGTGACAGACGCCAATCTTGTATTGGGGCGACTGGATGCAGCGCATTTTTTGGACGGCGCGATGCGGTTGGATGTGGGCGCGGCGCGGGCGGCGTTGGGCGAACTGGCGGGGGTGATGGGGGCGGCGTCGGTGGAAGTGGCGGCGTGGGGGGTGATTCAGGTGGCGAACGCCAACATGGAACGGGCCATTCGCCACATTTCTGTGGAGCGGGGCTATGACCCGCGCCTGTTTACGCTGCTGCCTTTTGGCGGCGCGGGGCCGCTGCACGCCGCCGAACTGGCCGCCAATCTGCACATCCCGCGTGTCTTCATCCCACCCTCGCCGGGTGTGCTGTCGGCGTTGGGCATGTTGGTGGCCGCGCCGACGAAGGATTATTCAAAAACTGTAATGGAAGAGATTGGGAGATTGGAGATTGGAGATTGGGAGATTGACGAGTGGTTAAAGGAACAGTTTTTGCCTCTGGAAGAACGCGCCGCCAGCGAGATGGCGACGGAAGGGCATAACAACGTGACCTTGCATTATGCTTTAGATATGCGTTACAAAGGCCAATCCCACGAACTCACCATTCCCATTGATCGTTCACCGATTACCGATCACCGATTACCGATTACCGACGACTTCCACACCGCTCACCAAACCCGCTACGGCTACCACCAACCAGACGCGGCGGTGGATATTGTGACGATTCGGCTCACGGCCGTAGCCCCCGTCATCCCACCCCCTTTGCCCCAATATCCGCTGGGTGAACCAGATGCCACGGCCGCATTGGTGGGCGAAAAAGAGGCGTGGTTTAACCAGCAGCCCGTCGTCACTCGTTTATATGACCGGACAAAATTGCGCCCCGGCTACCAATTCCCCGGCCCGGCCATCGTCTTCCAGTATGACACCACCATTGTTGTGCCACCGGAGTGGGGCACGGCCGTAGACGTGTATGGCAATCTGCTGCTGACCAGGAATTGAGAGAGGGTGGCAAGTGGTCACTCGTCACTCGTCACTCGTCATTGGTCACTGGTCACTCGTCACTCGTCACTTGCCACCCAAACCGTGAACGTAGGCATAACAAACCAGTTCCGTAGCCTGATACCGTTTGCCCACCCCCTGCCTATCCTCTACAATGCCGCCCGAATGGAAGAAGGTAATTGGGTAATTACGTAATTACCCAATTACCCAATTACTTTTTGGATGGTAACGATTGATAGAGTCCACTGATTCGCCCGATGTGAATACGCAGCCGGTGGTCACGGCCGTAGAAACACCCCCCCCCACCTCGCCCAAAAATTTGGGTGAGGATCGCGGTGTGGTCAAGGCAGCGGCGGTACTGGCCATTGGCAACATTGCCAGCCGGGTGTTGGGCCTGGTGCGCGAAATTGTCAAGTCCAACCTGTATGGCACCTCGCCGCTGCTGGCCGCGTTCACCGTCGCTTCGCTGGCCCCAATGACCTTGTTCAATCTGATCAGCGGCGGCGAAATGGTCAGTTCCAGCCTGGTGCCCGTTTTTAGCGACTATGCCAGCCGCGAAAAGCGCGCGGAGCTATGGCGGGTGGGCAGCGCCGTGCTGTCATTGGCTACCTTTGTGCTGTGCCTGATTGTGGTGCTGGTGGAGGTTTTTGCCGAGCAGGTGGCCTGGCTGGCCGGGGCGCGCAATTTTAGCGACCCGGCGCTGTTCCAGGTGACGGTGGATTTGATGCGGCTGGCAACCCCGGCCGTTTTGCTTTTGAGTATTGCCAGCGTGCTGTCTGGCCTACTGTTTGCTTTGAAGCGGTTTACCTATCCGGCGTTTACCAGTGCCGTGTTTAACGGGGCCATTGTGGTGGCGGCGCTGCTGCGGCCCGACCAGATTACCAGCCTGGTGTGGGGCATGCTGCTGGGGTCGGCGCTGCAAATTGCCATCCAGTTGCCAGGGCTGCGCGACGGCCGTTTCCATTGGCGGCTCGATTGGCGGCATCCGGCGGTGCGGCGGATTGTCATTCTGTATACCCCCATTCTGGCCGGGCTGGTGGTCAACCAGATCGCCATCTGGATCAGCTACCGGCTGGCAATTTTAACGGGCGATAACAGCGTCACCTACATGACCTATGCCACCACGCTCTACCAGTTCCCCCTGGGGCTGGTGGTGACGGCGCTCTCCTTAGCCACATTGCCCACGCTGTCACAAATCGCCTCATCTGTCCAGGCGGCCAAACTGGTTGACCCGCAGGCAGCAGCGGCGCGGGTGGAAGAGTTTAAGGCGACGCTGGCGGGGGGCATCCGCCTGGTGGTGGCGTTGCTCTTACCGGCGGGGGCGGGGCTGTTTGCGTTGGCGCCATTTATCGTGGTGCTGCTGTTGGAACACGGCCGTTTCACTGCCGCCGATTCTGAAATTACCAGCCGCGTCCTCCGTTTTTACCTGTTGGGGCTGGCTTTTGCCGGGATTGACCAGATGTTGGTCTTTGCCTCTTATGCGCGGCAAGATACCTGGCGACCGGCGTTGGCGGGGGTGTTGGCGATTGGCGTGTATACGGCAACGGCCGTGCTGCTGCT
>CAADGU010000634.1 GCA_900696625.1 uncultured Chloroflexota bacterium | reverse complement strand
CCGGCCAGATAAGCCTGTTCCTGAGCCATCACATCTTCGGCGCACATCATCAGGGTGGTGAGGATGCCCGTTACCTGGAAGTAATCGTCTACCGCGACGACTGTGCCGGCGTAATTGTTGCAACCGGCGTTGCCGGAAACGGTGTGATTGGCAAAGTGGACGGTGATTTTCGTACCCTCGATGATGGGCTGTGGCGCAGCGGCCGGGCCAAAGGAGACCAGATAGAAGGTGCGCCCTTCACCTTCGGCGGCCGGCGCGTCTGGTGCGGGCGGCGGCGTACCCTGGGGCACAAAACGCATCGTGCCGCTGTCAAACGGTAAATCCAGATAGAGATTGCCGTTTTGGATGAAGTAGATGGCGGCGCTGCTCAATTGGGCCAGGAATTGGTCTGCCTGGGAGTCTTCTGGGCAGGCGGCCATGGTGGAAGGTCCCAGGGTGATAGTGATGTCCGCCCCACTGATGACCGTGACGTCGGCAGCAGCGGTGGCATATGTACCCAAGACGCTGTTGCAATCAGCCTGGATGTTGATAGTGCCATCGTCGTTAAAAAGAACCACGTAGCGAGTAGGCTCATTGACGGCCGTTACCCCTACCGGGTCTGTGGTAGAAACCCATTCCCACGGTGTGCCTGTTAGGGACAGTTGGATGGCTGGGGCCGTGATAACCGGGACGTTTTCGGTGTTGGATGCTGCCACAAATTGGGCAGAAGCCCACACCTGGCCGCCGGGCAGGTTGGGGGCGTTAGCCAGCCACCACTGCCCATCTTCGCTGACGCCGATGATTTCACCGGTGGTACCCTGTGGCGCAGCGCCCACATAGGGGTAGTTGACGCCAGGGCCGGTGCGCAGGAAGATGCCATCGGGGGCGGTGACGGTACCGGAGGCCATGCCCTCAGCAGGGGTGGGCAGTACTACGGTGGGCACCAGACGGTAATAATCCACCGGGCCACCGGCTACCCAGGGGAAAACCAGCACGTTACCATCTTCTTCAAAGCGGTAATTTTGGGCGGGACCAAACATTTGTAACATATCGTTACTGAATGACCCCTCAGGGCACATAGCCATAGTCATAGCGCCGGCTTCCATGAAGATGCTGTCAGGTGGGGTGGTGGCGTAACGGCCGTTCATCTGATTACAGTCTACTTTGGCGTTAAATGTGCCGTCTTCGTTGAAGATGATCGTGTAATTTTCCGGGTTGTTGATGGTGATGGCGGGGATGTCATTGCCGTTGGGGTCGCGCCGTTCCCAGGCCCAGGTCTGGTCAATCAGGGCCGGGTCGGGGGTGTGTTCCCTTTCGTCCACCATAGAGCCGGGGGTTTCGGCAATGGGGGCGACGACGTTTTGGTAATAATCTACCGGCCCACCGGCAGCCCAGGAAAAGACCAGGGTGTTGCCATCCTCTTCAAAGCGGTAACTTTGGGCGGGGCCAAACATTTGGGTCATGGCGCTGTCCAGTGACCCTTCGGGGCACATAGCCATGGTCATGGCGCCACCTTCCATGAATATGCTGCCGGGGGTGGTGGTGGCGTAACGGCCGTTCATCTGGTTGCAGTCTACTTTCGCGTTAAACGTGCCATCTTCGTTGAACAGCAGGGTGTAGTTTTCCGGGTTGGGCACCACAATTTCGTCAATGGGGTTGCCGTTGGGGTCACGCCGTACCCAGTGCCAGGTGATGTCAGTCAGGTCGGGGTCAGGCACGTGTGTCAGGGTGTCTACGTAGGAACCGAGGGCTTCGGTGGTGGGGGCTACGGTGGGGGGCACGGCCGTAGGCGGTGCGGTGGGTGGCACGGGGGTGGGGGTTGGCTCAGAGCCGCCACAGGCCACCAACGCCAGCGCCAATAGCAAAAACAACAATGGTAACTTTTTCATACTCTCTCCTTTTTTGTTTTGATGGGCCAGGGTTATCTGGCAAAACAGGTCAGTTTTACCCGTTTTTAGAAGGGGGGCAAGGGGAGAGGGGCACGGCCGTTAGCCCATACGTCCCTTATTCATACGGTGTTAACTTATGATTTTGAGCGCAACATCTGGTTTCAACCAAAACCCTTCTCCTGAGTGACCCTATCTTGCCATATAATTTTTGTGGGTCTTCAGGAATTCAGGGGGTTGACAACCCATTAAGCGTGAAACGTGAATCGTGACCAGAGAGGCATCACGTTTCACGCCTCACGTTTCACGCCAAATCTCACGAAATCCCAAAGAGCCATTTTGTGACCAATCTCTTCACTGATTTGTCATACTGGTTGAAGAGTGAAATGCGCAATGAACAGGACGGGACAGGTAATGACCACGGAGGCAAAAGCGTTAGATACCACTACCCAACAGGTGGCGGCATTGTTTGAAGAATATCATCGGCCGCTCTTCGCTTATTTGTATCGTCTGGTGAATGATTGGGAGTTGGCTCACGATCTGACCCAGGAAACGTTTCTGCGGTTGCTGCGTGCGGCCGAGCAGTTGCCCACCATAGAAAATCCACGCGCCTGGGTTTACCGTATTGCGACGAACCTGGCAATTAACGCCCTGAAGCGCCGCCGCCGATTTACCTGGTTGCCCTGGCGGCAGGTAGAGAAGCGGCATCTCACCACGGAAGACCCGTCCTGGCAGATGCACGAACAAGATGAGGTGGCGCGTGTCTTAGCCACCCTGCCGCCAGAGTATCGGGCGCCGCTCCTGCTTTACAGCTATGATGGCCTTAGCGTGCGGGAGGTGGCTACCGTGCTGAATTTGAGCGAAGGCGCCGTGAAAACGCGCCTGTACCGCGCCCGTGAGATGTTTCGCCGGGCTTACGAAACAGAGGTGGAAGATGGCCACAATTCCTGAACAACTGGCTGTTTATCGGGATCTGGCTCCAGGTGAATTGGCCGCTTACCTGGAAACGGATCCAACCGGAAGTGAACGATTGGCGGCTTACCAGGCAATGGACGGCCGTATCGCTGCCTTGCCTGCTCCTGAACCGGAGTGGTGGCTGCGAACGAACATCTACCAGGCTCTCCGGGCGCAATCATCGCCACGCTCCCGTTTTCCCAACCCGTCGGTAACGGCGGGTCAGTTGGCGTCTGTTTTAATCGTTGTTCTCCTGATAATTGCCGCCTGGTCCCTCTTTCGCCCACAATTTCCAACCGTGGAAAACCCAACCCCGGCGGCAACGGCCGTGCCTGCGCTTCATCCACCGACTGCGAACACGGTAAACCCAGCCCCGACGGCAACGGCCGTGCCTGACCTTCATTCACCGACCGCAACTGCGCCTCCCACTTCCGCAACTCGTTTTGCCTGCCCCATCTCACCCATTGAGCAAATTTTTGCCGGTACCGGGCCGACGATGGCCGGAGCATTCCCGGTATGGATGGCCAGCCGGGGACAAGAAACGGTACCGTTGCTCTCCATCGCCTCAGGTGTACCTGAACAAATCAGCGAAGGCGATTGGAGCCCGACGTTGCTTCTGGTGGATGCGCAATTTTCTGATCCCCTGCTCATCACAGGTGAACGATTGGATGGAGAAGGAAAAGTTTACTTCCTACGCCAACCTGCCGATGATACGGTTATCTGGGAGCCACAACATGTACTCCCCATGGCGAACAGTTCAGAGATTGAGGGAAACCCTCTGGGACGTGTGCAACACCTCATCGCCTGGGGCGTCACCGCGCCCGGATGCTACGAATTGACCTTCAGCCTGGCCCAATACGCGCCGAAAATTGTCATTGAGGTACTACCTCCGCCGTTGATTACGCCGACGCCAACGCCTGATCCGCAACCGGTACAACTTCGGCTGGATAGCTGGTCGCCCTGGCCCAACAGCCAATACGTCGCCTACTGGCAATACACGGCCGCCGACCTGGAAAGAAGTGCCTCCCCTTCAGGGCCGTTCCCACCAGGGCGGTTGACCTTCTATAACACTTCTTCAGGTGGTATTTGCTCTTTGCCGGCTGCCTTTCGCTATGACGGGGCAACGTTCCCCCGACATGCCTGGCGCTCAGATGGCAACTTCCTGCTCTTTTATGGCCGAAATTTGCGGGTGTTGCCTGATCCCTGCCATCAAAGCCACACAAATTTGACGAATGTCTTTCCAGAACCTATCCAGGAGGTGGCCGCCGTTCACCGTTTTCAGGCGTTTTACCTGCTGCGGGGGCAAAGCCAATACTGGTTGTACTACCCCTTTGCCGCTCAGTCGCTGCAACTTTTACCGGTGGTGGGCGTAGCGCCGCATGGTCTGAACGCCTATGCCATCTCACCCCAAGGCCGCTACGTAGGGATCAACTTATGGGATGGAGGCACGGCTATTGTGGAAACGGCCACCGGCCAGGTGATCACTACCACTGCCTGGTCTCCCCTGGATGAAGTGGATATACGGCCGCCTGTCTGGTTGGACGAAACCATATACCTGATTCCACAGACAACGAAAGGTCCCTTGCTCGCCACGCTCGAAGGTCATACGCAGCCGGTAGCAGTGTTATTTGACTTGCTACCCTCATCCCACCAGATAGCCCGGGGCGTCCCCACCGGTTTTCAACAATACGCTATTTTGTTCCAGGATTTCTCTGGCAGCGCCAATGACGCCCAGGTCTGGCTTTATCATTCGGCCACTGGCGAAGTAGAGACACTGCCTTTCACTTTTACCAGCGGAGAATTTGATGCAAACGGCCGTTGGCTCCTCTTACATAAGGAGCAAGAAAACGATTCGGGATCGCAGTATGAATTATGGCTGCGCGCAATCGAACCGGCCGGTATGCCCCCCACCCCTCTCACCAGCAGTGAGTCGTCTATCCATTGGACAGGCGGCCCCCGTCCAGGCGGCGGCCTTGTGCGCCTGTCACAGCTCCTCACACTATCTTCGGGTAACCAGGTGTTAATAGTCTCAGCCGAGGGTGAAATTCAAGCGCAAACATTTCCAGGACACATAACAGGTACACCTCTACGCTCTCCTGATGGAAATCATTTAGCCATTGTGATTCAGTCCATTAGTGGTCAGGAGGAAGTGGTTGTTCTTCCAATCGAGTGAGATATTTCACAGCACAGATTCAGATCCCCACGGCAATGGCAATACGCAATTGTCGTTTTCTCTATCCTTGAAAATCCGCACTTGATATGCCGATTTTCAAGGATGATGTGGCCATTTTCAGTAGATCGAAACGCCTTGCAGCAAGACCTCCGATTTCTTGGAGAAATCGGAGGTCTGATTTCAGATGGCAATTGGTGCCCGGACATCCGTATCCGGGCGTTCATGGGGCAAGGATGCCCCATTTACACAGGGAGGTCAGGATACTAGCGGGCCATTTCTGCGCTTAACATCTGCTTCATCAGGTCATTCCCTTCTGTGACCAGGGTAATGCGCGTGTCGCCATTCAGGATATTCTCTGTTTCCAGCAGTTCAAATAACACCCGCGCCACGTCCGGGTCTTCATTGATTTTGTTCAGCGCCTCGCCCACAATTTTGGGGCGCATGGCATTGGCGCGGGCAAATTCCACGGCCGCTTTGCGTTCCGCCGAACTGGTGATGACGCTGACCCGGTTAGCCCCATCCTGGCGGATG
>CAADGU010000633.1 GCA_900696625.1 uncultured Chloroflexota bacterium | reverse complement strand
CATTTGCAGCAGGTGGCGCTGATGTTGACGATGTGGTTAACGGCCGTGAACACCCTATTGGCTCTCAGCGTAGCCGAACCAGACCTGGTGTGGGTAGCCCTGTCGCAGCTATGTTTAGGCGGGGGGCTGTTGGTATATGCCTGGTCGTCTTACCAGGTGGGTTGGGCTTATCTGGGTGTCTGGTCAGTGGTAGCGGCAGGCGGCCTGTTGGTGAAGGTATATAGCCGGGGCAGTGGCCGTTCGGCGGCGCTGGCAGCGCTGCTGGCAATCGGGCTGATCCTGACGGAGCGGCTGTTGTATTGGTTGGGGCAGCAGCGTGGTGGAATGTGGCGGCCAATCTGGCGGCTGTACCAACGGCCGCTCACCCGTACCGGTTGGTTTGTTTCTGTGGGCGTCATTGGCCTGGCGCTGGTGCGCAATCTGTTCTTGTTGGGCGGCGGCGTCACGCAGCAAACGTGGAGCATTGTCGCCCTGCTGCTGCTGGTGGGGCTGTATACGCTGGCGGCGCGGCTGTATCGCCAGGAACGGTTTGGCTGGCTGGCGGCTGTCCTCATCCTGGCCCCCTGGACGCTGCTGACTGGGCGCGGCTGGTATGTGTGGCCGCCGCCCCGCTGGGAATGGTATGGGCTGAATTGGATGGTGCTGGTATTGGCGCTGCTGGCGATTGCCATTCTACTGCAATGGCGGTTGGGGCCAGGCTGGTGGAGCCGTCCGCTGCTGGTGGTGGCCCATCTGCTGGCCCCGGCTGCGCTGCTGTGGGCTTACCGGGATGTGAGCGCGTCGGTGGCGACGGTAGGACTGGGGCTGGTTTTTTATGGCACGGCCGTGTGGATGGACGCCCATTTTCGTGACAAAACAAAGCCGCCCTCAGAGCGATTTTTGTACCCGCTGCTCTTTTTGCTGCCACTGTGGGCTGCTTATTTGTTGGTGTGGGTTTGGCCGGCAGCAACGGTGACGGCCGTTGGCCTGCTCACACTGGCCTTCTCGCTGCCGCTGCTGGCGGCGGGGCGCTGGCTTTCCGGGCGCATACCCGGCTACCGGCTGCCGTTTTACATCATGGCCTATTGCACGGCCGTGGTGGGCACATTGCTCGTGGCTGGCGACCGGCCCGTTCTCATTGGCGCGCTGCTGTTTGATACGGCGTTGGCGGTACTTTCCGTATGGTTATTCCGCGAGCCGCGCTGGTGGTATCCGAGCGCGGTCACGTTCCCGCTGGCGGGGGCATTTTTGTTGGCAGAGTTGGGCATTTACAACGAGTTTGCCTATGGCTGGCTGTTCATTGGCCTGAGCGGATTGTATCTGGCGCTGGCCGGGCTGCTGACGCGGCGCGGTCTGGCGGTTTATACGCCGCCGCTGCTGGTGATGCTGTTTGTCTGGAGCATCATCGGCCTGGTTCTCAGTGACGAAACGCGGCCGGGGATGTTTGTGGGGTATGGATTGGCAGCGTGTATCTGGGCGGCAACGGCCGTATGGCAGCGTTGGCCGATGGTGTACCATGTGGCGGTGGCGTTTACGGCCGTCTCCTATCTGGCGGCTCTGGATTTGTTGGGTGTGCGGAACGAGTATGTGGGGTTGGCGCTGTGGCCGGGCATTCTGGCCGCGCTGGCGCTGGCCCGCTGGCTGGACGCCCACTGGGGCACGGAGCCAGACCTGGCGGAGACGGAGAAAATGGGGCGGTTGCGCACCCTTGCCACACTGTGGCAATCATCCGGCCCGCTGCCCTTTTTACAGTGGTGGGGCTGGTCTTTGTATGTGGCGGCGCTGCTGGGGGTGGTGGCCAGCGCCGGGCTAACGACAACCAGCGTCGGGTGGTGGTTGTGGGTGTTGTTGGCGGGCACGGCCGTGTTTGCCTATTACCTGTTCCGTTTTCGGCGGCAGGTGTGGCTGCTGCTGGCCTGGGGCTGGCTGCAACTGACCTGGCTGGCCGTCATCCGCTGGTTCGGTTGGACGGACATGCCCGGCCAGGTGGCGCTGGCCTTTTTGCCGATGACGGTGTTGACGGCGGCGGTGGCCTTGACGTTGCAATGGGTGGGCGGCGAAACGCCTTGCTTTTTGGGGTCTCGGAATGGCTGGTCACGGCCGTTGTATATGCTGCTGGTGTTGAATGTGGCCTTTGGGCAGGCGTTGGCGGTGGCGGCGGGTGGGGCGGGCACGGCCGTGACGCTGACCCATGTGCTGCTGCTGGCGGTGCTGGCTACGGTATGGGTAGATAACTTTTTGGCGCTGGTTACGCTGTCATTAGGTGTGCTGGCGATAGCCCAATTGATGGCCTGGCTGCAAATTCCCTTTCCGCAAAGCCTGCCTGCCTTTGCTCTGTTGGCGCTGGCCTATGGCGTACCCGGCGGCTGGCTGCGGCTGCGGAAGCACAAGACCATCGATCCCTCTCTCAATCTCCCCATTACCCCCACGCTCCCTTATGTGTGGTCATGGCCGCTCTATCTTGGTGGATGGCTGTTATCCGTGGCGGCGCTGGTGGTGGCCTTCAACGACTTTTTAGCCAGTTTCATGCTGTTTGACTGGATAGTGGATTCGACCACACCGGTGGCCGATATTCAAGCCTGGCTGCTGACGCTGGCGCTGGCGGCGCTGTTTTATCTGACGGCGGCGCTGGTGGAGCGGTGGCGCTGGTTGGGCTACGGCGCCGTACTCATGCTGCTGGGGGCATGGAGTGGCTGGCTCTATTTCCTGTCTGGGCGGCAGGAGTTACAGCTATACGCCATTCCTGCCGGTTTTTATCTGCTGGGTGTGGGTTGGGCGGAATGGAGTTGGGGCAGCCGGGGCCTGGCGCGGTGGATTGACCGGGCGGCGCTGCTGCTGCTCTTTGGTTCGGCCTTCTGGCAGTCGTTTGGACCGTATGGCGGCGTGTATGCCCTGGTGATGATGGGCGAGGGGCTGCTGGTAGCCTGGTTTGGCAGTATGCGCCGGTTGCGGCGGCTGTTGTATGCCGGTATGGCTGGGGTGATCACGGCCGTTACCGGACAACTGGTCGAACCGCTGCTGGCGGCCAATACCTATGTGCTGCTGCTGCTTGGTGGTTTTCTGGTGGCGTTAGGCATTGCCCTGGAACGCCGCCTGGATAAGGTGCGCGGCTTCTCCAAAGAGGTACGGGCGCTGCTGGAACATTGGGAGTAGCGAGCAGTGCCAGGCACAGGGCACAAAGCCTGGGAATGACCACCACCTTTCGCCCTGTGCCTGACACTCCTATGGACATATACCATGAAACGACGGCTTTACGAACACCAAAATCTGTGGATACCATCGCTGCTGTTGTTGGCGAATGTGTTTGCCTGGCTGCTGGTGGCGGGGCGGGTGGATTGGCCGAAGGCGGAACCGATTTTGCACCCGGAAATTGCCGAGGTGCGCGAACATTGGCGGGCGCGGGATGCCATCGGCGAGCCGTTCCAACTGGTGCTTACTGACCAGATGGCGGCGGAGACGATTGCCTGGTTTATTGAGCCGCGACCTAATTTGCCGTTCAGCCGTCCGCAGGTGGAGATTCACCCGGATGGGGTGGTGGGGCGCGGGTTGCTGCATGTGGGGGGATTGCGCACGCCGGTGTACGGCCGGGCCACCGTTACCCTGGTTGATGGCAAACCGGTCGGCCAGATTCAAGAATTGGGTATGGGCGGCGCGACCGCTCCCGATTTCCTGGTAGCGCTGGTGGCTCAGGCGCAGTCGGTTTATGACAACCTGCAACTTCCCATCGAACTGACCCGCCTGGAACTGCGGGAGGGGGAGGTGATTGTGGAGGGGGTGTACCGGTAATCGGTGAACGGTAATCGGTGAGAAGACGACCGATAACCGATTACCGATAACCGATTACGCCTCGTATAATCGGGGGTATGTACCGACGATTGATTTTTCCGCTGTTGAGCCAGGTTGACCCAGAGACGGCGCATGAACGGACGCTGTCGCTGCTGGAATATGGGCAGCGTTGGGCGGGACGGCCGTTGCTGCATCGTCTTGCTGGAAAAATTCCCCACCAACCGGTCAAAGTCTTTGGTCTGACTTTTCCCAATGTGCTGGGTATGGCGGCCGGGTTTGATAAGGATGTACGGGTGGCGGTTGGTCTGGCGGCGTTGGGATTTGGGCATATGGAGGTAGGCACGCTCACACCCCGACCGCAAAGGGGCAATCCCCGCCCGCGCATTTTCCGGCTGATGCTGGACAAGGCGCTCATTAACCGGATGGGGTTTCCCAATGAAGGGGTGGACACGGCCGTGCCCCGCCTCAAATCCCTCTACCAACAACCACGCAGTTTCATCTTGGGTATCAGCCTGGGCAAACAAAAAGAGACGCCGCTGGCCGAGGCCGCTCAGGATTACATTGGCGTCATGCAGGCGGTGTACCCGTATGCCGATTATCTGGCGGTGAACATCAGTTCGCCCAACACGCCAGGGCTGCGCGATTTACAGGGTGGCGATTTTCTGGGTCATTTGCTGCGGGCGCTGACCGCCGAGAACCAAAAGCTGGCGTACCACCACCAGTTGACGCCCCGCCCGCTGCTGGTAAAAATTGCGCCCGACCTGACCTGGGCGGAATTGGACGAGATATTAACGGCCGTGCAGGACACAAGCATTGACGGTATTATCGCCACCAACACTACCCTCAGCAGGGACGGATTACTGTCGGCGGTATCAGAGGAGGCGGGCGGGTTGAGCGGACGGCCGTTAGCCGACCGCAGCACCGAAATCATTGCGCATATTCATCGAGAGACAAACGGCCGCCTGCCCATTATCGGCGTCGGTGGCATCTTTACGGCGGCCGATATTTGCGCCAAACTGGATGCCGGCGCTTCCTTAGTCCAACTCTACACCGCCCTCATTTATGAAGGCCCCACGTTACCGGGACGACTGCTGCGAGAGATGGCGAAGAGGTAATTGGGTAATTACCTAATTACTCAATTACCCAATTACCATTTAATGAGACATATACAATGAAACGACTATCAGCCATTGTTTACGGCCGTGTGCAAGGAGTTTCCTTTCGCCATTACACCCGGCTAGAGGCGCAGCGGCTGGGGCTGGTGGGCTGGGTGGCGAACCAGCCCGATGGCGCAGTGCAGGTGGTGGCCGAAGGGGACAAACTGCCTCTGGAACAGTTGGCCACCTTTTTGCAGCATGGGCCGGCGATGGCTCACGTGACCCAGGTGGCCGCCCAATGGCAGGAAGCCACCGGGGAATTTAGTCGCTTTGATATTCGATGGTGAATGATGATACGAGATGAAAAGTTGAGCGTGGAACGGCAGCGGACGGCCTGGATAGTCTTGATTGCCAGTTTTACTGTGTTTACCCTGATCTGTATCAGTACGCCGGTGATAGTCAATGCCCTGCTGCAAAATTCCACACGGCCGTTGGCTGTGGTGGTGCAGGCAAACCAGGGAACGGTTGGTATTGATGATGAAACCGGCGGCCGCCGGGCAATCATTGTGGGAGACGCCGGGCAAAGTGTGACGGCCGGTGAGCATGTGCTGACGGGCAACACGGCTACAGCGTTAGTGTCGGTGCGCCCGCCGGAAAGTGATCAACTACTGGCCTCGTTTCAGCTGTACAGCAATACTGATTTTCATTTGCAGGAGGCAGAGATGCCACGTTTTGCGGTGAGTGGTCACAACCGTACCCTCATTGTGCGCCTGGATAAGGGCCGTATTCGCGTTAACGTGAATAAGGACGAGGCGCGTCCGCTTACTGTCGTTCTGGAAACGCCGCATGGAGAACTGGCGCTGGCTGAGCCGGGCCAGTATGCTGTGGTGGTCACGCCTGAAGATACGCAAGTGACGGTTCAAAGCGGTCAGGCGGATATTGTGGCAGCGGGTGAAGTGCTGGGGCTGCCTTCGGGCGCCCGCGCTCGCATTCCCGCCGGTTCGCCCCCGGAAGGGCCATTGGGTACCGAGCGAAATCTGATCACGAACGGTGACTTCGACCGCAGCCGGGAGCAGTGGATATTAAATCCCTGGATTGTGGAGTTGGCGGCGCAGCCGGAGGGTCAGGTACGGACGCTGGCAGTGGGTGGCGATCCTCGCTTGAACATCACCCGCCAGGGAGTGGGGCACGCCGAAGTTTCACTGCGGCAGGCCATTAACCAGGATGTAAGTGAATTGACTTCGCTACGGCTGCTGCTCACGTTCCGCATTTTGAACGAGACGTTGGGGGTATGTGGCGTGAAGGGCAGCGAGTGCCCATTGTTTGTGCGGGTGAATTATGTAGATGAAGGGGGCGGCAGCAACACCTGGCAGCAAGGGTTCTATGCTACCGGTGAGGTGGACCCCAATTTGACGCCGGATAGCTGTACTACCTGCGCTATGGTGCAGGGGCCGCATATTCGTGTGCCCTTGCAGCAGGATTATTTTTTTGAGATTGCTGATTTTCGGCAGGAGTTGGCGCGGCACGGCCGTTTGCCCCCCCGTTATATTGAGAGCATAAGCCTTGTTTTCTCTGGGCACGGCTTTGAAGTGGAAGTGGATGATATTGCCCTTTTAGCCGAGGAGTAAAATGAGGTTGAAGCACGAGGGGGTAAAACCGCCCACCGGGTAGATGGTACCGATGAAAGTTATTACCGGATGGGGCACGATCATATACCGGTAGGCGCCTTCAAACCTGGAGGAAAACAAGATGACACATAACAGTGTAGACTGGACACCGCCAGAACCTCGCCCTGGTTTGGCCGGTGCATGGGACAAATTTGTGGGGCCGGGGGCGACAGATGCCGAACAGTGGTTGATGTTGATACCCACGGTGATTGCCGGGGTAGCCGCGCCGGTTTATGCTATTTACGCCGGTTTGGATTGGTCAGCGGTGCAGCTCATTGTGGCGGCGCTGCTGGCCTTTGATCTGGTGGGTGGGGTAGTCACCAATGCCACGTCTACGGCCAAACGCTGGTATCATCGGCCAGAAGCGACGTTTCGGGATCACCTACAATTTGTGGCCGTTCACTTTTTACATCCGCTGTTGGTAGGCTGGCTATTTTTGGGTGGGGATTGGCCCTATGTGGTG
>CAADGU010000632.1 GCA_900696625.1 uncultured Chloroflexota bacterium | reverse complement strand
ACTAAAAAATGGTTCCCGAATACAAACCGCCAAACCTGTCCGAATTTTGTCCGAAATCTGTCCAAAAGTGGTGGCTGACGGCCGTGTCCATTGCCTACACTCTCCACCAGCCAGACCAATGTGTGACAGGGAAACGGTTGTTCCCGTCGTCCCTTTATCGGCTCTACAGGATTTCATGGGGTTCGGCGTGACGAGTGACGAGTGATGCGTGTGGTCTCTCTGCATCACTCGTCACACATCATGGCCTGTCAACCCCTGAGTTCCCAAAGAGCCCCTTTATCCATCTTGCTCAGGATCGCTCTTGTCATCTGGAGGCAAAAATGAAACGATTGACAATTTATCCGATTTTCGTTCTGGTGTTGGGGGCGATGGCGCTCATGTTTGCGCATCACGCGCAGACGCAAAATACGCCGGCGGACACGGCCGTGCCCGATGCGGAAGCGGGCGGGGCCACAACGCCCGTCTTCAGCTACCAGGGGCAACTGTTAGACGCGCAGGGCAATCCCATGACAGGCAGCGTGCCCATGACCTTTCGCCTCTTCCCCACCGCTACCGGAGGCACGGCCTGCTGGACGGAGGCGCATACGGGCGGGAATGTGGTGGTGGTGGCGGACGGCCGTTTCTCCATCCTCCTCGGCAGCATCATCCCGGCAAATGCTGACTGCCTGGCCAATGATGCCTACCTGGAACTGCAAATCAACGGCGAAACTCTCACTCCCCGCCAACTCCTCACAAGTGTTGCTGAAACCGTAACACTGTCTGCAGAAGCCATTACAAAAGGTAACGTGCAGTTAGGAGGTGATTTGAATGTTGCTGGACATAACATTCTCAATATTGGCAATGAAATCAGGGTATCATCAGGAATACCAAATTTCCAGATCGTAAATGAGTATGGAACTACACGCCTGGTTGCTTCCAGCAGTATCTACATGTTTATGGATGCTGACAATAACAGCACGGACGCCGCTTTTACCCTGTACAAAAACGCAGGTCTTCTGGTTCCCCCTGTTGAAACAGTTTTTCGTGTCGAGGAAAGTGGAAATACAACAATTGCGGGCAACTTAATTGCCAACGGCCGTATTTACACACGCAATGGAGCGGATTTAGGGCTGCAAGACAATGGTGGTGGCTACCTTTCTTTGGGTAACAATCCAGGTGATAACAAAATTTATCTGGAAGCTTTCTCTACTGATGGTTCAGCTTCAGCCGACGAATTTCTCATCACAGGAAGATTTGCCGCGCCAATGCCTTTGTTCACAATCAGAGCTGACCAGACAAACATTAGCGGCAATCTGAATGTGGGTGGCACTTGTAATGCTTCGGTTGAAGGGGATGATGTGGCGGCGTCGGTGGAAACATGTACGGCCGTGCGCATCGGCAACGGCAGCATCCAGACCGGCGGCATTATTGAATCTAACCTGATGACGCCGGAAGAGCGGGCAGCCGGGGTCATTGACCGCTTTGCACAGGGGGATTTGCTCTGCTGGTCGGCGGCCGATAGGCGTCTGGAAAAGTGTACCCAGGCCCATGACCGCCTGGTACAGGCGGTCGCCGACAGGAATGGCCTGCCCATCGTCGCCGGGGCCGAACCCATCAAAGTCATCGGCCCGGTAAAAGCCGGTGATTATCTGGTGGCTTCCTCTGTACCCGGCTACGCCATGGTCGCCCCAGACCCCACCTTCGGCATCGTCATCGCCCAGGCATTGGAAGATTTCAACGGCGTACGCGGCCTCATCCTGGCCTTCATTCGCAAGATGTAAGCACAATGAAGCAGTGGATTTACTCTGCTGGCGGATGCCATCCAGCCGCTACCCACCGACCACGCGCCATGACGATGATCTCGTGGTTCAGATTTAGCATCGTAACGGTAACACGACCAATAGGCGTCAATCCCACAATATGCGTACCGTTTTCATCCCATTGGAAATGCTCATGCCAGGACTGGGTACGCGGGTTAAACAGGGGGACGGTCTTGCCTGTTTCCCAGTCAATACCCACCGTTCGATTTCCCTTCGATTCATTACAGGAGCGGCAGGCAAGCCACAAATTTTCCGGCTCGTTACTGCCACCCACAGAAAGAGGGGTGAGATGGTCAATGGTCAGAGGCAGGCCGGACAACAGTTCCGGCGAGAGGCAATATCCACAGCGATATCTTGCCTCTCTGGCAATCGCTCGCCGGAGTGGCAAGGGAATATAGGTACGGCTCATGGTTGAGATAGCGGCTGGTTTTGTAATTCTGCAAGCGTGGGCAGGCGATGGCCACGACTTTTCAACAAGACGTAAGCGTGCGCTTTGCGCAACATTAAAGCATCTGCCTCCTGGCGCAACTGGTCAAGCATGGAACGGCCGGCCGGGGTTAAGGTCTCTTCTTTATGCCGCTCCAGCAATAGATCAAACATGGCTACCTTATCGGGGTTCATCACGCTTTCCGCAATCTGCCAGAGAGCATCTTCTGATAATTGCTCCATTGCCTGGAGTTCTGTGCGCAATGGTTCCGGCAATTCTGATTCCACAGGTAGGGGGAGGTGAGCGGCGAGTGTATGCTGCGCTACTTCTTCCACAGAGCGATGGCTTTGTTGAGCCACCACTTCTAACCGCCGGTACAGATCATCTGAAATAGAGACTGCCTTGATCATGATTTTCCTCGTTTCCAAAGAAACTAAATTTTGGGGAAGAACCCAATTTCCATCAAGGACAAAAGTATAACACAATTTAGGAGGTAAAAATGAAACGATTAACAATTTATACGATGATGGTGGTGGTGTTGGGGGGGATGGCGCTTACGCTGGCGCATCGCGCCCAAACGCAAGATGTAACGCAGGACACGGCCGTGCCGGATGCAGCAACAGGCGGGGCCACCACACCCGTCTTCAGCTACCAGGGGCAGCTATTGGATGCGCAAGGCAACCCGGTGACGGGCAGCGTGCCCATGACCTTTCGCCTCTTCCCCACCGCTACCGGCGGCACGGCCTGCTGGACAGAGGCGCATACAGGCGCAAATGCGGTGGCGGTGCAAGGAGGAAGGTTCTCCATCCTCCTCGGCAGCATCACCCCCACCAACGCTGACTGTCTGGCCGACGAAACCCACCTGGAACTACAAATCAACAGCGAAACCCTCGCCCCGCGTCAGCTTTTCACGAGCGTGGCAGAAGCCACAACGTTATCTGCCAGAGCCATCGCAAAAGGGGATATTGAGGCAGCTACAGGAATGCCAAATCTGCAAATCAGGAATGATTATGGAAACTCGCGCATGATCGCTGCTCAGAACCTCTACTTTTTCATGGACTCTGATAATAACTCTACAAGTACAGCATTCGTCATATCCAGAAATCAAAACCGGTTCGATCCCCCTGTTGAGACAGTTTTTCGTGTGGAGGAAAGTGGGGACACAACCATAACCAGCAATATCAGTGTATATGGGCCAGACATCAACCTGGGTAATAGTACTGCGTTACGCCGTGACGGACGTGACTTGCATTTGCTACCCTGGGGAGGCCCTGGCCATGCCTATGATCGGGTTTGTATTGGCTGTGGTTCAAGCGCAAATTTAACCGTCAATGGCAATCTGGATGTGAATGGTAGTTGCAATGCTACGATTGAAGGGGATGAGGTAGCGACGGCGGGGGAGACGTGCACGGCCGTGCGCATCACCGAAGACGGCGTACAAACCGGTGCAGTCATTGAATTGAACCTGATGACGGCCGTCGAGCGGGCCGCCGGGCGCATTGATCGCTTCACCCAGGGAGACGTACTGTGCTGGTCAACCCAAACCGAACAGCTAGAAATATGCGACCAGGCCAACACCCGCCTCGTCATGGCCGTCGCCAACGCTAAAGGGCTGCCCATTATCCAGGGCGCCGAGCCGGTAAAAGTCATTGGCCCCGTCACGGCCGGCGACCTGCTGGTAGCCTCGGCCGTACCCGGTTACGCCATGGCTAACAACAACCCTACGCCCGGTACCGTCCTCGGCAAAGCGATGGATAACTTCAACGGCGAATCTGGCCTCATCAAAGCCATGATTTTCCAGTGGTAAAGAACAACGTTTTGCAGGGTTTGCAAGGACACTTAGATTGCCAAAGCCCTTTGTTGAAAACCACCTGGCAGCCGGTCAAACCGGCCTATACCAGATAATAGATGGCGAGTACGGCCGTGACCAGGCCCACAATTCGCCAATGGGAAGGTGAAAGATGACAAAGCTATTGATAACAACAGCCATGATAATAGCTGTTGTCGCCACAACCTGGAACGCCAACTCCAAAATAACAAAATCCGGACAGGAGCAAGGCGAATTCGGGGAGTTAGAAACGGCCGTCGTTCAGGCCATTCTGGAAACTCATCAAGATGAAGCGATCACAGCCAATGATCTGGTTATATCTACCATCAACACAGTGGAGAATTGGGTTTTTGGAATCGTTGGTATTCGCGTATCCAAAGACGAGCATGGTTCACCTCAAAGCTATCTGTATATTGCTCAACTTACGGATGGTAATTGGGTCGTGGCCGTTGAAGGCACATCCTTATTTGAAAAATGGGTAAATGAATCCCCTGATGGTTTGTTGGGGGAAGTCATCCAGGATAATTTGCAAAGCAGATTCAATTCCCCACATGGCGTCGCCTCTTCTTTGTTAAGTTTACCCTGGGCTACAGGGCAAACGTGGACTTTTTCCGGTGGACCACACAATACGCTAGGTAATCCTAACCGCCCCTGGAGTGCTATTGACTTTGCCGGTGGCAGCACCCAGGTACGCGCAGCCAGAGATGGCACTGCTTATCTACCTTGCGCCAATCTGGTCCGCATTGATCACCCGGATGGCTGGCGTACCGAATACTATCATCTACAAAACATCGCTGTCAGCAATGGGCAGGCTGTGTCACGAGGTACTCTTTTGGGCAACACGTCTACGGCCGTAGGTTGTGGCGGATCAGCTTCCGGCCCCCATGTCCATTTCACCCTTATTCTAAACGGTTCAGCCCAGGAGTGGCATGGGCAATTCATTGGCGGCTGGCAGGTCCAAGAAGGCGCAGCCCAATATCAAGGTTGTATGCTCAAAAGTGGCAATACCCAATGTGCGCCTACTGGTCAGATCTACAATGATGGTGATATTGGTGGTGGATGTTGTGGTTGTACATTGGTGAATCAGAACATGAATAGCAGCCTTCCCTCACCACTGTCCCCTTTTGCCGGGTTGGTGCCGCAGGGGCCGGCTTCGGTGGCCCCACCGCCGGCCGAGACTGCCCCCATCCTGCCGCCCACAGAATCACCAACGGCCGTACCCAATCCCACCCTCAACCGCCCACCAGACTACACGCCCCCCAACGGCAACCTGCAAATCAACGGCGGCGGTGAACAGGTCAATTCACTCAACGTCACCCTGCGGCTGGAATCGCAAGACGACAACCGTGTCACCAAAATGCGTTTCAGCGCAGATGGAGAAACCTGGACGCCCTGGCAGCCATTTACCACCCAACACGGCTGGCAGTTAGCCAACCAGCCTGATGCCCAAACTGTCTATGCGCAGGTGAAGGATGAAGCGGGCAATGTATCGGAGGTGATGGCGGCAACGGTCACGGCCGTACTCAATGTTGATCCTCCCTCCTCCGCCAGTTACACGGTAGCTTGCAATGTCATGGGCATGGGTGGCGGCACGGCCGTTTCCGGCAGCTACACCGTGCGCAGCACCATCGGCCAGCCGTATGACACCACCCCCATGCAAGGCAACAATTATCAGGTACATCCCGGTTTTGAAACTGCCTGCTCCGGGAAAAATGTGGCTCCTATTACCCGCAGGGTGTATTTGCCGGTGGTGGTACGGCCGTAGTTCAAACAAAACGCAAGGTATTAGCTATCTGTTCTGGTGAGAGGGAATTGAGCAAAGCCAATGTGCGCCGAGCCAACATTCCTTTTTCAAACTGGCGGGCCACGATGATGCCAGGGTGGTTCACCTGCTGCTCGGCTAAATGTTGAGCCAACGGCGCAAAGTCACGGATGTTGTGGGTAAACATGACACGGTTTTCAGCAATAGCAAAGGCCATCTGCGCCTCATCATCATATCCTTTGCGGTCAAGATCGTTGATCGAAACGGCATCGTATCCTGCCTCACGCAAAACGGCCGTCAACCCGCGCCAGACATCTTCATCCAACAAGAGGCGTATAGAATTCATCTCAATCAATCGCCCAACAGTTGACCGGCCGCTTCCCCCATTTCCTGGCGCAGACGGTTTTGCCAGTAAGTGGCAGTGTGCGTGTTGATCATCTCGTCCATTACATCTCGATGATCTTCATAATAGCTCAGGGCGTCATAGACCTGCGCCAATGTCAGGTGGGGCAAAATCTCCCCGGCAATTTCCGGCGGTGTGTATCCGGCCTGGGTGTATCCCGCAATAACGTCCACGCCGATGCGGGTTCCCTTGATAACGGGGCGCGGCCCACTACGGCTAAGAATGAGTTCGATATAGGGGTGCTCCGGTGACAGTTGTGCCTGCAAAACATCCAGCACGTAACGCTCTGGCGTTTGTTGACGGGCCACTGCCCGTTCAGCCAGACGCCTGTACAAAGAAGATGGCAACTCGATAGTTACAGAATTGGTCATATTTTGCCTCCTCAACACAACATCTACACATATTATAACGCAATTGGAGACGGGAGATTGAAGATTGAAGAATCTCCCCATCTCCCCGTCTTTTAATCTCCCCTTATCCAATCAACGGCAAACAAGGTGGATTTTGAGACGAACGGCCGTCCAACCACCCCATCACCCCGCACCGTTCCAGCAGCGCCACCGCCCGCTGCCAGTAGATTTGCTGTACGGCCGTGTCCCCCACCACACCCACCAGATCAAACAAACAGGCCGCCTCGTTAAAAAGCGAGTTGATCTTTTGCGCCAGGCGGACGGCCTGCTCCAATGTGGCCTGTTTTTCCGGGCCAGTCTGGAAACGGGCCACGCAGCGCAAGGCCAGCAGTTCCACATTTTCCGCTTTCACGTCCCGGCTGAGTTGCAGGCTGTGTTGGGCAAGTGAGATACCCGTTGCCCCCTCCGTCCCCGGAGGCCCATCTCCCAACCAGCTATAACACCAACTCATATTCACCTGCGCCCACACCAGCCAGCGTTGAGAACCGCGCCGCCGGTAGCTGGCGGCGCTGGTCTGCAAATCGGCCAGCGCCAGGTCATATTGGTCACGCTGCATGTACACCAGAGCGCGTACCGTGAAAGCGTCTGATAGCATTGCTTCGTCTTGTAGCTGCTGCGTCAACTCCATCTGTCGCGCCAGCCAGAGCATCGCCTCGTCTAACGCCCCACGAGCAATCAACACATCCAAAAAGATGCTGATGCTGCGCACCAGCCGCCAGTTGGCGCGCAGCTTTTCACACAGATAGATGCTGCGGCGCACGGCCGTTTCCGCCTGATCAAACTCCCCCGCCGCCCACAACGGGTTGGCCTTGTCCGCAAACAGCGCCGCTTCACCGTACTCGTCGCCCATTTGCACGGCGCAGGCAATGGCCTGTTCCATGACAGCCACAGACTCAGGATAGATAGCCATGCTGTACAACACGCCGCTGTGGTGAAAATGGAAATCACGCCACAAATCGAGTGGCGCGTCGGCCCAGGCTGCCAGGCGCGGTCGAAATGCCTCAAGCAGCGGCAGCGCCTGATCCTGTATCCCCCGGCGGCGCATGACAAACGTTTCCTGCAAGATGACTAGGGTATGCGCATAAAGATAATCGCCTTCTGGCAACAACGGCTGCCACCGGGCCAACCACGTTACCTGGCGTTCATAAATGGCTTCGCCTTGCTCTCCCCGGCCCAGGGAGATGAGTTTGTGTACGGCCGTGTGCCCAGCGCGGCACAACGGGCGGGCCATCTCTGGCCGATCATCGGCGGCCGAAAACAACTGTTCCACCGCTGCCAGCGCGTCCTCATACCGGCTCAGTTCAAAGAGCATCTCCACCACATCGGCCAGCAGCCAGCCATGCGCCAGCCATTGCCCTTGCCGCTCCAGGATGT
>CAADGU010000631.1 GCA_900696625.1 uncultured Chloroflexota bacterium | reverse complement strand
TCAATACATTTACAGCAAAATACTCTGCCAGTTTCTTCTGCACTTCGCTCCAGGTATTATCTGGCGACATCACCTCTACTACCAACTCTGGGGCCACATCCAGATAACCAGCCGAACGCGCCTGACGAAAGCGTTCATTGGAAATAAAGGCTACATCTGCGGCCCGAACCGTGTCTGGGTTGCGCCTGGTATAGATACCTACCTCTCCGCTCAAAGCGCGACCGATAGGATGCGTTTTCAAGTAGATGTACAACAAGGCACCAATAATGTTTTCGATATATCCATGCGGGTGTCCGGTGGGCATAAGGTATTTAATCTCCCCTTTGACTAATTCGGATGGGCCAATATCGCCCATACCAGCCAATTCTTCGCCGGTGATCAGTTTGGGCGATAATTTCGGTGGATGTTTGGTATGGGTGGCTACGGCCGTTGGTGTACTCATGGTGCTTTCCTGTGTGGCAGACTATTCAGATGTCACCAATAAGAAAATCTGCGTAATCTGCGCAATCTTTGATTTTCATTGGAGGTATTGTAGCACAGCCCTCGCCACAGCGGATTTTTAACAGATAAGCGGATAGATAATGAACCCGGCGGTTGAAACCGCGTCTACAGCCAGCAAAGTCGGCCTTCGCCAACAATTGCCAGACCGCGCAGGCATCTTTGCCTTGTGTAGCCGCGAATTTATTCGCCAGGCTTATCCGTTTATCTGCTCCCCATCCGCGGCCACATCATCGGCCGTCTCGCCATCCGGCTCATAACGGCCGACAATGCGGGTGCGCTTCTGCAAATAGGCAGTGCGCACCCGCTCGATGTCCGCCAGGGTGACGGCGTGGAGTTGGTCTAGCACCGTCTCATACCAGCGGTAGTCACCCACGACAGCTTCAGCCATGCCCAACAACTGTGCCTGCCCGGTGATGCTCTCCCCGGCCAAGACAAAATCCGCTTTGGCCCGTTTGAGCGCCTTGTCCAGTTCCGCCTGGGTAATGGGTTCGCTTTGCAGGCGGGTCAGTTCGGCATCCAGGGCTACCTCTACTTCGTCCAGAGTACGGCCGTGCCGCACCACCGCCTGAATCGTATACAAAAACGGGTCTATGGTCGGCGTCAGGCCGCCGGAAACGGAAGCGGCCAGTTCGGTATTCACCAAAGCCTTGTACAACCGCGAGCTTTTATTGCTGCCACTGCCGCCAAACATGCCCAGGCTGCTGCCCCCGGCCCAGGCCGCATTCAACAGCGCCAGCGGGAAAAAGTCGGGATGTCCGGCCGCCGGAGCGCGGTAGGCCACCGTCAGATAGGCCGTATCGCCAGGGCCGTGAACGACCACCCGCCGTTCTCCATTTTGCGGCGGCTCTGGGCGGGCGACGGGTACGCCGTCTTCGCCCGCCGGGATGCCGCCATACAATTCTTGCAGCCGGGTGAGCATCACGGCCGTGTCAAAATCCCCCACCACCACCAGCGTGGCCTGGGGTGGCGCGTAGTAATGGCGGTAATGGGCGAGCAAATCCTCCTGTGTCATCGTTTGTAAATCGGCCAGGTCCCCGATCACTTCATGGTGGTAGGGGTGGACGCGGAAGGCGACGGCCGTGAGTTCCTCATTCAGCAGAAAGTCCGGGTCATTCTCATACATCTGCCGCTCGGCAATAATCACCGCCCGCTCCGATTCCACCTCATCAGCATCCATGATGGTGTTGACCATGCGGTCGGCTTCCAGGCGCAGCGCCAGGTCAATACGGTTGGCGGGCATCGTTTCGTAGTAGGCGGTGAAGTCCAGCCAGGTGAAGGCGTTCCACTGCCCCCCCTCGCGGGAGACCAGCCGATCTAGCGTACCATCAGGAAAAGTGGGCGTACCTTTGAACATCATATGCTCCACCCAATGGGAGACGCCGGTCAGCCCCGGCCGTTCGTGGCGGCTGCCCACGCGATACCAGACCATGAAACAGATCACGGGCGCATGGTGCATTTCTTTGAGGAGAATGGTAAGGCCGTTGGGGAGGGTGGTTTTTGTGGTCATAGAAAAAATTAGGAATTAGGAATTACGAATTAGGATTGGGCGGGGATTATAACGTGTGGTGGGGGTATGGGGGTAACGGCCGTGAAAAAGTGATCGGGTGAACAGGTGAAAGGGTGAACAGGTGACATTGACCTGTTCATCAGTATAATCCCGATATGATAGACTGCCTTACCTACCTCGGCCATGCCACGGTGTTGATTGAACTGGACGGCGTGCGACTGCTCACCGACCCGCTGCTGCGCCATCGCATTGCCCATTTGCGACGCCGACGGCCGTACCCCCCCTTCAACCACCTGTCCCCCCTGGACGCCATCCTGCTCTCCCACCACCACCGCGACCACCTGGACATCCCTTCGCTCAAAAAGCTGGGACGAGAGACGCGCATCATTGGGCCGATGGGTACGTCTGACATGCTCAAAGGGTATGACTTCACTCACATCGAAGAGATCAGCGTCGGCCAACAAACGGCCGTTGGCCCCCTGACCATCAAAGCGGTGTTTGCCGACCACATCAGCCAGCGCACCCCCATGGGGGCCAGGACGGAATGTGTGGGCTTTATGGTGTACGGCCGTGCCACCTCCATCTATTTCGCCGGCGATACCAACCTCTACCCGGAAATGGCCGCGTTGCACCCGGATATTGCCCTGCTGCCCATTTGGGGTTGGGGGCCAACGTTGGGTGACGGCCATATGGACCCGGAAACGGCCGCCAAAGCCTGCGCCCTCATCCGGCCCAAAATGGCGATCCCCATCCATTGGGGCGCGTTCCACCCCATCGGTTTTGGCTGGCTGAACCCCGTCTTCCTCACCCTGCCCCCCATCACCTTCGCCGACCGCACCGCCGCCCTGGCTCCCGATGTGCTGGTGCAGGTGCTGCCGCCGGGTAATAGCCTGGAGTTGGGTGAGCAGGTGAAGGGGTGACAAGGCGCCACCCTTTCATAATTCATCCTTCATAATTCATAATTCTCCCCCATGAACCTCCTCACCCTCGAAAACCTCTCCCACTACTACAGCGAACGGCTGCTGCTGGATCAGGTAAACCTGCTCATCAACGATGGGGATCGCATTGGCCTGATTGGGCGGAATGGCAGCGGCAAGACCACTTTGCTGCGCCTGGTTGCCGGGTTGGAAATGCCGCGGGACGGCCGTGTCAGCCGCACCGGCGCCATCCGCGTCCACTATCTGCCCCAAGAGCCGCAGCTGGATGATACCCTCACCGTCCTGGACGCCATTTTCCAGAGCGACGCGCCGCAGATGCGCCTGCTGCGCGACTTCAACCGCGCCAGCGACCGGCTGCACCACGACCCACACAGTCCAGCTTTACAGGCCGTCTTTGCCGAACTCAGCCATCAGATGGATCACACGGGCGGTTGGGCGGCGGAGGCTGACGCCAAAACAATTCTGACGCGGCTGGGCATCACCCAATTTGATGCGCCGGTAAGCACCCTCAGCGGCGGGCAGTACAAGCGTGTGGCGCTGGCACACGCCCTGCTGTACCCCGCCGACCTGCTCATCCTGGACGAACCAACCAACCACATTGACGCCGACACCATCGCCTGGCTGGAGGATTATTTGCTTAAGCGTCCCGGCGCATTGCTAATGGTCACGCACGACCGCTATTT
>CAADGU010000630.1 GCA_900696625.1 uncultured Chloroflexota bacterium | reverse complement strand
TAATTATCCAATTACTCAATTACCCTCAAACCACCACACCGCCTCCTCATGCCGCCGGGCACGGCCGTGCCGCACCAGATAATCCAGATGGGCCAATGTTTCCGTAGCCGCAAAGCGCATTTCATGGACGCTGAGGTTGGCATGGTTAAACAGCCGTTGGCTGACTTCGTACACGGTGGACGGTTGGGGCAGGGCGGCCTCGGTTTGCGCCAGCCGTTCCTGGTGGTGATGGGTAATTTCGGTGATACGGCCGTGTAACTCCCCATCCGCCATCACCGGCCCATGCCCCGGCAGCGCCAGCCGCACATCCAGCCGCGCCAGTTCATCCAGCGAATCCAGATACCGCCCCAACGGGTTGGCTTCCCCATCCGGCCACAGGCTGATATTCGGCGTAATGGTTTGCAGCACATGGTCGCCACACAGCAGCAGCCGGTCGGCGGCGTCATAAAAGACCAACTGCCCGTCACTATGGCCGGGCATCAGCAGCGGCTGCATCAGCCGCTCGCCCAACCGGATGGGCGTACCGGGTTCGATGATGTGGTGTGCTGCCGGGTGGGGGTAGGTGCGCTGCCGGGTTTGTTCGGTCGTTTCCATGATGGCCTGCGCCAGGTCGGCGGGCACGGCGCACTGCTGCCAGAAAGCCAAATAAGCCGGCTGCTGCCACACTTCCCGGCCCCAAAAATGTACTGCCAACCACGCTTCCCGCGCCGAGAGACGTATCGGTGGCGATTCGCCGCCATCGGCCACGCACCTTTCGGCCAGCCAACCGGCCAACCCATAATGGTCGGGGTGAATGTGCGTCAGCACAATTTGTTCAATCTCACGCGGTCGGATGCCCAATCCGGTAAACGCTTCCTGCCAGGCGA
Source organism: uncultured Chloroflexota bacterium (assembly GCA_900696625.1). Taxonomy (GTDB): domain Bacteria; phylum Chloroflexota; class Anaerolineae; order Promineifilales; family Promineifilaceae; genus CAADGU01. Next base: position 1,723 of record CAADGU010000630.1, on the reverse strand, counting down.
CCCGCGCCTTGCTGGTATTCAGCCCGGTGTCCACCACCGTCCAACCTGCCTCGCCACGCAGCAGGTAACAATTGACAATGCGCAAAGCAAAGGGTAGGGGGATTTGAATTTGAAAGATGTCGGGGGTTACGGCCGTGTGGGGCATAGGAGATTGGAGATTGGGAGATTAGGAGATTGGGAGACTTAATCTCTCAATCTCCTAATCTCATCTTTTTTACCAAATCAACTCAATCACCGTCGCCTCACCCTGGCCAACGCCGACGCACAAGGTTGCCAGCCCATAACGCATGGGCTGGCCTTCGTCGGCGCGGCGGTGCATTTCGTGGAGCAGGGTGGTGAGAATGCGCGCCCCGGAGCAGCCGAGCGGGTGGCCGAGGGCAATCGCGCCGCCGTTGACGTTGGTGATCTCCTGGCGCATCCCCAACTGGCGCATCACGGCTAACGACTGCACAGCAAACGCCTCGTTAAGTTCGATCAGGTCAACTTGTTCCAGGCTGATGCCGGCGCGGGAGAGGGCTTTAGGCACGGCCGTGACCGGCCCCAACCCCATCACCCGCGGATCCACACCCGCCGCCCCCGACGCCCGCCAGCGGGCCAACGGCCGTAACCCCAATACCTCCGCCTTCTGCGCCGACATCAACAACAAGGCACACGCGCCATCGTTCAAGCCGCTGGCATTACCCGCCGTCACCGTGCCCTCCTTTCGGAAAGCCGGGCGCAGTTTCGCCAATGAGGCCATGTCGGTATCCAGTTCGTAGCCATTGGCCGTTTTTTTGATGCGCGGATGTTCGTCTGTATCCACCAGCACCGGGTCACCTTTGCGGGTGGGCAGGGGCACGGGCACAATCTCGCGGGCAAAATAGCCGTTGTTGATCGCCTGGCAGGCGCGGCGCTGGCTTTCCAGGGCAAAGGCATCCTGCTCCTCGCGGCTGATTGGCCCCCCGGTAATTTTCCCTTCCAGGCTCATCTGGTAAATGTTCTCGGCCGTTTCCCCCATCGCTTCCAGGGGGAACAGCGCCTCCATTTTCGGATTGGGGTAGCGCCAGCCCAATGTGGTGTCCCAGCCGGTGATATTGCCCGATGGCCCCCAGGCCCGCGAATTTTTGGGAACGGAATACGGGGCGCGGCTCATGCTCTCCACACCGCCGGCAATAAACACGTCCCCTTCGCCGCAGCGGATGGCGCGGGCGGCCTGGTTCACCGCGTTCAGCCCGCTGGCGCAAAGGCGGTTGATGGTGACACCCGCCACCGATTGTGGCAGTCCGGCCAATAATGCCCCCATGCGGGCCACATTGCGGTTATCTTCGCCCGCCTGGTTGGCGCAGCCAAAGTACACTTCTTCAATTTCGTGGGGGTCAATGCCACTGCGGGCGACCACTTCTTTGATGACCAGCCCGGCCATATCATCCGGGCGCACCTCCGCCAGCGCCCCGGCATGGCGGCCAATGGGCGTGCGCGCGGCGCTAACAATTACGACTTCGTTCACTTCGTTCATGTGGGAATCTCCTTTTTCTTTCATAACCTGCAACCCGCGAACCGATTACCGGTTACCGGGATCAGCAGCGGCGAACACGGCCGTGACCGCCACCGCAAACCCATCCAACAAGACCGACGTGGCTCGCTCCCCTTCGCTAAATGTGCCATGCTCCACATATTCATCCTCCGCCAACGTCAACACAATGATTTGCCGCTTTTGGGGATCAACAATCCAATATTCTGCAAC
>CAADGU010000629.1 GCA_900696625.1 uncultured Chloroflexota bacterium | reverse complement strand
GACTGTAGGCACGGCCGTTGAAGGGGGCGACGGCCGTTTCCGCCCGACCTTTGGTGCGATTGGCAACGGACACCCGCGTCAATCCCCGCGCCCGCAGCGCCTTGAGCGCCAGTTGGCCCATTTCGCCCACGCCTACTACCAAAATGGCCCGGTTGCTCAGACCGCCCAATGCCTGCCGCGCCAGGGCGATGGCTACCGAACTGACGCTGGCGGGATTGCTGCTGATGGCGCTTTCGGCGCGGGCGCGTTTGCCGGCGCGGATGGCCGCTTTGAAGAGGGCGTCTAAGACGGGGCCGATGGTGTGTTGGGAGACGGCCGTCATGTAAGCTTCCGTCACCTGCCCCAAAATTTGCGGCTCGCCCAGCACCAGCGAATCCAGCCCCGACGCCACCCGTAGCAGATGATTGACGGCCGTTTCGCCTGTCAAAAAGTAGACATAATCCTGAAATTCGGCGGGGGCCAATTGTTGTGTTTGCGCCAATAGATGAAGCAGCGGCATGGACGAATCCGTTTCACCAGCGGGAAGGACGGCATACAGTTCGATGCGGTTGCAGGTAGACAGCAAAACAAGTTCGGTTATGGCCGACGGCCGTTGCCCGGCCAGTGCCGCCAGCGAACAATGCAGCCGCTCGCGCAAGGCTACCGGGGCCGTCTGGTGATTAAGACCCAGGCACAAAATCGGGGGCATCATAAACCTCGGCTACCGCCAGGTGGACGGCGTTGAGCAGGGTGTTAATGCGGCGCAGCAGCCGCACATTGGCTTCGGGGCGGATATTGACGTTTTCCGGCAGTTGCAGCGCCGATTCAATCATGGTGTCGCGGAAGAACATGGAGGCTTGCAGGGCGTCGGTGAGGGGCATGTTGATCTGGCGGCAGGTACGGCCGTATTCCCCGCCAATGCGCCGCGCTTCGTCAATCAACCGTTCGTCATCCCCGTTGGAAATGTATTGCAGCGTCAGCGCCATCAACTGCCGCCCCAATATCCGGTTGCGCTCTCGCGTGGTCTCATCAAGGAGGGTCAGCCAATGAGCGTCCTGGTGGGCCACAATCTCCTGGCGGGTGACAACCAGCGCCCGGTCGGCCCAGACCTGCTCAATGCCGGTCGTGCGACGCAGGCCATGCCGCCCCTGGGCAAACTGGTCAATATCGGTCTGCGCAAAGCGGCGATGCCCGCCCGGAGTTAACATAATCGGTATGTCGCCGTTGTCCGCCCAGCGCCGCAGTGTGGTGGGATGTACGTTCAGCCGTTTGGCGGCGTCACTGAGGGAAAGCCATTGTTCGGTGTCGGTGTTCACGTTCGTAACCCGTATTCCGTGATCGGTAATCCGTAATCGGTAATCGGTAATCCGTAATCGGTTAACGGATTACGGACTTCGGATTACGGGTTATGGGCTACGGATTACGAAATAAATCTCACTAAATTGATAAAAATCTATGCAAACCTATGTATTTGTGAAAATTTTACCAGCGTTAAATTTGGTGTCAACTGTGGATGGTGGTAATTAAGTAATTGGGTAATTACGCAATTACTCAGTTACCCAATTACCCACCACTTTCACGGCCGTGTCCTTTGCCTGCTTCACACAATCGGGCACACCCACACCCCGGTAAGGGCTGCCGGTGACGAAGATGCCGGGCGGCAGGCTGGCTTCAATGGCTGCCACCCGTTCCAGGTGGCCCACATCGTATTGGGGATTAGACTGCTGCCAGCGGTAGATGCGGTGGAAGAGGGGTACGGCCGTGATCCCCATCATCTCCCGCAATTCTGCCTGCACAATGGGCAGCAGCGCCTCGTCCGGCACGTCCATCATTTCTGGCGTGCGTGAACCGCCAAAAAAGACACGCAGCAAGGCAAACCCCTCCGGGGCGCGATGGTCAAATTTGGTGGAGCTCCAGGTAACGGCATTGATACGCCGCCGTTCGCTGCGCGGAATGACAATGCCAAAGCCATTCAGCGGATGGTCAATTTCATCCCGTTTGTAAGCCAGCGAAACGGTGCCGGTGCTGACGTAACGAATCTGGCGCAAGGCGGCGGCCTGCGGGGCCACATCAGCCAACAAGTGAGCGGCCACAAAAGCAGGCACGGCTAAAATGACTGCGTTGGTTAGCAGCGTTGTGCCGTCGGATAGATGTAATTGGTAATTGGGTAATTGGGTAATTGGAGATTGTAGGTTGCCAGCCAATCTCCAATCTCCCATCTCTAATCTCTCCACCTTCACTTCCAACCGGCAATCGCCCGTTAATTGTTCCCGCAGCGCCAGCGTCAGCTCTTCCATGCCCGGTTTGAAGGAGGTGAACATGCTTGGCGCGTTGCCATTGGGCGACGTCTGAGTACGGGATTTTTTGGCCGCCAGCATCGCTTTGATCAGGCTGCCGTACTCTTTTTCCATGTCGCGGAAGCGGGGGAAGGTGGCCATCATGCTTTGCAGTTCGGCGTCGGCATTGTAGATGCCGGAGAGCAGCGGCTCGGCGATTTTGTCCAGCGCTTCCTGCCCCAGGCGGCGCTGGATGAATTGGGCCAAAGTTTCGTCGGTGTCGTCCGTTTTGGGGGGGATGAACCAGTCCAGCCCCATACGCAGCTTGCCCCAGGGGGAGATGAGACGGGATTGCAGGAACGGTCTAATTTTGGTGGGGGCGATGAGCATGACGCCATCAGGCAGTGGCGTGGGACGGCCGTTGTGCAGAATGAAGGTCTGGCGACGGCCGTCATTCGTAGGCAAAAACTGGTCGGCAATGCCCAATTCACGGGCCAGTTGCGCCGCCCAGGGCTTTTGGCTGAGGAAGGAATCGGGACCGGCTTCAATGATAAACGGCCGTGCCCCATACCCCGTCACCGTCTCCGTCAAAATCTTCCCGCCCCACCGGTCGGATTGTTCTAACAAGCTGTACGTTATGTCAATTCCCTGGCGGGCGGTTTCTTGCTGCACATACCAGGCCGCGCTTAGTCCGGTAATGCCGCCGCCAACAATGGTAACGTGGTTGGGTTTCATAGGATAAAGGGGTAAGTGGGTAAGTGGGTAAGTGCGCCAATTACTCAATTACCCAATTACTCAATTACTATACTCCCCCAGCCGGGGTACATACGTGCAAAACGGCTCTTCGCCCAGGTAGTCGCCGTCGGCGCCAAAGGCGCGGGCGCGGCAGCCGGAGCAGATTTTTTTGAATTCACAAATACCGCATTTGCCGCCCAATAAATCAGGTTCGCGTAGTTCGGCAAAGAGGGGGGAATCTTGCCAGATTTCTTGAAATGGTTGGCGACGGATGTGCCCGGCTGCCACCGGCAGGTAACCGCAGGGGAAGACCTCGCCGCGATGGCTGATGAAGCTGACGCCGGTACCGGCCAGGCAACCTTTGGTCATGGCGTTCATAGGGTGACGGCCGTCGCCGTTCCCCCCAGGATGCCCACCCGTGTGTGTGTTACCGCCATGCTGCTGCCGGTGCAGGGATGACGGCCGTTCTCTGAAAATGCCCTGGCGTCGTTCTTCTGCCTGCCGCTGCCGCGCGATGCGAAAGTAGTGCGGGGCGCAGGTTGCTTTTAGCTCAATGCCTCCTTCCATTTCCGCATCGTACATCCAGTTCAGCACCGCTTCATACTCGGTCGGCGAAATCTGTTTATCCTCGGCAATTTCTACGCCGCAGCCCACCGGCACCAGCAGAAACAGATGCAGCGCCACTGCCCCAATCCGTTTGGCTAAGGCCAGCGTTTCCGGCATCTGGTGAACATTATGTTTAGCTACAGTGGTATTGATCTGGTAGGGAACCCCTGCTTTATGCAGGTGAAAGATGCCGGTCAGCGCCTTTTGAAAAGCGCCTGATCCGCGAAAAATGTCATGGGTGGGCGCGTCCGCGCCGTCAAAGCTGATGCTAACACGCCGAATGCCGCTCTCTTTAATGCGCCGGGCCACGTCGGCCGTAATCAACGTGCCGTTGGTGGCCAGGGCCACAATCAGGCCGGCGTCAGCGGCATGGCGGGCAATGTCAAAAATGTCCGGGCGGAACAGCGGTTCGCCGCCGGACAGCACAAAAATCGGCTGCCCAAAGGCGGCGATTTGGTCAATCATGGCAAACGCTTCGGCGGTGGTCAGGTCTTGCGGCAACAATTGGTTGGCGACGGTGATGCGGCGGCAGTGGATACATTCCAGGTTGCAGCCGGCGGTTGTCTCCCAAAAGACAAGGCGGGGTGGGGGATAGGTGAGATCAGACATAGAGGTTCCTAAAAGTTCAACTTTTTAGAAAAATTGAACTTATTTCTGCATATAAATCTATGGAAAATTGTGTAAAAATGCAAAAATCTATACTGCGCTTAATATAGTGGAGGTTGGCTGAGGGCGTAGGTGAAGGATGTCACCAATTGGCCGTGACATGTAACAGGGATTGGCCAAGGGGTACGGCCGTGTCCGCCGCCTTTCTGTTATAATCTGCTCCATGTATCCGGTTTGAGCCGGAAGGAGTGTGTGATGGCTTCTCCATTCCCTGGTATGGACCCCTATCTGGAAGGCGAGATGTGGCAGGAGTTTCACGATACCCTGTCCAATGAAATTCGGGCACAGCTATTGCCGCGTTTGCAGCCGAAGTATGTGGCGCTGTTGGCTAAGCGGTATGTGGTTGACCGGGGCGCGGTGGGGGTGTTGGGTTTGCCGCCAGAGCCGCGTGTGGTGTACCCGGATGTGCATGTGGTGAAGATTGGCGAGGCGGCGGCGGTGTACACGGCCGTGACCCCACCCACCATCGAGTTAAGCAGCGAGATGGACGAAGAAGTGCCCATCCTCAGCCTGGAAATACGGGATGTGGCCGAGCGGCGGTTGGTGACGGTGATTGAGATTTTGTCGCCGGTGAATAAACGGGGGGATGGGGCGCGGGAGTATGTGGATCGCCGCCATGAGTTGCTGCACACACGCACCCACTTGCTGGAAATTGACCTGCTGCGGCGCGGCGGGCGCATTCCGTTAGCGGGGCATTACCCGACCGCGCCGTATTATGTCTACTTGAGTCGCTTTACTAACCGGCCGAAAACGGCCGTCTGGGCCATCCAACTGCGTGACAAACTGCCGGTAGTACCTGTGCCCTTGCTGCCGCCGGATGAGGATGTGCCGCTGGATCTGCAAACGGCCGTGACCGCCTGTTTCAATCTGGTCGGGTACGAGCGGCTGCTCAACTATCAGGAACCACCGCCGCCGCCCGCCTTTTCGGAAGAAGATGCAGCCTGGATTGCCGCCCAATTAGCCGCGTTTGAACGGCAAGAGCAGACCGATTGATGAACGAAGAACATTTACGACAAGGCTTCAAATATCTCAACCGGTTTATGTTGTTCATATGGCGGTTGGGACTGGGCGGCTGGCTCAATGGCTGGCCTTCTGTTGGCGGACGGATCATGGTTATCACCCATACCGGGCGCAAATCGGGTTTGCGCCGCCAAACGCCGGTGAACTATGCCCTGGTGGATGGGGAGATTTATTGCACAGCCGGGTTTGGCCGGTTATCGGACTGGTATCGTAACATTCAGGTTAATCCGCAGGTGGAAGTGTGGCTGCCGGATGGCTGGTGGGTGGGCACGGCCGTAGACGTATCCGATGATGCGCGCCGCCTGTTTCTTTTACGCCAGGTGATCATCGCCAGTGGTTTTGCCGGGCGGCTGGCTGGTCTTGACCCCTACCATATGCCTGATGCGGAATTTGCAGCAGCGACCAACACCTACTGCCTGCTCCAAATTCGGCGTGAGGCTGCCTGTACAGGCCCCGGCGGGCCGGGGGAATTGGCCTGGGTATGGCCGTTACTGGTTATGATTGGGTTGCCGCTGCTTATCTGGCAGCGGCGCAAACGATGAGGCAATCGTCTATGAACCAACAAACAAGTCTGGCACAGTGGCATCACATTGTGTTTGCGCGTGATCTGGAAGCGTTGAGCGCCATTTTGGCGGAGGACGTGGTGTTTCGCTCGCCGTTTGTGTGGAAGCCGTATCACGGCCGTATGCCCACCTTCCTCATTCTCAGCACCGTCATTGATGTATTTGAAGAGTTCACTTATCACCGGGAATTGGTGGATGGGGACAATTGGGCGCTGGAATTTAGCGCCCGCGTGAATGGTCTGTCGCTTAAGGGCATTGACCTGATTCGCTGGAATGAGGCCGGACAGATTGTGGAGTTTGAGGTGTTTGTACGGCCGTATAATGCCCTGCAAGCCCTGGGCCAACAGATGCAGCAGCGCCTGGCCGCGCAGGAATTAGGAATTAGGAATTAGGAGTTATGAAGAGATTGGGGTTATACCTCCTTCATCCCTTCACCCCTTCACCCCTTCACCTGCTCACCCCATCATCTTGCCACGTCGTCACCTTGTCACTAAACTCCCGCCATGCATCTGGCTATCAATGCTTATTTCTGGAATCGGCCCAACAGTGGCAGCGGCCAATACACCCGCACTCTGGTGACGACGCTGCGCCAGATGGTGTCTGATTTGCAGATCAGCCTCATTTATCCACAAGTAGCCGCTGCATCCGACCTCCGGGATGTGCCGCCAGGGGTGCAGGTGTACGCCGTGCCCACCCGGCCCGGCCATGTGGGCAAGGTGTGGTTTGAGCAGCGGGGGTTTCCGGGGGCGTGTACGGCCGTACACGCCGACATCGCCCATATTCCTTACTGGGGCGGCCCACTCCGTTCGCCCATTCCCCAGGTGGTGACGGTGCATGACCTCACCACCATGTTGGTGCCGGAATACCGGCGTAAGGCCAGCGCCCGCCTCTACAATGCTCTGGTATCTGCCAGCGCCCGCGGCGCTGACCACATCATCACCGATTCCTACGCCAGCAAAGAGGAAATCATCACCCATTTGCACATCGCCCCGGAAAAAATCACGCCGATTCATCTGGCGGTAACGGCCGATTACCGGCCCCAGCCCAATTCGCTGCTAGATATGGCCGTCATGCGCAAATATGACCTGCCCGATTTTTACGTACTGTATCTGGGGGGATATGAATTGCACAAAAATGTGACCACGCTGCTGCTGGCCTGGACGTATGTGGGGCAGGCGTTGGGTGATGAATATCCGTTGATTTTGGCCGGGCAAAAGCCAGAAACCGTCTCAGACAGTTACCCGGATTATGAGGGTTACATCCAGAAGTTGGGCATTGGTGAGTATGTGCGCTGGATTGGGTATGTGGACGAAGGTGACAAGCCGTCGTTATACCGGAATGCCGAGACGTTTGTTTTTCCCAGCCGCCGTGAGGGGTTTGGCCTGCCGGTGTTAGAGGCGCTGGCCTGTGGTACGCCGGTGGTGACCACCAGCGCCACTTCGCTGCCGGAGGTGGTGGGTGAGGCCGGTTTTGCCATAGACCCGGACGATGCGCGGGGCATGGCGGGGGCGATCATTGCCACCATTGTGCAGGATGATCTGGCGAAAGAGTTGCGGGCAACGGCCGTGACGCAAGCGGCTAAATTCTCGTGGGAGGATACGGCCGTGAAGACCTTGCAAGTGTATGATGAAGTGATGAAGTGTTCAGGTGTTTAAGGGATTGATTAAGGAGAGCAATTGTATGGCAATTAAAGCAGATAAATGGATTCGCAAAATGGCATTGGAACACAAAATGATTGAGCCATTTGTAGATGGGCAGGTGCGCGAAGGCGTTATTTCCTATGGCCTTTCTTCTTACGGGTATGACATTCGTGTCAGCCGGGAATTCAAGATATTCACCAACGTCCATTCGGCCATCGTAGACCCCAAACATTTCAACCCCATGTCTTTTATTGATTATGAAGGGGATGTTTGCGTGATTCCGCCTAATTCCTTTGTGTTGGCGCAAACGGTGGAGTATTTTCGCATCCCGCGCAATGTCTTAACCGTATGCCTGGGTAAATCCACCTATGCCCGCTGCGGCCTCATCGTCAACGTGACGCCATTTGAACCAGAGTGGGAAGGCTACGTCACCCTGGAAATCTCCAACACCACACCGTTACCGGCGCGGGTATATGCCAATGAGGGTATCGCCCAGGTGTTGTTCTTTGAATCAGACGAAACGTGTGAAATTTCCTACGCCGACCGCAAGGGAAAATACCAGAAGCAGCAAAGCATTATGCTGCCCCGCATCTAGCCAGGTTTGTAGTAGGCGATTTATCGCCATCTGCGCGCTGGCGATGAATCGCCTACTACGAACGAAGAATAGAACTTTTGCCGCATTTGGCACAATGGCTATAATTCAGGCTACTGTTAACAAGGGCGCTTAGCTCAGTTGGTTAGAGCGCTTCGTTTACACCGAAGAGGTCAGGAGTTCAAGTCTCTTAGCGCCCATCTTTTCCTTGTTATCCCAACATTGTTTGTTATAATCCCGTTTGTGACAAAAAGCACACAGTATGTTTGAACCCAAAACCCTGGCAGGTTTAATCGTAACTTTGGCAAAAGAAACACAAAAGCGACAGTTTAAGTCAGGAGAATAGCCATATGGCAAATGCAGCAATTGGCGCCGACGTACAAAGCGGCGGCATCTCACGACGTGAATTTTTGTACTACATTTGGGGGGCGTCTATCGCCCTGTACCTGGCGCAATTTGCCGGTTTGATGGTCTGGTTTTTGATTCCCCGTTTCAAGGAAGGGGAGTTTGGTGGCAAGTTTGTGCTGCCCGTTGGCAGTATACCAGACGTCAACGCCGAACCCGGTAATTTCCCCGACGGCCGTTTCTGGTTAGTCAATGTAGATTCTGACCAACCCAACGATCTATTTGCGTTGGCCCCGGATGAAACAGGACAAACCCTCAAAGGTGTGTTGGCTATTTACAAGGTGTGTACCCATCTCGGCTGCATTTATGCCTGGACGCCGGCCAACAACCGGTATGAGTGTCCGTGTCATGGGTCGAAGTATCGGCTGGACGGCCGTCGTATCGAATCCCCCGCCCCCCGTACCCTGGATCGCTTTCAACTGGAATTCCTGGACGCCAACCGCAACCCCATCCCCAACACTCTCTCCCCAGAAGTGGATGACTTTTACCAGCCTGTGCCCGTCCCCAGCAATGCCGTATTCATCAGCATTGATACCTCCGCCAAGAAAACAGGCCCCGGCGACACCCTGCTTTGCGATTTTGCCGGTTCTTGCCCATAAGCTGTAAGGAAGCACCGGAGACAGAAGCGGTTAAGGAGAAGAAATGGCTACCATTTTTGAACAAATTAGCGAGATGGGCCTCAAACAAGCCCTTGTGACCAAAACCGACGAAGTGGTAGAGCGTATCACCGCCGGTATGAACATCAGCGACATTCGCGGCGCCCTGCGTGGCGACGAACCACGCCGCCCTAACCCGCGCCTGCGCCCCCACGCTGATGGCTTTTGGTTCCACATTCGCCCCAGCTTTTATCACACCGAAGTCACTCACATTTACCCCACTTTCCGCCTGGGCTGGCTGTCCACCTTTATGATGGTCTGGGAAACGATCACCGGCATCTTGCTGATGATCTTTTACACCCCCAGCCCGCTCATTGCCTATGGCGACATGTGGAACATCCTCAGCAATGTTCCCCTGGGCCAACTGATGCGCAATATGCACCGCCTGGGCGCAGAGGTGATGGTGTTGGTCGTGGCGCTGCATATGCTCCGTACCTTCATTACCGGCAGTTACAAAAAACCGCGCCAGTTTACCTGGGCCACCGGCGTCATTTTGCTGACATTGACCGCATTGCTCAGCTTTAGCGGTTATTTGCTGCCGTGGGATCAACTGGCTTATTGGGCTTTGACCGTGTTCCTCTCTGGCGCCGATGCTGCGCCAGCACCCCCCGCTTTCAACCAGACCGTTCTCTTTATTTTGCAGGGTGGCCCGGCTTTAGGCGCGGGCGGTTTGCTGCGCTGGTATTTGTTCCACGTTTTGTTGATGCCACTGCTGTTGGGCGTCTTCTTCTTTGTCCATTATTACAAAGTAATTTTGCATGGCCTCTCGCTGCCGCCAGGGCGCGAGGAAATTGGCGAAGATACGGCCAAGCGTGTACCCAAAGACGAACGCACCTACTTTACGCCTGATATTTTAACCAGCGAGTTGATGTGGACGGCGCTGATGACACTGTTTTTGATAGCCGGTTCCCTCTGGTTCTGGGACGCACCGTTGGAAACCCATGCCGACCCGGTGGTGACGCCGCTGCACGTGGTGGCGCCCTGGTATCTTTCCTGGTCACAGGGGTGGTTGAAATTGGCGCCCAAAACGATAGTAGTAGGTTTCATCCCGCTGCTGCTGGTGGCCTTTATCGTCATGCCCTATTTTGAGGTGGGCAAGAGCCGCCGCTATGCTGACCGGCGGCTGGGCCTCTCTGTCTCTTTCCTCTTTATCGCCTTTATGTTGGTATCTAACTGGATGGGGACGCCGGAATTCCGGGTGGAAAGTTCACCGGAGCGGGAAGTATCACAAGGTGTACTGCCGCAGGAAGGTCCCAGCGTGTTAAAAGGCGTGCCTTATGAGCATTTGGTGTTAGGGACCTATGTGCCGGGACAGGAGATAGATGACAACCCTCACCTGACACGGGCGTTGGCCGTCTTTTACAACTCCATGTACCGCCAAAGCTGCAAACTAGGGGAAGGTAATCCTGATTTGCCCTACAATTGGTACCCTTGTAAAGAAGAAGTGCTGGAAAATGGCGAGATCCGTTACGGCAATCACTTTACGGAAAATGCCATGCCCAATCCCTATGCCGAGCTGCGCATCACCCAGGAACAGGACAACATGGTCAAACTCACCTTATATTACGAAGTGGAGAATCCACAAAGGCCGGGTGAATTCCTGATTCTTTCCGATGAGGCTGTTGGCTATCGCCATGAAGATTCGCTGTATGAGGAAGAATG
>CAADGU010000628.1 GCA_900696625.1 uncultured Chloroflexota bacterium | reverse complement strand
AGATTGCTGCTCGCCGCCGTCTAACGGCCGTAGCACCACCAGCCCTTGCGCCACTTCTTCTTCGCCCAGGATAAGGACGGTCTTGATACTGTGTTTGTTGGCTTCGCGCATCTGGCTCTTCAGGCTGCGTCGTTCACGGGCAAAAGCCAGCCGGGCGCCAATACCGGCTGCCCGCAGCCGGAACGCCAGTTGGACGGCGGCCGTTTTGGTGACGCCACCCAAATGGGCCACCAGGATTTCCGGTTCCGGTGTGGCCGGCGGTTCAATGCCCGCCTCCTGCAAACCGAGGATGATGCGCTCAATGCCGCTGCCAAAACCAACGCCGGGTGTGGCCGGGCCGCCAATACTCTCCGCCAGGCCATCATAGCGCCCACCGCCACACACGGCCGCCTGCGCGCCAATGCCTTCCGCCCACACCTCAAACACCGTCTTGGTGTAATAATCAATCCCCCGCACCAGGCGGAAGTTGATGGTGTAGCTCTGATCCAGGCTGTCTAGCAGCCCGCGCAGTGCGGTAAAGTGGTCGGTGCAATCGTCGCACAGGTAGTCAATGATGTGCGGCGCATCTGCCAGCAGGTCATCCATGCCTGGCTCCTTGCTGTCCAGGATGCGCAGTGGGTTGCGCCGCAATCGCTCCTGGTCAATCGGGGCCAGTTTGGGCAAATAATCGGTCAGGTATGTCTTGAGCGCCTCCACATAGACAGGTTTACAGACAGGGCAGCCGGTGCTGTTCAACTGGAAAGTCAGTCCTTTGTAACCCAATTCACGGTACAGGTGCATGGCCAGCAACATCACTTCCAGGTCGGCGGCGGGGTCAATTTCGCCCAAAATTTCGCAGTTGAACTGGCTGTGCTGGCGGTAACGGCCGGCCTGCTGCCGTTCGCGGCGGAAGGCGGGGCCGATGGTGTACAGTTTTACCGGCTGCGGCCAACTGGCCATGCCGTTTTGAATATAAGCGCGCATAAAGCCGGCCGTAAATTCCGGCCGCAGCGTCAGGCTGACCCCTTCTGATTCCTCCACTTCGTAGGTCTCTTTTTTGACAAAAAAGTCTGAGGCGTCACCCACCCCCCGGTGATACAGTTCGGTGTATTCCAGAATGGGTAAATCTATACGTTGGAAGCCGTACCGATTTGCCAGGGTCACGGCCGTGTCTATCACAAAATCCCAATAGCGGCGATCAGCGGGGAGAACGTCTTGCATCCCCTTCGCCCGTTGTATGGTGGTCACACTACCCTCCGAAGGTTTAAGGATGCGGGTGATTATACCCCGGAATTAGTAAACGGTAAGCAGTGAGCGGTAAGCAGTGAGAAGTAAGATGTATTGCTAACTGTCTACTGCTTACTGCTCACTTTCTGATCACCCAAGCCGCTGCACACACGCGCCACGCACGCCGCAGCGGGTGCAGCGTATCCAGTCGTTGTGGTCGCGGTTTACGTCGGGGGCAAACAGGTCGGCGCGCATATCGGCCAGCAGGTCGAGCAAATCATCCTCTAGCTCTGGTGTGTAATCCACTGCAAACGACTTATCGTTGTATTGGATAATGCCGTAGGTGGGACGAATACCATAATTTTCTTCCACTAGCAGGCAGTAGGCGGCCAGTTGTAGGATGTGGCCTTCGTGCGGTTCGGCAGGGGCGGTGCTGGATTTCAGTTCCACCGGCACAATCATGCCGTTTGATTCTTCCACCAGATAATCCGGTTTGCCGGTCAGGCGCAGGTGGGTGGAGGCCAGCGCGTCATTATTGCTAAACCAGGCGCTCCCGGCATCGGTGTAAATGACGTTGCCATCTGGCAGCCCGGCCTCCTCCTCCAAATTGCGCGACCAGAGCCACAGCCCTAAGGCCAGGGCCAGGAGGAGTAAACCAATGGCGAGGGAGAAGGTGCCGAATAACATCTTGAAGAAGGTAATTGGGTAATTACGCAATTACGCAATTACCCAATTACCAATCGATAGGTAAAGAAGGCAATAGTGATAAACAGCAGCAGGTACGCCACACGCCGCCCCCAGATGGAACGCCAGACGACACGGCCGTGCTGCTGATGATGCGCCGTCCCTTTCTGTAGCTCGTGGACGTTTTGCGGCTTGGCACCCTGTTTGCGTTTCAGCCACCAGGCGCGGCGGCAGTAGAGATAGGTGGAAATTTCGCTTGCCCGAATCCAATCATCGCTCATATGTTCTAATTTTATGCAATTAGACGGCCGTGTCAAGGAGGGGAGGAAGATTGGTTCAATCTTTGAGATTGAACCAATCTACTTAACGGCCGTACCCATCCGGGTGGGCCACATGCCAGTTCCAGGCAGTTTCGATGATGGTGCGCAGGCTGGCGTAGCGGGGCTGCCAGCCCAGATCATGATTGATGCTTTCGCTGCTGGCGATGAGAATGTCCGGGTCGCCAGGGCGGCGGGCGCCAATGGCGGCAGGAATAGGATGCCCGGTCACGTCGCGGGCAGTCTGGATAACATCTTTGACGCTGTAGCCACGGCCGTTGCCCAGGTTATATTTGCCACTTGGTCCGCCATCCAGCAAGGCGCGCATGGCTAAAATGTGCGCTTCGGCCAGATCAACCACATGGATATAGTCGCGTACACAAGAGCCATCGGGGGTGTTGTAATCGTCGCCGAAAATGGTGATTTGGTCGCGTTTGCCCAAGGCCACTTCCAGCACCAGCGGAATCAGGTGGGTTTCCGGGTCATGGTCTTCGCCGCGCTCTTCCGTCGCGCCGCAGGCGTTAAAGTAACGCAGGCAGGTGTAACGCATCCCATACAGCCGATCCAGCCAATACAGGTAACGTTCGATGATATTTTTCGATTCGCCGTAGGGACTGCCGGGCACAATGCGCTCATTTTCGTCAATGGGCATCCGCTCCGGGTCGTCAAACAGATTGGCGGTGGAGGAGAGAATGAATCCCTTCACGCCATGCTGCACGGCGCTTTCCAGAAGGTTCAGACCGTTAACGATATTGTCACGCAGGTAGAGGAACGGCCGTTCCATTGATTCGCCCACCAGTGTATAGGAAGCAAAGTGCATGATGCCGTCCGGTTTGTGGGTGGCGATGGTGGTTTCGACGGCCGTTTTGTCCGCCAGATCCCCTTCCACAAACACCGCCTCTGGGTGAACGGCATCCCGATGCCCCTGATAAAGATTGTCAAAGACAACCACCTCTTCACCCGCTTTGATCAAACATTCCACCGCAATACTGCCGATATACCCGGCGCCGCCTGTTACCAGAATTTTCATAGATGTATACCTTTTTTAGGGAGTAATTTGGTAATTGGGTAATT
>CAADGU010000627.1 GCA_900696625.1 uncultured Chloroflexota bacterium | reverse complement strand
CAGCCCTCATTGGCGCAGGAGCCAAACGCCACCAAAATCTGCGACTTCTGCCGCAGCAGCTTCGCCATATGTTCATTTTCTTCGTTGCGAATGCCGCCGTTAAACAGCGTCAGCAGGATGGATTTGTCCGGCATCGCCTCCACATCTTTGTATTTGGCGTCCATGGCCACCGGCCAGAAGACCACATCGAAGTTGGCATCCACATCCAGAATCTTCTCGCCAATGTTCAACACGGCAATTTCGCAGCCGCCGCAGGCCGCCGCCCAATACATGGCAAACTTTGGTTTTTTCTGGGGAGCCTGTCCGTTTTTGTTCATAGCAGCGTCTCCTACAAGAAGAGATTGGGAGATTGAGCGATTAGGAGATTGCCCCATCTCTCAATCTCCCAATCTCTCAATCTCCAACACTTTCCATCTCACTTAACGCTGGCATTACCACACGGCCGTTGCCATTCCCATTCACGTGCGCCGCCGCCAGCCGCCCCGGCCAGTTTAGCGGCCCCATGTCCCGGATTTCCTCCACAAAATGCCCAATTTCCTGAGCCAGCCTCACCCCTTCGGCGGCGCTGGCCCACACCAGCTTCACCCGCCCCGGCTCAATCCCCATCTGGCCGAGCGTGCGCCGCAGCAGCAGCACTCGCCGCAGCGCCTTATAATTTTGGTCCAGATAGTGGCATTCTCCCGGATGGCAGCCGGTGATCATCACCCCATCGGCCCCCTCCGCCAGCGCCTTTAGCACAAAGGTCGGGTCCATGCGCCCCGAACACATCAGCCGGATCAGGCGAATGTTGGGCGGGTATTTGATGCGGGCCGTGCCGGCCAGGTCGGCCGCCCGGTAGCTACACCAGTTACAGGTAAAGCCGATGATGACAGGTTCAAATTGTTCCATGTTCTGCCTCCTCTCAAACGTTTGTTGTTTGTAGTAGGCGATTTATCGCCATCAAACGGCACTAAAGTGCCTACTACGAACGGGCCGATCAAACAACAACAGCCCCTCAATCTGCGACATAATTTGCTCATTGCTAAAGCCGCTGCCGCTGATGGCCCCGGCCGGGCAGGCGGCCACACAGGTGCCACACCCCTGGCACAGCGCGTGATTGATCTCCGACACCATCTTGTCTTCATGGAACAGGATGGCGTTAAACGGGCAGAGGCCATTGCAAATGCGGCAGCCAGAACAGTGGCGAGCGTCTATGGTGGCCCGCACCGGTTCCAGCTCAATTTCGCCCTTGTTAATCCGCCCCAACACACGGGCCGCCGCCGCCGCCCCCTGAGACACACTGGCCGGAATATCCTTTGGCCCTTGCACCGTCCCGGCGATGAAAATGCCCTCGGTCATGGTAGCCACAGGGTCGAGTTTGGGATGCCGCTCAATGAACCAGCCATTGGCGCTGCACGAAATGCCAAACTGGTGCGCCACCGCTTTGGCATCGTGCCGGGGTTCCAGCCCGGCAGATAACACGACCATATCTACCGGAATGCGGCGCTGCCGCCCGGCCAGCGTATCTTCCACCTGCACAATGAGTTTGCCATCTTCACTGGGCAGGCGGGCAGCGTCGGTCACTTCGGCCACCCGGCCGCGCACAAAAATCGTGCCCTCTTCCAATACCCGCTGGTAAAACTCGTCGTAATCCTTGAAGGCGGTGCGCATGTCAATGTAAAAGTTATAGACACGGGCGCCGGTGCGCTCCTTTACCAGATGGGCAAACTTGAGGCTGGACATGCAGCAGATGACGGAGCAGTAGTTGTTGTAGTTGCGGTCGCGGCTGCCCACGCAGTGAATGACGGCCACCGATTCCGGTTTTGTCACCCCATCACGCATCACGATCTGGCCGTTGGTTGGCCCGGCAGCATTACACAACCGTTCAAATTCCAAACTGGTGAAGACATTGGCCAGACGGCCGTAGCCATATTGCGGCACGCGCCGGGCATCAAACAAATCAAAACCCGTCGCCAGGATAATGTTACCCACCTGTACGGTGATAAACTCTTCTTCCTGGTCAAACTTGATGGCATCGGTGGGGCAGAACTTTTCGCAGGCGCGGCACTTGCCATTGATGAAATAGGTGCAGTTTTCCGGGTCAATCACCGGGTATTTGGGCACAGCCTGGGCAAATGGCGTGTAGACCGCTTTGCGATAGCCCAACCCGGCCTCATACACATCATCAATCACCCGCTTCGGGCACTTCTCCCAACAAATGCCGCAGCCGGTACACAGGTCTGTGTCAATATAGCGCGGCTTTTTGCGAATGGTGACGGTGAAATTGCCCACAAAACCATCCACCCGCACCACCTCACTCCAGGTAAAGAGGTCAATGTGTGGATGTCCGCCCGCATCCACCATCTTCGGCGTCAGGATGCAGGCGGCGCAGTCCATCGTCGGGAAGGTTTTGTCAAACTGGGCCATGTGGCCGCCAATGGACGGTTCTCGCTCCACCAGGTACACCTGATGGCCAGAGTCGGCCAGTTCCAGCGCCGCTTGAATGCCGGCAATGCCGCCGCCCACCACCAGCGTGGCCGGGTGAATGGGAATATGCAATGGCTCTAATGGCTCGTTATGGATAACGCGCTCTACGCCGCCGGCCACCACCGCTTTGGCTTTCTCGGTGGCCGCCTGCCTGTCGCTGTGTACCCAGGAAACCTGCTCCCGGATGGAGACCAGTTCACACAGGTAGGGGTTTAGCCCGGCGCGGGCGCAGGCGGTGCGGAACGTTTTTTCGTGCAGATGGGGCGAACAGGCAGCGACGACGACGCGAGTCAACCCTTCCTCTTTGATGTCCCGCTCGATCAGTTCTTGCCCCAGACTGGAGCACATGAATTTGTAATCGTGGGTAATAACCACGCCTTCATCGCCCAGCCGCTCTTTGGCCCAGACGGCTACGTCGGCCACATCCACCGTAGCCGCAATGTTGCTGCCGCAGTGGCACACGTAAACGCCGATACGTTCTTTGGGTTCTGCTTGATCGTTCATAGGCTTCTCTCTCGAAAAGGTTTGTAGTAGGCACTTTAGTGCCGTCAGAAGGCGATAAATCGCCTACTACGAACATTTCTACTTCTTCACCAACGGCTGCGGCATGGGCAGGCTGGGGTCGTCGCGGCGGGTGCGCGGTCTGGCAGCAGCGGGTTCTTCTGGCACCTCCACGCCAATTTTTGCCAGCGCCGGGGCCGTGTTTACAAACTCTCTGCCCAACCCCAATTCGGCCGGGTCGTGGCCGAAGGCCAACCCCATGAGCTGGGTGAAGTAGACAATGGGCATGTGGTAGTTGGTGCGGAAATGTTTGTTGGCGTCGTCCTGGTAAGCGTCCAGGTTAAGCTGGCACATGGGGCACAGCGTCACCATGATGTCGGCCTGGTACTGGTCGGCGGCGTACAGCAGGCGGCGGATGAGTTCATAGGCCACCGGCGCGCTGATCTGGGTCATGTGGCCGCCGCAGCAGTGGGTTTTTACCGGGAAGTCTACTACTTCTGCGCCCAATGCCTGCATCAATTCGTCCATGATGGTGGGGTATTCGGGGCTGCCGAAGCGGTTTCGGGGTCGGGGCGCACCACCATGCAGCCGTAGTAGGGGGCCACACGCAGTCCGGTCAACGGCCGTACCACCTTCCTCTTGACCGCTTCCAACCCCACCTTATGCACAATCACATCCAGCAGGTGCCGGATTTTCACCGTGCCAGGGTCATAATGCAGCCCACCGGCGGCCAACGCTTCATTCACCTGGGCATTGAGACGACCGTCCTTGCCCATATACCGGTCTGTTTTCGCCAGGTTCAGGTAACAGGCGCTGCACCCGGCCAAAACGGTATTGACGCCGTTGGCTTGCTGCGCGGCCAGGGCCAGGTTACGACCGTTCAGGGCATAGGCCGGCAAACGCGCCACCGAAATATATTCGGTCGCGCCGCAGCAGTTCCAATCTTGAATTTCTTCCAACTCCCAGCCAATATCTTGCTGAATGGCCAGCAATGAATCCAGATACGGCCGTGCGCTGCGCTGCATCGAACAGCCGGGGTAAAAGAGGTATTTGGTCATGGTAACATCTCCCGAAAGTGATGCGTGACGTGTGACATGTGAGAGAATCACTCGTCACACGTCACTCGTCACACGTCACGCATCACACGTCACGTATCACGCCCCCTCCGCCTCCAATTCTTTGGCCCGGTTGAGGATCGCCTGTAACTGTGACAACCGCTCAATGCGCTGCGGCGTCAAATCCATGCGCCCTTTGGTCAACATGCCCAGCCCCATTTGCGCCGTATCTCTTAACCCGGAAGGGCGGTGGCGCAGAAAATGACGGGTAGCCAGGCCAAATTCAAAGCTACGGCCGTAGTTCTCCACATAATCGCCAAACGTCTGCGACCAGTCTGAGGCCACGCTGTCCACATACCGTTGATGGGCAATGGCCATATTCTTGAGCGTGTACATGATGTCCGGGATGTGGACCTCCTGCGGACAGCGGATGGCACAGTAATAACAAGACACGCAATACCAGGGCGTATTGCTCGCCAACACCAGATCTTCCATATCTGCCCGGATCATGGCAAAAATCTGGCGCGGCGTGTGGTCCATATCATCTGCCGAAGGGCAGGAGCCGCCGCAGGTACCGCACTGGATACACATTTCCAGACGCGACTCTCCCGGCGTGCCCGCGATAACCCTTTCCAGATAATTGGCTGGCGTTCGTCTTTCTGGGGGGAATAGTTGGGTGGACAAAGGACACCTCCTTTGGAATTAGGAAGGATGAATTATGAATTGTGGGGCGCTGTGCGCCATAGAAAACAAAAAAGCCCCACGCAGCGTGGAGCTTATTTTCCTACCAGACAAAGGCAATCATCAGGCCGACCATCAGGCCCGCAATAGTGGCGCTGGCCCCCTCTGGTGTATGACTGCGCCTGACGGCCAACATACTGCACCCCACTTTGTGATCATGGGAACAATGCAGGCTACAATGCGCGATATTGGCGTCAGCCTATCATGTTTGTGTTATTTGGGTTAGTGAAATTCATCACACATTGTCTGGCAAAAGATCATAAATCGAAGGGCAGTGCCAGGCACAGGGCAAAAGGTTCTGGTCAATTAGAGTCCTGATGCCCCGTGCCTGGCACTTCGTGGAAACAAAAAAGCGTCCGGGTAATCGGGCGATCACCCGGACGCAGGGGAGGGAGGAAGAGGCAATCGGGAGGACCCGACTGCCTATTCAAGCAGGTTTCATGGCCTGCCGGTAAATGGGGCAGTTCACACAAACGGCAGGCAAAGCGCCTTCGGCCGTCATCCGTTTAGACCAGCAGCAGTCACCAAAGCGGTAATAGGCCGGGCAATACTGCCCTTGCGCCTGGGCGCGGGCCGCATCTTCTCGATTCCAGCGGTCAACCAGCCAGTTCATCAAATACCCTACGCCGAAGATCAGCGCCGCCGGCACCAGACAGCGCAGGGCAAACAATAACATCAAAACGCCTGTGGCTTGAAACTCGTTCATCACAACCTCCTCTCGCCTGTTCGTAGTAGGCGATTTATCGCCCTTCTACGGCACTAAAGTGCCCACTACGAACGGGCGCAGTTTCATGCGCGGTCTCCACCAGGCGATGGTCAACCACATACAGGTAACGGACGCCAATGGTGAAACCAAACAGGCCAAAGGCAATCACACCCAGGCCAACCTGCCATTCGATGAGGGCCGGCGTGTAACTGGCGAACAGCGGGACGATTTGTTCCGGCAGATAGCTAAAGACCACCAGTTGGCCGATCATGTTGGTGTCCCAACGGTAAGCAATCAGGCCAACCACTACAAAGAGCAAGGCCAGCCAGTGCAGCGCCGGCCGGTTGCGCAGCCGGGCGCTGAGCAAAATCACCATGGGCACAATAATGCCCAGGAACATTTCCAGCACCCAGAAGTTGAAGGCAAACTGGCCGCCGGTGAGCATGTGGAACGCTTCAGTGCGGCCAGGCTGGTGGGTGTAGACCATGCTCAAGGTGTCCCATACCCGCAGGTACAGCAGCGCCACCAACACCCAACCGATGAAGTGGGAAACTCTGTCCAGCCGCCAGTTATCCACGTAAGCGCGGGAGGTGACGGCCGCAGCAGTCTTGGAGGCGAACACGGTCAGGGCCGGCCCGGCGGCCAGAGCGGAGACCAGGAAGAGGATGGCCAGGGTGGATTTGTACCAAAACGGCCGTGACGCCAACACCCCATACGTCGCTCCCAACGAAGATTGGTGCATCAACGACAGCAGCAGGCCACACACCGCCAGGATGGGGGCCAACACATGCACCCACTCCATGCCCTGCCCCAACCGGGGCCAACGGCGCTGCACAATGTCCGCCCGGCCCAGGATAGGGATCACTTCCAATGTCAGCACGGTAAAGTAGAGAGCTACACACATCGTCACTTCCCATAGTGGCGAGTGATAGTTCCAATACACCAGGGCGTGCCAGAAGCGGTCGGGGCGGCCAATATCCATCAGCAGCGTCATCATGGCCATGGTGTAGCCGAGTAAGCCGATGAACACGGCCGTGCGCGCCACCGGTTTTAGTTCATCCTTCTTCAGCAAATAAACGGCCGCCGACAGGGAAAACGCACCCGCCGCCAGGGCGATGGATGACAGATCAATGCCAATCCACAAGCCCCAGGGCGTCAGGTCAGTCAGATTGGTCAACACCAACCCTTGTGTGAGTACCTGATACGCCCCCGCCAACCCCCAGGCCATGAACAGCAGCAAGGTAATCATCCACAACGGGAATGCGTATTGTTTGATTTTTGATTTCATGGTGTTCCTCCAAAGAGGTAATTAGGTAAT
>CAADGU010000626.1 GCA_900696625.1 uncultured Chloroflexota bacterium | reverse complement strand
TCGGTAATCGGTAATCGGTAATCGGTGATCAGTAACCGATTACCGATTACCGATTACAGTTTGTGGATAGTCGGTTTCATATCCAATTCGGCGATCATTTCGCTCAGTTCGGCGCGGGTGAGGGGGCGGCCTTTGGCGGCGACGGCCGTCAATGCCGCTTCCATCATATTGGTGCC
This sequence comes from uncultured Chloroflexota bacterium, assembly GCA_900696625.1. Classification (GTDB taxonomy): domain Bacteria; phylum Chloroflexota; class Anaerolineae; order Promineifilales; family Promineifilaceae; genus CAADGU01. The sequence goes on along the minus strand of CAADGU010000626.1, from coordinate 2,962 downwards.
AAAGGAACGGCCGTCTAGCATTGGCGTAGACGTGACCACATGGCTGATGCCCCGCTGCCGGAATAGTTCCATATCCTTGCCCGTTGTCGTGTTGGTGACAATGACTTTGCCCTGCAAATTGTCCGGCATGTGCCGCCGGATGTAGTGGCAGTCACCGGCGATCACGTCTGCCCACTGATACCATTTGCTGAATTTAGGCACAATCTGGTCTTGTTTTTCACCGGTGGGGTACAGGACGCTGATCGGCAGCTTGGTGATGATAGGCGCCAACAGACGTCCCAGGATATTGAGCGATTTCAGGCTGTGAACGGCAATGGGAATGCCTACCGCAAACATCAGGTCGCCATAGGTCGCCTGGTAGCCATGATCGGCAAAACTGAGCGTCATGCCATACCGGTCTACGCCCACGGTGATGAACACCTTGCCCTGGCTGTACTGCGGCCCAAGCCCGGCGATGAGGGCATCTACGACCTGGCGTTCTAGCGTATTTTTCAGGCCGCTGCCATCTACTACCGGTGTTTTTTTGACGTTTTGGATGAGTTTGTGGGCGGCGGAGATGTTGTAGCGCCGCTCGCCCATGTCTACCCACAGGTCAATGCCGCCTACGCCCAGGCAGTCTACCTGCCCGTCCAATTCGGTGAAGAGGGCGGTGGCGCGGGCGATGTCGCCATCGGTGCCGCGCCGTTCGATGCTAACTTTTTCCCCGAACAATTCAATTTCAACGGCTTTGTCCCGGTCTGATGCGCCGAGGCTGATGCTAATTGCTCGTTTCATGGTGTGTGCGTGTTCGTAGTAGGTGATTTATCGCCGTCAAAAGGCGATAAATCGCCTACTACAAACGGGGGTTATGGCTTCAGGATAATGGGCAGGTAGATTTTGAATGGGACGCCGACAAAGGTGATGACGGGTGGGCCGGTGACAACGGCCGTGACCTCATCACTGCGTACCCCATAATCGGCATTTTCTATCACACCAACAGTCGTGCTGATGTCGGTGCTGACCACCAACTGCACCTGCCATACCCCACCGGCGGCCAACGACGGTGTGTGCCAGTAGATGATGTCGCCATCCATCGTGAAGGGCAGGGTGGCGGTAATGAATGTTGTGTTGGCTGGCAGCACATCGGTGAGGACGACGTTTGTGGTGGACAGCGCCGGGTGTTCGTGGGTGACGGTGAGGGTATAGGTGAGCGTGTCGCCGGCGTTGATTACAGTGGCGGAAGCCGCTTTGTGCAATGCCAGGGCATGGGCCAACGGGGTAATGGTGGTTTGCACTGGGGGGCCGGACACGGCCGTGACCTCATCACTGCGCACACTATATTCCGCATTTTCCACCAGATCAGCCGTTGTCGTTAGCGGTGCGGCCACTACCAGCATCACCTCCCAGGAGGCGTCAGCCGCCAGTTCTGGAGTCTCCCATTGCACGGTCGTGCCATCAAAGGAGTGAGGCAGAGTGGCGGTGACGAACTCGGTATTAGCTGGGACCACGTCGGTTAACACGACGTTGTGGGTAGGTGCCCCCTGATTGAGATTTTGCACGGTGATGGTGTAGGTCAGCCAGTCGCCGGGCATGATCTCCGTGGCCGAGGCGGTTTTATTGATGCCCAGTTCAAACGGGATGAGGGTGGTTTGCACGGGCGGTCCAGACACAAAAGCGGCTTCATCGCTCTGGCCGCCATATTGGTTGTTTTCGATGACGGTGGCGCTGGTATTCATATCGGTGGCTACGACCAACGTCACGGTCATCATTTCCTGGGCAGCCAGAGAAGCCGCCTGCCACTGGACGGTGCTGCCGTTCAAGGTGTGCGGCATGGTGGCGGTAATGAAGGTGGCGTCTACGGGGATGACATCGGTGAGAATGATATTGTTGGTCACGCTGACGGGATGGAGATTTTGCAGCGTGAGGGTGTAGGTGATCCACTCGCCAGGAACGGCCGTAGCCGGGCCGCTTTTGCCGATACCCAAGACCACCACGTTAATGTAATCTTCAATGTTGTTATAAGCGTTAAGGGCATCAATACGGCCGTACCCATACACATTATTGGGCACATCACCCGGCTGGTCGGTGCCACAAAGTTGGGCGCTGGTCAGGGGGACGGCCGTTTCATTGATCAGGGTTTCGAGAATATCTACCTGCCCTGCCAGCAGAGGCTGCGCCGAAACCAGCAAACCAACCAGTCCGGCCACATGCGGCGCGGCCATGCTGGTGCCGGAAGATGTGCCGTAATTGCCAAAACGGGTGGTGGAACGAATGCTCACACCTGGTGCGCTGATGTCCGGCTTTAAGCCATTGGTAAAAGTAGATGGCCCCCGGCTGCTGAAACTGGCAATGGTGTCGTTAAGTTGCGTCGCCCCCACGCTGTACGATTCGTCGTAAAAGCCGGAGGGGGTATTCACGGTGCCACAGCTAGAGCCACTGTTACCGGCGGAGTGAACGGTTATGATCCCGGCGGCCACCACATTTTGCACCACTGCCAGCAGTTCATCACCGACTGTGCAGCCTTCGCTGGCGGGGCAGCCCCAGGAGTTGTTGATGACATGGGGGGCCAGGGCGGGGTTGGGGTTTTGCCCATTCAAATCGGTGGGCGCGATGAACCACTGGTAACATTCGGCGTAGGTGGCAGGGGTACCATCACCCACGTTCATATTACGGCAGCCAATCCATTTGGCGCCGGGGGCCATGCCCACGGCGTTGGTCGCGCCCGCGGGCCAACTGGGATTCGATGGGTCCATATCATTGCCTACCATGGTGCCCATGGTGTGGGTGCCATGTCCGTGATCATCGCAGGGTTCCGGGGAATTGGCGCCGCAGACGCCGCCGCCGCTGTGGATGGCATCGTGCCAGTTGTAATTGTGGTCGGCGCTGCTGCCATTCCAGCCGCGATATTGGTTAATGAGGCCGGGATGATCCCAATCGTAACCGGTGTCTTGCCCGCCGATGACGGCGCCGGCGCCGGTGACGC
>CAADGU010000625.1 GCA_900696625.1 uncultured Chloroflexota bacterium | reverse complement strand
TTTACAGAGCAAACGGCCGTGCCCGTTTTCACCAATGGCGCGGGGCGGGGCACACTGCCTATGACCCACCCCCACTGCGGCAAAGCCGCCCGTTCCAAAGCACTGCGCGAAGCCGACGCCGTGCTGCTCATCGGCACACCGCTGGACTTCCGCTTGAAATATGGGCTGGAAGGATGGAATCCCGACGCCAAGCTGATCCAGATTGAAAACGATGCCGCTGAATTGCACCACAACCGGCAGGCAGACGTGGCTATGGTGGCTGACGCGCGGCTGGTGTTGGAGGCGCTCAGCGAAGGTCTGCAAGGTATTCGTTGGCAAAACTGGCTGGACGAGGTGCGCGGTTGGGAAGCGAAAAAGCGCGATCAGCAGGCCGCCTGGGAAGCGCTGGATGATGCCCCCGTCAACCATTTCCGCTTTGCCGCCGAGATCAACAAATTGCTGGACGAGCAGATGATCGTCGTTGGCGACGGCGGCGATATTGTCAGCGCCGCCGCGAAGGTGCTGGACGTGACCGCACCCGGCCAATGGCTGGACCCCGGCCCACTGGGCTGCCTGGGGGTGGGCGCACCCTTTGCCATTGCCGCCCAACACCTGTACCCGCAGAAAAAGGTGCTGATCGTCAGCGGTGATGGCTCGTTTGGGCTGAATGGCTTTGAGTTTGACACGGCCGTGCGTTATAACTTACCCATCGTCGCCATTGTCGGCAACGACGCCGGCTGGGGGCAAATTCGCGGGCCACAGGTGAACATGGTCGGTGAAGAGCGGGCCATCGCCACCAAACTGGCCCCCACGCGCTATGATAAAATCGTGGCCGCGATGGGCGGCTACGGCGAACATGTGGATGACCCGGCCGGCATTGGCCCCGCCCTATCCCGCGCCTTTGCCAGCGGCCGGCCCGCCTGTATTGATGTCTCGCTAGATGAAAAAGGCATGGCAAAAACAGGGGCGAGTACGCCGTATATTGTGTAATTGGGTAATTGCGTAATTACCCAATTACCCAATTACTCAATTACCTGTTTCCCCCAGAAACGATGACCCAAAAGGTAACCGACGCTGAACTTAACCGTATCCGCACGACAGACCCGTCTGATGGTGGCATAACAGATATGGCCGCGGCCAACAGCCTGGTAAGAATTTTGACCTCGCTTGACCGGCGTCTGCTGCAAGAATTGATCACAGAACAGCGTTTTGGCTCCGGCGACATCATCTTTTGCGAAGGGGATGATGGCGACGCCCTTTATATCGTCTGGGCCGGGCGCGTCGCCGTCGTCAAGGGCAAATTCAGCCAGCCGGACGATGTGTTTTTCCGGCTGCCCGGCGAAGTGGTAGGCGATATGGCGCTGCTGGAAAACAAACCGCGTTGGGCATCACTGGTGGCGGTGGAACCGACGCGGCTGCTGCGGATTGGGCGTGCTGGTTTCTATCAACTGCTGCAAGCCCAACCTGCCATCAGCCTGAATTTGTTGGCTTTGCTCAGCGCCCGGCTGCGCGCCGTGCATGAAACGACCCGGCCGGAAATAGTGACTGACCGGGGCGCCTTGCGGCAGCTATCCTCACTTCTGGACGAAAATGAACAGTTGGTTGCCCTGAACCAATTGCGCCAGGAAACGAGCGATCTGATTGTCCACGACCTGCGCAGCCCGCTGGGTAATATGTACAGCGTCTTGAACATGCTGGAATTGGTACTGCCGGAGGATGTGCTGGCGGCCAACCGGGAACTGCTGGACATTGCCCGGCTGGCCCACGCCCGGATGCAAGATTTGGTAGATTCCCTGCTCGATGCCTCCCGGCTGGAATCAGGCGTGTTGGAGTTGGATCTCGAACCCGTTTGTATCCGGCAGCTTGTAGACGAGGTCATTGCCATGGCTGGTTTGGGCCTCAACTGGCGCGCTATTCAGTTTCAAACCAATTTTGCCGAAGATTTACCGCTGGTGATGGCCGATGTTGAACGCCTGCGGCGGGTGTTGACCAATCTGATTGACAATGCCATCAAGTTCACGCCGGACAACGGCCGTATTCAGGTGGATGTCAGCCTGGCCGGCCCCATGATGCAAGTGAGCGTGCAAGACAGTGGCCCTGGGGTTCCCTCGGTTGACCGCCAGCGTATCTTTGACCGTTTTGCCCAGGTACAGCGGACGGGGATGCGGCGGCCGCGTGGTTATGGCCTGGGGCTGGCCTTCTGCCGCCTGACGGTGGAGGCTCATGGTGGGCAAATCTGGGTGGAGTCAGGCGAAGGCGGCGTGGGCAGCCGGTTTGTGTTTACCCTGCCGCTAAACAATACTGATGTGTAGGAGAAAATTGAAATGAGTCGGAAACCGGTTGCATTGATTATTTTAGACGGGTGGGGGATTCGAGAACGAGAACATGGTAACGCCGTGGTGCAGGCTAACACGCCCAATTTTGATCGCTGGCTGCGGCACTATGAACGCGCCGTGCTGGATGCGTCTGGTGAAGCAGTAGGGTTGCCGGATGGGCAAATGGGCAATTCCGAAGTGGGGCATTTGAACCTGGGGGCGGGGCGCATCATCTACCAGGATTTTACACGCATCAATCTGGCCATCCGCAACGGGTCATTTTTTAAGATTGATTCCCTTGTTAGCGCCATTGAGCAGGTAAAAGCCAGGGGCGGCAAGCTGCATCTCATCGGCTTGCTGGGCGAGGGCGGTGTTCACAGCCATAGCAGCCACCTCTTTGCCCTGATTGAACGGGCCAATAAAGCCGGCATAGAACCGGTTATCCATCTCATTACCGACGGCCGTGACACCGCCCCCAACAGCGCCATCACCTTTGCCGCCAGACTGGAAGCGTTTTTGGCCGGCCACCCAGGCGTGATTGCCTCCGTCTGCGGCCGTTACTACACCATGGACCGGGACAAACGCTGGCCGCGCATCCAAAAGGGGTACGAGGTGATCGCTTTGCACCGGGGAGAAGAGGGGGCGACGGCCGTGTCTGCCCAGGCCGCCCTGGAAGCCTCTTACGCCAACGGCGTCACCGATGAATTTGTCCTGCCCGCAGCCATTGACGTGGGCGACAAAAACGTGCGTGTCGAACCGGGTGACTGTCTCGTCTTCACCAACTTCCGCGCCGACCGGATGCGCCAGATCGTCACCACCTTCCTCTTCCCTGAGTTTGACGGCTTCCCCCATAACTTCATTCCCGGCCTGCATATCCTGACCATGACGTCCTACGAAGATAATTTTGATGTGGATGTTATCTTTCCCGAACAGGAGATCACCAACCCGCTGGCCGAAGTGTTGAGTAAAGCCGGTCACCAGCAGTTTCACGCCGCCGAGACGGAAAAATATGCCCACGTCACCTACTTCTTTAACGGTGGCCGGGAAACGCCTTTTCCCGGCGAAGAGCGCCATCTGGAACCGTCGCCCAAAGTGCCTACCTATGATTTGCAGCCGGAGATGAGCGCCTATTTGTTGGCTACGGCCGTACTCAACCGCCTCCAAACCCACGACGACGACTTCATCCTGGTCAACTTTGCCAACCCGGACATGGTGGGGCACACGGGCGTGCTGGAAGCGGCCATCAAAGCGGTGGAAGCGGTGGATGCGTGCGCCGGGAAACTGGTGGACGCCATCGTCGCCAAAGGCGGTGTGGCCCTGGTGACGGCCGATCATGGCAACTGTGAAGTTATGGTCAACGAACAAACCGGCGGCCCGCACACCTATCACACCACCCAGCCCGTCCACTTTTTTGCCATCGGCCAGGAGAACTACTGGTTACGGCCGCGTGGCATCCTGGCCGACGTGGCCCCCACCGTGTTGGCGCTGCTGGGCATTGCTCAGCCGGAGGAGATGACGGGGCGGAGTTTGATTGAATAAACCAGGTGCGACGCACTTCAAAAGTGCGTCGCACCTTTCACCACCATGAAAAACGGAAACGCCATTCACACGTTTATTGAAGACGCCGTCGCCTTGTTGGGGGATATTGACGTGGTGACTTATTTTGCCGAACCGCTGCCCTGTGTGGTGGATGAGCAGATACGGGGAATTGTGTCCCGGTTCACGGCCGTTACTGCCTCCGAACGCGCCCAATTTCAAGAAGCTCTGCCGCCCGAACACCGCTCCCTTTTTGGCATCTACGGCCACCGCGCCGCCACCATCGCCGCTCGCCAAAACGACGCCGACTGGCTGCGCAGCGGTCTGACCGGCTTCGCCATTGCCAACTATACCATTCCCCAAAAGCGCAAAGTGGAAGTGGGCATGGCCGTTTATTTGCACGTCGCCCAAAAACTGGGATTGAACCCGGTAGATTTGTTTGAAGAAACGGCCGTTTACGCCGCCCCCACCATTGCCACCGAACTGTTAGCCTTTTGCCGCCGCCCCGATGTCACCCTGACTAAATTTGGCTGGCAAGAACTCAAAACCCGCGAGGGGGTCAAGTACAAATTCAATTACCAATAGGTCTAAATCGAGGAGTTCGGCATTTGAGGATGCTCACTCCTCGTTAGTTTTTGCCACCTTCTTAAGACTACAACGGATGGGGGAATAAGCGGATAAATTTCTAGAGGAGAATCCGTTTATTTCTTAATCCGCTGTAGTCATGGGGAAAAGCAAAGACATTACCCCGCTTTCATAAGATGAAAGCTTCGCTTTGATCTACTGATGTCAATGAGGGCGTAGTAGATCGAAAAAATCGTGGATTGGTCACAGCGTATTTACCTCTTTGGTAGTTTGCGGGCTGAACCCCCGCTCACCCTTTCTGGCCGTCAGGCGCAGCGCTTGCTTGTTTATTTGCTGCTGCATCCGGGGCGGGCGCACGGCCGTGACCACCTCGCCGCCCACCTTTGGCCTAACCTGCCACCCGACCGGGGCCGCCGCGCCCTATCAGACGCCCTCTATCGCCTGCGCCAGGCCATCCCCGCTCACTGGCTGGACGCCCCGGCCGAAACCATCACCTTGCTGCCGCCGCCCGATTTATGGGTGGACGTATGGGAATTTGAACAATTGGCCGCCAGTGAACCGGCCAATGCCGCCGCCTTATACCAGGGCGACCTGTCGCCGGAGATTGAAGACGAGTGGATTTGGGGCAGACGGGAACGGCTGCGCGAACAACTGACGGCCGTCCTCCTCACCCTGGCTGAGACTGCCGAAAAGGTGCAGCAATACGAAGAAGCCGCCGGGCATTACGGCCGTCTGGCCGCCCTGGATGAACTAAACGAAGCCGCCCAACGTGGGTTGATGCGCTGCCACGCCGGGCAGGGTCGCCCGGATGAAGCCCTGTTTGTTTACGAAAACTTCCAACAATTGCTGGCGGTAGAATTAAACGTAGCGCCAGCCGCCGCCACGCAGCAGTTAGCCCGGCAGTTGCAGGCCGAATGGGAACTGCAACAGCAAACGGCCGTTGGCCTGACCACCACCCCCTTTGTCGGGCGGGCAATGGAACGCGCCCACCTACTGGCCCGGCTGGACGAAGCCCGTGCCGGGCGCGGTAGCCTGGTTATCCTCTTGGGTGAAGCGGGTATGGGCAAAACCCGCCTGCTGGAATCGCTGGCGCAGTCCGCCGATTGGCGCGGCTGGCAGGTGGGCTGGGGGCGCGGTGAACAGTTTACCCTGCCTGCACCCTATACGCCGCTGGCCGAGGCGCTCACGGCCGTGCTGCCCCGCCCTCGCCTGCAACAACTGGCCCGCCTGCTCCCCCCCTGGCCGCTCACTCTGGCCGATCAGATCGTGCCTGTGATTGGCCGCGAACTCACCTTACCCCCGCTGCCTGAATCCACCCGCCCCGCCCAACAACTGCCGGTCGCTCTGCGCCTGCTGCTAGACGGCCTACAACAGATCGCCCCCCATCTGCTCATTTTAGATGATGTGCAGTGGGCGGACACGGCCATCTGGCCCCTGCTCACCCACCTGCAACCGGCGTTAGCCGAGCTATCAGTCTTGCTTATCGTTAGCGGCCGCCTGGGAGAACTGCGCCAGCAAACGGCCGTGTGGGAAACCCTGACCGCCTGGGAGCAACAAGGGGCTATCGTGCTGCGGCTGGCCGGTTTAGAGCCGCAGGCATTGGCCGAAATGGCCCGCGCCTTAGGCCGGGGGACATTAAGCACGGCCGCGCTGGCCCGGCTGCACCAGACCAGCGGCGGCAACCCGCTGCTGGCACAAAACTTGCTGGAATTGGACGACCCCACCGCCCAGCCAGAACTGCTTGCCTTGCAGCGGCGGCGATTGGCGCAATTGCCAGACGCCAGTTTGCTCGTCTTGCAGGCGGCGGCTGTGTTGGGACTGCATTTTGATTATGATTTGTGGGAGGACGTGATTACCGGCCTGCCTCAAGCGGATTTGCCTGCGTTGGCCGGGGAGTTGGAAGAGCGCCACCTGATCGTGTTGGAGCGGGACGGCTATCGTTTTAGCCATGACACCCTGCGCGCCGCCGTTTATCTGGGTACCCCGGACGAACGGCGGCGGCAGTTACACGGCCGTGCCCTTGCCGCCTATGCCCACCAGCGACCAGAAGCCACCCTTTCCCTGCTTTATCACGCCCAGGAAGCGGGGGATGATACGGCCGTTGCCCGTTATGCTCTCTTAGCTGGCGAGGAAAGCTTGCGGCGGTTTGCCAATCAGGCCGCCCGCCAGCAGTTTACGCAGGCATTGGCTGCATTGCCGCCCCATGACTGGCCGAATCGTTATAATGCCTTGTTGGGACGGGTGCGGGCTATCGGCTCGATGGGCGACCGGGAGGCCCAGGCTGCCGACTTAGCCCTGCTGCACACCCTGGCCGAACTATCTGGCGATCAAAAGCAACTGGCGCACGCCCTCGCCTTGCAAGCCAAATTTCACTGGCAGCTATCCGATTTTGCCCAGGCGCGCCAGACAATAGAGGCCGGTTTACAGCTATCACCAGAACCGGCTGCCCAGACCCTCTTGCTAGAGACGCTGGGCCAGGTGGAGCGCGACCAGGGGAATTACCAGGCCGCCCGCGACTACTTTGCCCAGGCCGGGCAGTTGTACCAGCAGTTGGGCAACACCGGCGGCGTTGCCAACAACTATGTCATGGCCGGGATTGTGGCCCAGCGGCTTAATGATTTTCCCCAGGCCATTGCCCTGTTTCATCAGGCGCTGACGATAGGCCGCCAGCTGGGCAGCCAGGCACTAGAGTCGTTGGCATTGGGCAATCTGGTTACAGCCCATTGGGGATTGGGCGATTACCATCAGGCGATTCAGTACGGCCAGCAGGCATTGGCCTTGAACCGGGAAGTGGGCGAGTTGTGGGCGCAGGCCAGCAGCCTGGGCAATCTGGGCGCTCTGCTGGCGATGACCGGCGATTTCCCGGCGGCCATAGAGCATATGCACCAGGCATTGGCGGTGCTGCGCCTCACCCGTGACCGGCAATCGCAGGCGATCAATTTGAGCAACCTGGCCAATCTGTATCTGGATACAGGCCAGACGGCACAGGCCATCCCCCTGTTCACGGAGGCGCTGGCTTTGAACCGGCAAATGGGACGCCGGCGCAGCGAGGGGTACGCGCTGCACGGCCGTGGCGTTACCTATTATCAGGAAGGGCGTTATGCGGCAGCGGTGGCGGATTTGACGACGGCCGTACAAATCCGCGCCGAATTAGGCGAAGTGAGCAACCTCTGTTTCACCCAGGCTGACCTGGCGCTGGCGCTGCTGGCACAAGGTCAGGTGGCGGCGGCGTATGACCAGGTGCAGGCCGCGCTGGCCTTGCTCTCCGCTAAGACGACGCCAGAGGCGCGGCAGCAGGTACATTTTGCCGCTTACCAGACGTTTCTGGCGCAAGCGCAAGAGGCGCTGGCCCTGCCGCAACTGGCGCTGGCGGAGCAGGTGTTGTGGGAAACGGCCGTTGCCCTGCCCGAAGCGCAACGGCCGTCGTTCCTGGAATTGAACCCGCGCAACCAGGTGGTGCTGACGGCCGTGCGCCAACACACCCGCAGCCAACAAACCCAACTGGTCAAGGCCGGCGCCCCCTCCGGTCGCCGCCTCACCGCCGCCGATTACATCCCCGTTACCTGGACGCTCTACACCGTCGCCGATGAATTAGTGGCCCCCGCTGCTGCCCGCCGCCAGCACATCCTCCAACGCCTGCTGCACGAAGCCGCCGCCCAGGGCGCAGCCCCCACCGATGATGACCTGGCCCAGGCCCTGGGCGTCAGCCGCCGCACCGTTTTGCGGGACAGGCAGGCGTTGGCCGACCGTGATGCGTGACACGTGATGCGTGAGCAGAGAGACCTCACGCATCACGCATCACGTATCACACTTTGTCACACCACTCCCCCCAACCACCTCCCCATACGACACCTCCACGATAGCCGCCGGTTAAGCTGGTGGCATGAATGATGGTAGTCCCCCACACAGCCACCTGTTTGTCATTCGCATTTGGGCGCAAGAGATTGAACACGGCCGTACCGAATGGCGCGGCCGTGTGCAATACGTGCCCACGGGTGAAGTCCACTACTTCCGCGAATGGCCGGCCATGCTGGCGCTTGTGCAGCGTATGTTGCCGGGTAGTGGGGAATCAGTGAGCAGTGAGCAGTGAGCAGTGAGCAGTGAGCAGTGAGCGGTGAGCGGTGAGCAGTATGCGGTAATCGGTTATCGGTAATCGGTATTGTGTGTCACGTGTCACGCATTGCGCGTCACGTGTCACGTATGGAGGTAAACATGAATCGAAAGGTATTAAGCATTACAGGTGTTGTGTTCGTCTGTCTGGCGCTGGTAGTGGTGAGCGGCGGGCGGCGGCTGCTGGCCGATGTGCAAGGCGGGAGCGGCGTACCGGGGCTGATCAGCTACCAGGGTTTTCTGGCCGATGGCAATGGCGACCCGGTAGCCGATGGCAGTTACCCGATGCAGTTCGCCATTTATGACGCTGCCAGCAGCGGGACGTTGATCTGGGCCGAAACCCACAGCAGCGTCACCGTTGGTGGTGGCTTTTTTGCCGTGATGTTGGGGGGCGGTAGTTGTACCAATGGCTGTCCGTTGGATGCCGACACGTTCGCCACTGCCAACCGCTATTTACAGGTCAGTGCCGATACCGGCAGTGGCATGACTATCTTTCCGCGCCAGCGGTTAGCTTCTGCGCCCTATGCCTTACAGGCCGAACATGCGGCGACATCTCCCTGGGATGGGCTGACGGGTGTGCCCGCCGGTTTTGCCGATGGTGTGGATGATGACACGCTGGGGGCGTTGGCGTGCAGTCTCGACCAAATCCCCAAATGGAATGGCAGCGCCTGGGTTTGCGCGGCCGATGAGGTTGGCGGCGGCGGCGGGTATCACCATGTGATTACGGTAGCTGCCAGCGGCGGTGATTTCACCTCGGTGGCGGCGGCGTTGGCCAGCATCACCGATAGCTCGTCTACCAATCGCTACCTGGTACAGGTGATGCCTGGCGTTTACACCGAAACCGACCTGGTGGTGGTGAAGGAGTATGTGCATGTGCGCGGCTCCGGGCCAAATGTGACGGTCATCACTTCTAGCCGCACGGGGGCCACGCCGGCCAATGGTGCAGCGACGGTGGATTTGCTGGACAACGGCCGTATCTCCAACGCCACCATTCGCAACACCGGCGCCGGCACGTTTGGCATTGCCCTTTACAGCGCCGAAACCACGCGAGCGGCAGTGGTAGACAATGTTGTCGCCGAGGCCATTGGCGCCGGTGGCACCGGCCATTACGCCGCCTATTGGAATGACGCCGAAGCTATCATCCGCAACAGCACCTTGCGCGCCAGTGGGGCGACCGGTTTTGGCACGGCCGTGAATGCCGCCTTTGGCAGCGTCAACATTGCCGGTGGTTTTCCCCAGGCGCTCATTGAAAACAGCACCCTCATCGGCGGCGTCAACAATTTGGAAAACTGCACCGACAACAGTGGCACCGGTTTTGGGATGCAGCTCAGCAATTCCACGCCGATGGTACGCACCAGCACCATCTGCGGCGGGCATCGCGGCATTGCCCTGTACACCAATGGCAATCCGCAAATCCAAAACAGCAGCGTCAAAGTTAGTTCTACCGGCAGCGCCTTCCTGTTTGAAATCTCGGCGTCGGGCAGCATTTCCGTGGCCAACAGCGGCATCAGCTACATCGGCAACAAGTTTACCGGCGCGGGTACCGGGCTGCGCTGCGTCCACAACTATGACCTGGGTACCTGGGCGGCCTTGAGCAACGGCACGACAGTCGCTGCCGCCTGCAATTAAAGGTTTGTAGTAGGCGATTTATCGCCGTTTGACGGCACTAAAGTGCCTACTACAAACATTTACAAAAGAGGCGATATGAAATACGTGAATAAAAAATGGCTGCTGTTGCTAGTGGTGCTCACGGCCGTGCTCCTCACCGTTGGTCTGGTTTTTGCCGGTGGCGATATGCTGCCCCGCAGCCTGGTCAGCAGCGGTGGTGGGTTGGTCAGCCAGGGCGGGTATACCCTGCACAGCGCCATCGGCCAGCCGGTGGTGGGCGCGGTGCAGAACGAGGCCACCCTGTGCAGCGGCTACCTCTGCGGCGCAGACGCGCCGCCGGTAACGGGTGGCGGCTACCACATCTATCTACCGGTCGTGGTTCGGCCGTAAGTTAAGACCTGACAGGTCTTCAGAGACCTGTCAGGTCTGTTCATTCTATTACGGAGAATGATGATGAAGACAAAATATCTATTGTTCTTGTTCGTGTCTTTGTTGGCGTTGTTGACGCTGATGGGTTGGCGGGACACGGCCGTCAGCGCCAACACTACCCCGGTCACCAAACCACTGCTGGACGAAACATTGCTGGAAATGGCCCAAACCGTCGGCATGGTTCCCGTCATTATCGGCCTGAACGTGCCCGGTTATATACCCGAAATCGCCGATGAAGCGCGGCAGATGGACGCCATTCGTCAAAAACAAACGGCCGTGCTCGATTCATTAGCCGGTTACAACATCCACAACGTTAAACAGTTCCCCTACATCCCCTACATGGCGCTGTGGGTAGACGAAGCCGGGTTGCGCGCTCTGCAAGACGACCCCACCGTGACCACCATCTACGAAGACCGCCTGTCTGCCCCCATGACCAGTGACAGCGCGCCCATCATCAACGCCCATAATGCCAACAACCTGGGTTATCGCGGTCAGGGGCAGACGGTGGCTGTGTTAGATACCGGCGTGCAACGCCTCCACCCCGATCTGAGCGGCAAAGTGGTGTCTGAGGCGTGTTACTCCACTACCAACATTTTTAACCAATCTACCACGCTCTGCCCTAACGGCAGCAGCAGCCAGACAGGCACCAACGCGGCCAGCCCACCACCCAATTTTGTGTCTGGTTTTGATCATGGCACCCATGTGGCCGGCATTGTGGCCGGGGTTGCGCCCCAGGCCACCATCATCGCCGTCCAGGTCTTCTCCCGGTACAGCGATATTGCTGGCGCGCCGCCGGGAATTTTTACCCCTTGCGCCAACAGCGGACGGCCGTCGCCCTGCACCTTCTCCTACACCTCTGACCAGATTTTGGGCTTGCAGCGCGTTTTTGCCCTGCGCAACAACTATAACATTGCCGCCGTGAATATGAGTTTGGGTGGCGGCGCGTATGTAAGCAACTGTGACAGCCTGGACGCGGCCTTGACGACCACCATCCTCAACTTGCGCACCGTGGGCATTACCACCGTCATCTCCGCCGGGAACAGCAGCTATCGCAGCAGCATCAGCGCGCCCGCCTGCATCTCCCATGCCGTCAGCGTCGGCGGTACCACCTCCACGCCAGGCCCGGCCACGCCCGATCTGGTGGGCGACTATTCCAACGCCGCCAGCATTATGACGTTATGGGCGCCAGGCGGTTGGATTCGCGCGGCCGTGCCGACCACAACAACCAGTTGCTCGCCGGGCGTGGCCCCCACCAATAACCGCTGCTACAAACAGGGTACCTCCATGGCCGCGCCCCATGTGGCCGGCGCGCTGGCTGTGATGCGTTCGGCCGTGCCCAACGCCACCGCGAACCAGCTAATCAGCGCCATGACCAGCACCGGGCCAACCGTTACCGACCAGCGACCCGGCGGGTTTATCAGCAAGCGGCGGCTGGATGTGTATGCCGCCACCTGCCAGTTGGCCGGCTGTGACCAGGACGATTTCCGCACACTGACGTTGGGGCAAAGTTTGAACGGCACGTTAGGCGTCGGTAACGATGGCTATGATGTTTATTATTTCAATGGCACGGCCAACCAGCGGCTGCGCATCAGCATGAACCGGTTGACGGGTACACTCGACCCCTATCTGACGCTGGTGGATCCCAATGGCAATCTGGCGGCGCTGAATAATGATGGCGGCGCGGGCACCAATGCGCTGATTGACCCGGTGGTTTTGCCGCTGAACGGCCGTTACACCATCTACGCCCTGCGCGCCAATACCGGCTCCGGAACGTACCAGATTCAGGTGTCACAGGGCACGTCTGGCGCGAACCCCGTGCCCACGCTCTTGAGCATGAGCCGCACCTCGGCCACCGTCAACAGCCCCGCCGGTTTTTGGGTGGGGTTGACCGGCAATAACTTCTCGTCTAATTCGGTTGTGCGCTGGAACGGGCAGAATCGGCCCACCTCTTATTACAGCGGCACGTTTGTTTGGGGTTGGGTGAATGCCAGCGATACCAATGTGTTGGGCAACTACAGCATCACCGTCTACACACCCACACCCGGCGGCGGTATTTCGTTTGGGCAGAACTTTCAAATCACCACAGATCCGCTGGGGGTGAGCGAGATGCTGGCGCCGCTGCCGGATAGCAGCGTACCGGTAGGGGTGCAGCAAACCTTTGCCATTAGCTGGACGCACCCCATTAGCTCCTGGCGCGAGATGCAAAACATTGACATCCGCCTGAAAGATGTAGCCGACCAGACCGCGCTGTGGGTTCGTTTCACCGAGGGCAACCCCACCAGCCTGATGTCGTTGTTGAACAACAGTGGGGAGCAAATTGGCAGTGGCGAACTGGTGAGTGGGCAATACGGCCAGTCGCCCGACATCGTCATTGCCGACATGGTGACGCTGCATATGGCCGATACCATCTTCTTTGGCTCCGGGCGCACCGTCATCATCAGCCCCACCGTCACCTTTGGCAGCCTGGCCCCCGGCCGTTACATGGTAGAGTTTACGGTGGACAATGACCAGGGCGAGGTACAGGATGCCGATGTGGTCGGCGCGTTTTATGTGCTGCCGCCGGGCTGTGACACGGCGCTGACGGGGGTGCAGGTGAGTGGCCCGGACTTTGGCGCGGTGAGTACCAATTACCAATTCACCGCCACCATCACCCCCACCGCGTTCTCTGATGTCAGCTATGTCTGGTCGCCGGAGCCGGTGAGTGGGCAGGGCACGGCCGTGGCCACCTTTAACTGGTCACAGGCCGGGATGCAGCCGGTGAATGTGGTCGCCCATCATTGCAGCGGTTTCCTGGCCGACGTCGCCACCATGGGCATTCGCACCACCGTCGCCCCTGACCTGGAAATCAGCAAAGTGGCCCCGGCCACGGCCGTAGCCGGCGACCCCATCACCTACACCCTGACCATTACCAACCGGGGCGGCACGGACGCCACCGGGCTGAGCATCACCGACACCCTACCGCCCGGCGCAACCTATGTCTCCGGCGGCAGTTACAATGGCAGCCAGGTAAGCTGGAACATTCCTACGCTGCCCGGTTATGCCTTTGCCTCCGAGGTCATCGCCATTGTTACCGCCAATGAGACCATCAGCAACAGCGCATACAGCGTGACGGCCAATGGTGGGTACAGTGCGGTGGGGCAGGAAACGGCCGTGACCCGCATTGTAGACGCCCAGGTCATGTTGACGCCGCTGCTGACGCGGACGTTGCATTACGCGGGCAGCCAGAGTACGGACATGACCGTACCCGGCGGTTCCGTCTTTGCCGACACCATGTTGGCCTACGATGAGTTGATGACGCCACCTTACCCGGTTTCGTCCGGGTATGCCGGGCGTGCCTTCCGCTTGAGCGCCTACCAGGACAACCGGATGATGCCCGATCTGATGTTGGCGGAAACGGCCGTGATCACCCTCACCTATGCCCAGGCGGCTGTGTCCGGGTTGGATGAAAATCTATTGACCATCCATTACTGGGATGGGAATGGTTGGTCGCGGAGCGGCGTGACGTGTCAACGGAATGTGACGGCCAATTGGGTAAGCTGCCGTGTGCCGCGCCCGCCCATGACGGCCTATGCGCTCATGGAAGGGCGCTCCACCGTTTACCTGCCCCTCATCACCAGCGGTACGGCGGCCCCACCCGCGCTTTCGGCCACCATCACCGGCATCAGCCTGGTGGGCAACCAATACCACGTCGCTTTCCAAACCACCGGTTTCACGTCGGACGTGATGCACACCCACGTTCACTTCTTCTTCAACACCGTACCGCCGGAGCAGGCAGGTGTGCCCGGCGCCGGCCCCTGGTACGTGTATGGCGGCGGCAGTCCGTTCACCGGGTATGGAACCGCCGACCGGCCCCAGGCGGCTGCCCAGCTTTGTATCCTGGTGGCCAACCATGACCACAGCGTCATCCTGGGCAGTGGCAACTGTATGAATTTGCCGTAGCACCGGGCCAGACCTGACAGGTCTCCCAAGACCTGTCAGGTCTATTGTCTTAATAAGGCTTGCAGCACGGCCGTTAACCCCGGCGCCTCCTCTTGCTCCTTAAAATCGGCCAACCGGGTATAAACCTCGGCGGCGGCCAAATGAAAACCGCCGGGCAGACCGGCAGCCTCAAAGGTAGCCGCAATCTCCTCCATTTCCCCGGCAAAACGCCAGGCTTTGGCCGTCACCCGGCGCACACGGTTTTCCGTTTGCGCCGGGAAGGCCGGGTCATCCCGCTGCCACTGCTGCATCAGTTCATCTCTAACGGCCAATGACTCGGCCGTGCCCAAAATCGCCGCTAATAAGGCGCTCGTGC
>CAADGU010000624.1 GCA_900696625.1 uncultured Chloroflexota bacterium | reverse complement strand
GCCAGATGATGACCAGATTGGCGGCGGCGTCATACACAAAAAACCAACGGAGCGGTGGTTCTAGCCATATCGCCGGTGTGACAAATGGATTGGTAAACCGTTCGATGAAGATAATGTGGCCGATGGCAATGGCCGCCCCCAGAAATTGAAAAAGAAACTGCCAGCGAGGCGGCAAATCATAGCGGTCATCCAGCAGCCCCCCCAGGAACATCACGGCCGTACCCCACACCACCCCGCGCAACCGCAAGGCATCCTGGGAATCTGCCGGCGGCAGCAGCCAGTAAATGAGCAAAATGCCCGCCAGATACCCGGCAAAAACGGGGATACCGCCGAGCTTGGGGATACGGCCGTGATGCTGCCGCCGCCCCCCCGGTTCCGCTACAATACCCAACCGAAAGGAGAGTTGTTTAGCAAGTGGAGTGGCGAGGACGGCCGTGCCCAATGCCGCCGCAAATGTGATCAAATACACCATATCTGAGAGAGTGTGAGTGGATGAAGGGGTGACAATCACCTGCTCACTCCTTCATCCACTCACCTGCTCATCCGCTTAGCCCGTGCCAAACTGTCGGTCGCCAGCATCGCCCAGGCCGGGCACAATAAAGCCGATGTCGTTCAGGTGTGAATCAATCTGGGCAATGTGGATGGGCACATCCGGGTGGGCGGTGTGCAGCGCCCGAATCCCCTCCGGTGCGGCTAACAGGCCGACAAATTTAATGCGCTGCGCTCCCCACTCCTTCAAAATATCTACCGTGGCAATGGCCGAACCGCCGGTTGCCAGCATGGGGTCCAGCACCAGGCAAACCTGCACGGTCGGGCTGGTGGGCAGCTTGTTGTAATACGAAACGGGTTTCAGCGTCTTTTCATCCCGATACAACCCAATGTGCCACACTTCCGCGCCCGGCATCATTTCCCAAATGCCATCCACCATGCCCAACCCGGCGCGCAATATGGGGATGAGGCCAATTTGCTCGCTCAGGTGGCGGCCAACGGCCGTACCCATCGGCGTCTGCACCGTCAACTCTTGCGTCTTCAAATCCGCAGTCGCTTCGTAACAGAGCAGCATGGCTACTTCGCGGATCAATTCCCGGAACTTCTTCGGCTCAGTGTTCATGTCACGCATCAGCGTGAGCTTGTGCTTAACCAGGGGATGTTGTGATTCAAAAACCATAGCGAGCCTCCTCTTTTCCTTTTTTCCGAATTGTACCGTAACGGGTAGCGCCAGGCACAGGGCAACCACATAATCCTCTGATGCTACGCAATACGCCCTCCGTCACGTATAATCCCATCTATAGACCACACAGGCAATAGACGACTTATGACCGACAAATCAACGCCGGAACGGCACATTTCTGCCCAGAAAAAAACAGAAGACCAGGGATTAGACGGCATGCTGCGGCCGCAGCGGTTGGATGATTTTACCGGGCAGGAAAAACTGAAAACCAATCTGACTATCCTGATTGAGGCGGCCAAAGGGCGGCAGGAACCGTTGGATCACATTCTGTTTCACGGCCCGCCAGGTCTCGGTAAAACGACCCTGGCCCACGTGGTTGCCAACGAGATGAATGTGAACATTCGCATCACGGCCGGGCCGGCCATTGAACGCGCCGGTGATCTGGCCGCCATTCTGACCAACTTGCGCGCCGGTGACATCCTGTTTATTGATGAAGTGCATCGGTTAGGGCGGGCAGTGGAGGAGATTCTCTACCCGGCGATGGAGGATTTTGTGCTGGATATTGTGGTGGGCAAGGGACCGGGCGCCAAAAATGTGCGCTTGAAGTTACCCCGTTTTACGGTGATAGGGGCCACCACCCGGCTGGCGCTGCTGACGGCGCCGCTGCGCGCTCGTTTTGGGGCGCAGTATCGTATGGATTTTTACGAGCTGGAAGCGGTGGAAAGTATTGTGACACGCGGCGGCCGTATTCTGAACGTGACCATTGATGCGGTCGGGGCGGCTGAAATTGCCCGGCGCTCACGGGGCACACCCCGCGTGGCGCTGCGGCTGCTGCGGCGGGTGCGGGATTATGTGCAGGTGCGGGCGGCGGGAGAGATTACGGGGGACACGGCCGTGGCCGCTCTTGACCTGCTGGAAATTGACGAACTCGGTCTGGATGACCTGGACCGCCGCGTTTTAAGCGCCATCATCGAAAAGTTTGGCGGCGGCCCGGTGGGGTTAGAGACCATCGCCGCCTCCATCAGCGAAGAGTCAGACACCATCATGGATGTGGTGGAGCCATACCTGCTGCAACTGGGTTTTCTGGAACGCACCGCCCGCGGCCGGGTGGCTACGCCCCATGCCTATCAGCATCTGGGCGTTCCCGTTAAGGTTGTGGATAAGCCGGTGCAGCCGGGGTTATTTGGAGAGGAGATTAAGAGATTGGGAGATTAGGAGATTGCCGATCTCTCAATCTCCCAATCTCACCTTGAGGCTATTATGGTAGAATTTGCACGTTTACTCGTCATCATTGGTCTGGCTATCACTTTTAGCGGCCTTGTTATTCTGGTGGCGGCCAAACTGTTTCCGGGGCTGAACCAGATGCCGGGCATGTTTACCTATGGAGGCGAAAATTTCAAAATTTTCTTTCCGCTGGGGGCGATGATATTGATCAGCATCCTGGGTACCATTTTGCTCAATGTCATCATCCGCCTGTTTCGTTAAAAAACGGATTTGCCAATCGTTGACCAATCCATACCCCTCCTCTATAATTTGGGCGGCTGGCGGAAGCTGGCCGTACAAATCTGTTATGAGCGCTAGTCACCATACGACCAATAAAATGAACGACCAATTCGGGTTGGGGGTTAAACACAGTTGATGGAACCCACCACCGACCCTGCTGATTCTGATAAACCTCCCCATTATCTCTCATACTCAAATAACGCCATTGGGGTAATCGGCCTGCCTGTTTGCGCGGGTATTTTTGTTTTGGGGTGTGGGCCGGTCACGGCCGTGTAACCCCTTACCCCTGCCTTTCATCTATGTTTGCCGGAACCTATGTTTTTTAACACGCTAACCATCCTCGCTGTTGTTTTCATTTGCATCTTCTTCAATGCCCTCTATGTGGCTGCCGAATTTGCCACCGTCTCCTCGCGCCGCACCCGCATCAGCCAGATGGCCGGGCAGGGCAACCGCATGGCCCAACTGCTGCACCCCATCGTTGAAGATCGGCGCAAACTAGACAATTACGTTGCCACCTGCCAGATAGGCATTACCATTTCCTCCCTGGTGGTAGGCGTTTTTGGGCAAAATGTAATTGCCACCATGCTGGTTAACCCGCTAACGCAACTATTTGTCTGGCTGGAACCGGCGTTCGGCCGTATCGGTCTGGAATCGGCGATCTTGTTGGCCGAAGCGGCGGCGGCTACCATGGCCGTCTTGCTGGTGTTGGCCTTCATTACGACGCTGCAAGTGATTCTGGGTGAGTTGTTTCCTAAATCTGTTGCCCTTCAGTACCCGGAGAAACTGGCCTCAGCCTGGTTTATTGTGCTGCCCATGTTGGCATCGCAGTTGTTGTTTACGCCGCTTATCTGGCTGTTTAACGGCAGTGGCAACCTGATCCTGCGCAGCTTTGGCCGGAATGTTAAAGAGAAAGGGATTCACGCCCATTCGCCGGAGGAAATTGAACTGCTGGTGACGGAAAGCCACGAAAGCGGCCTGCTGGATGACGAAGAGCGGCGCATGTTGCGCAATGCCTTTCGTCTGCGTGATCTGACGGCGCGCCAGGTGATGATTCACCGCACCAAAATTGTGGCCGCGCCGCTGCACACCCCGGTGGTGGAGTTGATGCGGTTGGCGATAGAAGCGGGTAATTCGCGCATCCCCATTTACCAGGAAACAATAGATAACATCATTGGTTTTGTGCATGTGAAGGATTTGTTCCGGTTGCATGTGGCGGAGACCGCAGACGCTTCCCTCAAATCCATCTTGCGTGACATCGTCTATGTACCGGAAGCGCTGCCGGTGGTGGATGTGTGGCAGCGGCTGAATGCGCGGGGTAACTACATGGCGATTGTCTTTGACGAATACGGCGGCACCGCCGGGTTGATCACCTTTGAAGATTTGATTGAAGAGGTGTTTGGCGAACTGCAAGATGAATTTGACGACGAAATGGCCCCCTATGCCCGCGACAAAGAGGGGCGCGTTTATCTGCGCGGTGATCTGCTCATTGCTGACGTGAACGAGTATTGGGAACTCAACCTGCCCGAAGATGCGGCCGATACTCTTAGCGGTCTCATTTTCAGCGAACTGAGACGCAAACCTGTGGTAGGCGATGAAGTGCGTTTTGGTGATATTACCATCCGTGTGGAAACGATAGCCGACCAGGCTGCTTCCGAGCTTTCGTTGTGTCTACCCCAAACAGCAACTGAAAACCCAAGCTTTGTTGAATGGGAGGTGGCCGACCATGAGTAAACTTTTCTTCCTACTGCTCACCGTGCCGGCCATCAGCGTGATGACGACGGTGGCGCGTACTCAGGCTGCGGAAAGCGAGGCCGGCGTTGGTTTTTTACTGGTCACGGTTGTCCTGATCATGTTGTTTGTGTTGTTGAACGGCATTTATGTGGCTGCCGAATTTTCTATCATTGGTGTGCGCTCGACGCAGATGGAGCAGATGGTGGATGAGGGTCACGGCCGTGCCCGTGCCGTCCTCTCCATCCTGGAATCGCGCCCCAAACAAGACCAGTACATCGCCACCGCCCAACTGGGCATCACCGTTGCTTCCCTGGCACTGGCCATGGTGGGTGAACCGCGCATCGCTCACTTTATTGAACCCCTGTTGGCCGAATCGGGTCTTTCTCCAGAATTGGTGCAAATAGCCGGTTACTTCATCGCCCTAAATTTGCTCACCTATCTCCACGTCGTTCTGGGGGAAATGGTGCCTAAATCCCTGGCCCTCACCGACGCCCCCAAAATGGTACTGTTGCTGGCCACGCCCATGCGCCTTTCCAGCCTGGTGCTAAAATACCCGGTGCATAGCCTGAACCAGGTGGGCTTGTGGCTGCTGCGCCTCTTCCGCATCCCGCCGGCTGAAGGCCACGCCCGCGTCAGTTCCCCTGAAGAGATCGAACTGATCGTCACTGAAAGCGCCGAAGGTGGCCTGCTTAACGAAGACGAACAGGAAATGATCCTCAACATCTTCGAGTTCAGCGAACGCACGGTGGGGCAGGTGATGACGCCGCGCACCAAAGTACAGGCCATTCCCCACGACGTGACGCGGGACAATCTGTTCAAAATTGTGACCGAGAGCCGCCACAGCCGTTTTCCCGTTTACGTGAAAGACCGCGATCACATCATCGGCATCTTGCATCTAAAGGATTTGATCCGGCAGACGGTGGACGCGCCCGGCCGTTTTAACCTGCGTTCGTTGCTGCGCGCCGCCCCTGCCGTGCCTGAAGATTTGCCCGTGGAGACGCTGCTGGCCGCCTTTAAGCGTCAGCGGCTACACATGGCCATTGTGCTGGACGAGTTTGGCGGCATGGCCGGGGTGGTGACGCTGGAAGACCTGGTGGAAGAAGTAGTGGGCGAAGTGCGGGATGAGTTTGACCTGGAAAAAGAGCCATATGTAGAAATTAGCCCTGGCGTACTGGAAGTGGCCGGGCATTATCTGGTGGATGATTTTGACGAGGGGTTTTGGGGAGATGAAGAGGGGCTGCCGGACGTGGAAACCGTTGGCGGGTTGTTGGTAACGAAGTTAGGCCGGCCGCCACAAGTGGGCGACGAGGTTATTTACAACGACGCCGTTCACCTGAAAGTATTGGCCGTAGACGGCCGTGCCATTTCCCGTGTACGCATCGAATTTCCCGTCCCCGGACGGGAAGAATCGTGATCCGGGTCTGGCAGCTTTCTTGAGGTTGCCCGGAAACGTGATGCGTGATTAAACCTTCACGCATCACTCGTCACGCATCACGCATCACTCGTCACTCGTCACTCGTCACTCGTCACGCATCACCTTTATCCCCTGACATGAGCGTAATGGTTACATATATTCCGATCTTGAGAAATGAGCATGTTGTTGTCCAGGCTGGCGTGAGCTACGATGAGACGGTCGAATGGATTGCGCGTCCATGCGAAGGCAAGTGCCTGGCTGACAATCCTGTTCAATTCTTTGTCACATACCATTAACCCCAGCCGCGCCGCCAAATCTGCGGTGATGGTTGTCGAGTCTACCGTTACCCGCTGCGTTTCATACAGGTATTCCAGTTCCAAACGGACAAACGGAGAGATGAAAAGTTCATGTTGGTTCATTAGCTCCCGTGTTTCCCGGCTCAATTTGCCACTGAATCCCGCGAATAACCAGACGACAATATGCGTGTCAAGGTAGATCAAGGCTTACCTCATTTTCCCAGTGGATATTGACCAGATCGTCAGGGTCTCCTGGAATCACTTCCGGTCGAAAGGCCAAATTTTGGAACTTGTCTACTTTGTCCACCGGCACAATTCTCAGCTTTCTATCCCCTTTTTTAATCTCAATCGGCACACCTGTCGTCAAGACCTGCTCTAACAAATTATATATATCGGCGCGTAGCTCAGTTGGGGTTATTGTTTTCATTTTGCACCATTCCATTAACGCACGTACATTTGTTTATTCAATGTACGTACATCATAATTCACGAGAGGTTTTACTGTCAAGGGTATTTTTGGTTAGCGGTTCTGTTTGGTTAACCTGTCATACCAGCCCATACAACTCCCCAAATTTTGCTGAGACATAACGCAAAAAGGGTTTATGGCTGAGCGGTTGGCCGGTAGCCTGCCTAATCAATTCGCCGGGGGTGTATTTACGGCCGTGCCGGTGTACATTTTCCCGCAGCCAGACCACCAACGACGCCGGGTTGCCCTGCGCCATATCATCCCGAATGGCCGGGTTCTGTTGGGTGGCGGCTTCGTACAACTGCGCCGCATACAGGTTGCCCAGGGCATAGGTAGGGAAGTAGCCAAAGCTGGGACGCGTCCAATGCACATCTTGCAGGCAGCCTTCGGCGTCCGTGGGCGGTGTGACACCCAATAACTCTTGCATTTTCTCGCGCCAGGCCGCTGGCAAATCGGCCGCCGCCAATTCCCCATTGAGCATCGCCTGTTCCAGTTCAAACCGCAAGATGATGTGGAAATTGTAGGTCAGTTCATCCGCCTCCACGCGGATGAAGGTGGGCTGCACTTTATTGACGGCGCGGTAAAAGTCGTCGGCCGTGACCCCGGCTAACTGCGCTGGAAACAAGGTCTGCAACCGCGGATAGTGCGCCTGCCAGAACCCTCGGCTGCGCCCCACGATGTTTTCCATCATCCGTGACTGGGATTCGTGGATGCCGGAGGAAGTGCCCCGCGCCAGCGGTGTGCGCGCCAGGTCGGGTGCGGTGCCCTGTTCGTACATGGCGTGCCCACTTTCATGCAGCGTGCCAAACAGCCCAGCATTCAAAAAGTCGGGATGCCAACGGGTGGTGATGCGGGCGTCATCCCGGCTGAAGCTGGTGGCAAAGGGATGGACAACCGTGCCTAGATGGCCGCGACTGAAATCATAACCAACGGCCGTGGCTGCATACCGGGCAAACTCCTGCTGCTGCGCCACCGGGAACGGTTGGTGCAGGAAATGGTCGTTTATGGCGTGGGCACGTTCAGTCACGGCCGTGAGCAGCGGCTTCAACTCACTCTTGACGGCATCAAAAATGGCGCGCACGTCGGCCGTCTTCATGCCATGTTCAAACTTGTCCAGCAGCGGGTCATATTTTTCATCATCATAGCCGTACAAGTCGGCCAATTCCTGAGCCAGCGCCACCACAAGTTCCAAATGAGGTTGGAAAAGTGCAAAATTGTTTTCGGCGCGGGCTTGTACCCAGGCGGGATGGGCTGCGCCGCTGACCTGGCTCACCCGGCGCACAAATTCATCTGGCAGCTTGCGTTCGTCCGCATAGCTGCGGCGCAAATAGCGGATGAGGCTGGCTTCGTTGCTGTTGGGGTCGGTGTCGTTTAGAGCAGCGGCCGCTGCTTCTATCAGTTCGCCCATTTCGTCGGAAGCGAAGGTGCGGTGGTGAAGACGACGTAGGGTGGTCATTTGCTGCACGCGGGCACTGTTACCGGCGGCGGGCATGTTGGTTTCTTTGTCCCAGGCCAACACCTGGTTCGCTTTTTCCAGATCGTGGATTTCGTAGACTTTTTCTAGCAGCCGTTCGAAGGGAGAATTCATCTTGGACACTCCTTATGGGAATAGGGTAGCGCCAAGTATATCAAAGATTTGAGATTGGGAGATTGAGAGATTGCCCAATCTCCCAATCTCAGCCATTACACGGCCACATAGGCCAGCTTACGTGGTTTACGGCGGGATTGTACGGCCGTGACTATCACCATCAACGCCACCAGCCCCGTAGCAACCCAGGCGGCATTGGCTACCAGCGGCGTCTCCGCCTGCTTCACGCCAATCCCGGCAAAGGCCCACACCAGCACCAGCAAATAAGCTATATCCCGGTGGCGCAGTGCCATCAGCCCGGCCACGACCACCGCCACCGCCAACATGATCACCGTCCAAACCTCAGCCGTAATACCCCAACCGTTCCAGTTAACATAATCAAGAAGCACGGTGATATTGGCAATGGTCGCCACCGTGATCCAGCCCAGGTAGATACTGAAGGGGACACGGACGGCCCATTGTTCAGCGCCGGACACGGCCGTGCGGCCTGTCCCCAATCGCCAATAAATGGCAATCAGGCTGCCCAACAGCACCGCCATCACCGCCACCGACAGGGCATAATTGCCATAATGCCAGCAGAAAATCCAGGCCGTATTCGCCAGCGAACTGAGTACGAAAATCCAGCCGGTGCGCCGCAGCCGGGGATTTTCCCGCTGCGCCGGCAAAGCCTGGTAAATGGCATACACAAAGAGAGCCAGGTAAATGAGGCCCCAAATGGCAAAAACATACCCGGCGGGCACAAAGAACACCGCAAAACTATCAGAAATTTCTGCTGTTGTAATACCATTGATCGGCAGGGCATTGGCTAACCCATTGACGACAACAGCCACAACCAGCGAAACAATCACACTAATCTGTCGAATTACATCCTTGTTCATCTTTTTCTTCCTTTATGTCTCAATCAGTTCAACGGCCGTAGTGTAACAGGAATTGCCGACTTTGTCAATCTATTGTATAGTATTTGTTGACTTAATTGGCGGATGAATTTATACTTTGTATAACTTTTATCTCTTCTTTCTTATTTCTTTACATCTTTGCCTCTTCGCGCCCGCTTCGGCTGCCATCAGCCACTCAGCACAAGTTGGCGCTAAAAATGGAGCACAACCATGTCAACGGCCGTCTGGTGGATTCGCCGCGATCTCCGTTTAACCGATAATCAAGCTCTGGCTGCGGCCATGCGCTCGGCCGATCAGGTCATCCCCCTTTTCATCCTGGATCCCTTTTTTGCCCGTTCACCCTATGTGGCCGAAAAGCGGCTGGCTTTTTTGGTTGGCGGTCTGGCCGAATTGGACGCCGCCCTGCGCCAGCGCGGCAGCCGCCTGATTGTGCGCCAGGGGGAACCAACGGCCGTACTCACCCATCTGCTCGCCGAAACCAACGCCCATGCCATCTTCGCCGAAGCCGACTATTCGGCTTATGCCCGGCGGCGGGACACGGCCGTGGCCCACACCCTGCCCCTCCACCTCACCGACGGTCTGGTAGTCCATCACCCCGCTACCCTGACCAAACAAGACGGCACACCCTACACCGTGTTCACCCCGTTTAAGAAAAATTGGCTGGCGCAATCGTTTCGGACACGGCCGTTGCCCGCCCCCACCCACATTCCCACCCCACCCCAACTCGCCAGCCTTCCCCTGCCCATTCTCCCGATCCCTGCCACCTTCCCCCCCGGCGAAGCGGAAGCTCATCGTCGGCTCGCTACTTTCACCCAGACGTCCCCTCACCCCCTCACCTTGTCACCCCCTCACCCCATCTCTGCCTACGCCGCCCAACGCGACCAACTGGCCGAACCTGCCACCTCCCAACTCTCCCCCTACCTGCGCTTTGGCATGATTTCGGCGCGGCGGGCGGCCTGGGCGGCGCAAGACGCGCTGGCAGCCGCGCCGGACGCCGACGCCGCCAGAGGCGCCGAAACCTGGCTCAGCCAGTTGATCTGGCGTGAGTTTTATACCGCCATCCTCTACCACTTCCCCCACGTGGCGCGGGGCAGCTTCCGCCCCGCCTACGACGCCATCCCCTGGCGCAACGACCCGGCCGAGTTTGCCGCCTGGCAGGCCGGGCAAACGGGCTACCCGGTGGTAGACGCCGCCATGCGCCAGCTAACCCAAACCGGCTGGATGCCCAACCGCGCCCGCATGATCGTCGCTTCCTTTTTGGTGAAGGATTTGTTGATTGATTGGCGCTGGGGGGAACGCTTTTTTATGCAGCAGTTGGTGGATGGCGACCCGGCCAATAACAACGGCGGCTGGCAATGGACGGCGGGCACGGGCACGGATGCCGCCCCCTACTTCCGCATCTTCAACCCCGTCAGCCAGGGCCAGAAGTTTGACCCACACGGCCGTTACCTGCGCACCTGGCTGCCCGAACTGGCCCATTTACCCGACGCTTACCTGCACGCCCCCTGGCTCATGCCCCCCCTGGAACAACAGCGCCTCGGTTTCGTGCACGGCCGTGACTACCCCGCCCCCATCGTAGACCACACCCAGGCCCGCGCCCGCACCCTGGCTGCCTACCACCTTGGACGCAGAGCGATGGTATAAGACAAATATACTATTACTTTTTATGGACACATTGCATGACAATGAAGTATTCGCCCACAAACTAAGGACAAATCATGTTTCGATTACAGCGCTACTTTACCATTACCAGTTTGATTGCCTTCATCCTCATAGCTGTCCTGTTGGGTTACTTCTTTCGCATTTTGGCCTTTGCTGACCTGATTGCCGCCAGCGAAAGCAAAAATGTCGTTCTCACCCAAACCTTCTCCAATTTCCTCTGGCCTGAATTTGCCTCCTTTGTTTCGGAAGCCGGCGCATTGGAAACAGATGAACTACAGAATCATCCACGCACACAAGAATTGTATGACTATATTCAAGCGCAGCTAAATGGTTTATCGGTGGTTAAGGTGAAGGTATATGATCTCAACGGTTTGACCGTTTTTTCAACCGAAAGAGCGCAAATCGGGGAGAACAAACTGGATAATGCCGGTTATCTTTCCGCCCGCGCTGGCGTCGTTGCCAGTGAACTCACCTTCCGTGATAGTTTCAGCGCCTTCGAGCAGACTATTGAAGACCGCAACGTATTTTCCAGTTATGTACCCATTTACGGTCCAGATGGTAACGTTGAAGGTGTGTTTGAAGTTTATGATGATGTGACTCCCCTGGTAGAGCGGCTAGAACAAACCCAGCGCAACATTATCATTGGGGTGGTCGTCATTCTGACCGGTTTATATTTCATTTTGTACCTGATTGTGCGCCGCGCCGATGGTATTATTCGCCAGCAGTATCATGATCTGCAAGAGAGTGCAGCTGCTCTGCGGCAAGCCCGTGATGAAGCCATGGCCGCCTCACAATTTAAAACCAAACTACTGGCGAACGTGAGCCATGATATGCGCACCCCCCTCAATGCCATTATGGGTTATACTGAAATGATGGCAGAAGGCGTCTATGGCGACATTACACCACGACAGCGAAAAGCCACCACCGAAATTTTACGCAGCATCGGTGTTTTGATAGAATTTATCAGCAACCTGTTAGGCCGTGCCCAATTGGAATCTGGCAAGGTCAAACTGGATATTAAACCTATTTCACCGCGCGAATTTGTAGAGGAGATTCAGCCCCAGGTTGAGGTTTTGGCTGCTGCGAAAGGTCTGGCATTTAACTGTGAGGTGGCTGGCGATGTGCCGGATAAAATTTTAGGGGACAGATATTGGCTGCGACAAATTGTGCTGAATCTAATGAGCAATGCGGTTAAATTTACAGAAGAGGGGAGTGTGCAGCTATTCGTTTTTAGAGAGGACAGCCAGTGGGGGTTCCGGGTAAAAGATACCGGCCCTGGTATTCCGGCCGAAGATCAAGAGCGCATTTTCTATGCCTTTGAGCAGGCGAGCAATGAGCATATGGGCAGCGCCGGCGGGATAGGTTTGGGATTGTCCATTGTTGAAGAGTTGACCACATTAATGAACGGCCGTGTGACGATCGAAAGTGTGCTTGGACAAGGCAGTACGTTTACGGTGACATTACCCTTGCATGTGCCTGAGGTAGAAATGGTATGAGTCAATTCCGGGCATTAATTATTGAAGATGATCGCTCCATCGCCACTGTTTATACGGAAGCGCTGCGGATGGCCGGGTATGAGCCAGAAGTGATTGGCAACGGCCGTGCCGCCCTCACCCGTCTCCGCGAGACCATACCCACGCTCATCTTGCTGGATTTACATTTACCAGAAGTTATGGGTGAAGAGATTTTAGCCTCTGTCCTCGCCGATAGCCGACTAAGCGGCACACGTGTCTTTCTCATTACCGCCGACCATCTGTTGGCCGAGCAAATGCGCGATCAGGTGAATCTGGTTTTGCTCAAACCGGTTAGCTTTACCCAGTTAAGGGATATGGCTGTTCGTTTTCGCCCCGCTGCCTGAAAGAATAAATCCTGAACGGCTGGCATTTGGCGCCGGCTGCCAAAAACGGAAAACGGCCGCACAACTTGATCAATTTTGCCATGATGCTGCTTTGCCTGATTTACAGGCGGCTTTAGCCACACTGCCACTGCCCACTTCTACTGCCAACGACGCTGAATTGCAAACCTTTGCTGCCCGCCTGGAAGAAATCGCTCGCACTTACCGAGACTTGGGGCATGAATGGAATCTGTCAGCAGAACAGGTGGCTTTGCTGGACAAGTATTTACAGGCCAACCTGCTCTTTGTGGAATGTCTGAACCTGGCCTACGTGCCCGACCGCGCCGCCATCGAAAACCAGATTTTGCTCCCCCCACCGTAGTGCCAGGCACGGGGCGCGAGGGGATGGTCATTCAAGGCGTTGATGCCCCGTGCCTGGCACTGCCCACCACCACCATATCCACCATATCCGCCGCCAGCCAGGAATCATCTGTGCTACAATAGCCGCAAAACTGAAAGGAGCGGAGCAAGGATATGCAAGCGTATGAATTCTCCACAAAAATAGGCCCTGGCGGTAAACTGGTGATTCCTGCTACCCATACCAACGCCTTACCCGGTGGCGAATCGGTGCGGGTTATCATCCTGGTCACCGGGTCTGATACCTCTGTCTCCCATGAAATACAAACCCCAGACCTTTTTGCGCAGATGGTCGCGGAAATACAATCAACGCCGCAAAACCCGGCGCATAGGCAGCCGGCCAGTGGCCTTTTGGCCGAACATCTGGCAAATGTCCCCTATGAATTTGACCCCTTGTTTGATGAATCTCTCTGGAACCAGAAATGGGATCGGGTTGAAGAAGAAATGGAGGCCATTGAAATCGCTGACGAACTGGCGGAAATGCGCATTCAGGACAGATGACCGCTTACCTGTTGGACACCAATCACATCTCGCCTTTGGTCACGATTGCACACCCTCTGCCCACCAACTACCATATCTACCACCAACCAGGACAGTTCAGTTATAGGGCAGCAAATTCAAGGTGGTGATAAAACGATAGTCGCGTTGGTTCTTGGAAGCCAGGGGATAGCTCCAGCGGATAGCCGTAGCCGCAATCAAAGCATCAGCAATAAGCAAGCCGTGACTTAAGCGGTACAGCCCAAGTAGATTGACGGCCTCATCAGAGATAGATTCATCAAGTTTGAGGAGTTGAAACCGCTTCAAAAACTTGTCCAGGTCTTGTAGTTCCCTTTTATTCTGACAACCAACCAACAGTTCCATTTGCGTCACTGTGCTGATGGCGACGATTCCTTGTTTTTCCAACGTCGCCAGGTAATTGACCGCCTGGGAAACACCCCGTCCGGCATCAATCAGAATATCGGTATCAATGACTGTTGTGTGAGCCACGACTTATTGCCACTCTTGGACCCGCACCTGACGAACCCACTGGCTGCTATCGCTCATATCATCACGATCACGCCACATGCCAATAAAAGGCTCGTCCCATAAATCAGTTCCTACTAAAGGTTCTTGTATTTGTTGGCGTTTGATAGCTTCTTTGAGCAGATCAGCTATCGCCTCGGAAGTGAGCAAACCAGATGCTTTTGCCTTTTGCGCCACATCATCCGGTAAGGTCAGCTTTAATTCTAATAAGGTCATCTGTTATCTCCTCCAATCCTTTATCGTCACGTCAGTCATTTCCATCGCCTGCCTGCCAGTTTCAGCCAATTATGCTAATAGCCATAACGCACGGCTTTCACTTCTTGCATCGCTTGTGTGATATCATCTTCAATTTCGGCACAGGGAAATTGAGCAGTGCGCTGGTGGACTTTGGCTAGAAGCGCCGTAAAAGCGTCCTGCCACACAACTTCTTCCTGGTTCAGATAGTCGCTCAATACATTTTCTGCCAACGTATCGGGTGACATGCGGGATTGTGCGGCGCGTTGCCGTAACTGGTTGTAGGTTTGATGTGAAATCGAAATAGTCTGTGACATAAGCCATCATTACCTTTGAATTGTGGAACACATTCTAGCACAAAAAAAGACATCCGATTTCTTCAAGAAATCGGATGTCTTTAACGATTGACGATGGTTATTCGATAATCACCAGGTCGCTGGCGCTGCGGCCGAACACCTCCGGCGCATACATCTCTTCCGCCTTTGTCGGCGGGGTCACAAACGTGCCCGGCGTGGTGGCGCGGGCCACATAGCTGTACTCGTACACCCCTTCCCACAGCAGTGTGCTAAACGCCTCTAACCGCTCGTCGCGCATATTTTCATGGTCATACCAGCTGCCCCACCACCACCAGTACGGCGACGGCGCGGCGTTGGCGTCGCGGGGGACGCTTTGCGAGACGGCCAACGCGGTGTTGATCGCCTCCAGCCCGGCGGGCAATGGGTCAACCAGGGCCACGTGGTAGCGGCGGTTATCGGCCACCATCGTCAGCTTCACCCGCACCCGTGCCCCCAGGCGAATGTGCCAGGTGCCGTCGGCATCCTGATACACATCTTCGGGGTCGTCCACCGCTTCATACGTCCGCTGCACCACAAAGCCCCGATCCAGCGCCTCCAGCGTCAGGTCAGAGGGGGCATAGTTCAGCGCCAGACGGTAATATAGACGGCCGTCCCCATCCTTACTCAAAATCAAATCTTGCGCCGCTTCACCTGCCGCCAGGTAGCTCATGGGGATGTCTAGCTGGTATCGTTCGGTGGTGCGTCCTTCAAACTGCTGCTCACCGGCGTAGCTGTCGCCCAGCCAGATTTGGGCCACAAAGTCCGGTGTCTGCGTTTCAAAGGTGTTGAAGTAGTTGTCCAGCGCCAGCAGGATGAAGACGTTTTCCTGCGTATTGCCCCAGCGCCCGGCCACGCGATGCGCCAGTAGCCCATTGACTACTTTGGGAATCAGGTCGTTTTGCGGGTCCTGCGTTATTAACGTATTCAGGATGACGCCATCCGTGCGCCGGTCGGAGTGCAGCATCAGGTAGTCGCCGTCGCCGTAGCTGGTGGTGAAATTGGCGGCCCCGGCCGTTTCCACGGCGCGGTTGTTGATGTGCTGCCGGATGGCGGCCACATCGTTGGCGGCAGCAGGGTCGGTGGCCAGCACCGGCCACAACCAGCCCAACGTTTCCAACGGCAGATTTTCCAGCCCCGCCTCTTGCAGCAGGGCGCGCGCTTTGGCCGCGTCCGTGTCCCCGGCCAGATGGCGGACGTAGAGGGCGTAGGCGCTCAGACCCCAGCGCGTCTCCTGGCCGTACCATTCTGGGTAATACCGTTCAATCTGCTGCAAATAGGCCAGGGCGTTGGCCTGCATCTCGGCGGGCACGGCATACCCCTTTTGCTGCGCCATCACCAGGGCGTGGGCCACGTGGATGGTGTTAAAGGGGATGGAATCGCGGCCCCGTTCCCAGTAGGGGAAGCCGCCATCGCTGTTTTGCATGCCCTGGAGCGTTTCAATGTCGCGCTGCACGGCCGTTTCCAATGCTGCCGGTGATGGTAATCCTTCCGCCTCAAAGGCGCTCAACACATCCCGCAGCGCCGCCACCGCCAGGATGCGCGAAGCCAGCGCCTCCGACGATTCATAGCGGTAGGTGGTCAGGTACAACACCGCGTCCGTCAACGCTTGCAGGGCCGTAGACGACGTGCCAATTTCCAGGCCGCCATAACCGGTAATGACGCCGGTGGGCATGAGAAACGGCTGCGCCACCGCGCCCGCATCCAACACGCCATAGGTGGCGAATGCTTCGGTGGTGGCGGGTGTGTAGACGGGCATTTCGCCGGTAGCGGCGTCGGCATACGGGCCGGAAACGGCCGCCACCTGGAACCGGGCCGTGCCCGCGCTCATCGTCGTCGCCGGGAAGCGCACTTCGATGCGGTCATTGGCCGGGATGGTGACACGCTGGCCCTGGATGCCGGTTAGCTGCAAATTGCTCGTTTGCACGGCCACATCTACCGTCATCGGTTCATTGGTCTGGTTTTGCAGGACGACGGGCAGTTCAAACTGGTCGCCAAAGTTGAGGAAACGGGGGGCCGACGGCCGTACCATCAAAGGCAGCCGCGCCGTCAGGTTACTTTCGCCCGCGCCAAACTGCCGGTCGCCGGCCACGGCCGCCGCCATCAGCCGGTAGCGGGTTAGATTATCCGGCAGGGTAAAGCTGACCTGCGCCTGGCCGTTGGCGTCCGTCTGCACGGTGGGCGCAAAGACGGCCAGCGGGTCAAAGTTGGTCCGTACCTGAATTGGCGTCGTGGCGGCGTCGCCAACATTTGCCGCGCTGCGTTCTCCCGACAGAAGCGCCGGGGCTGTGGCGCTGGGGGCGGGCGCGCCGGCGGCCATATCCACAGCAGACTCTTCCATCGCCATTTCGGAGACCACGCGGGTCACTTCGACCTGCTGCGCGTTGATCTCCCCGGCCAGCGTTTCCGGGTTGACCAGGAGGATGCTGTCACGGCCGTATCGCTGCTCCAACCACGTCCACACCGGCTGGTAAAAGGTATTCAGCGGGTTGCTCAACTGGTAGCCGGTCAGGGCCAGGATGGCTTCGTCCACCGCCCACAAGGCTACTTCGGCGTTGGGGACGGGCTGGCCGTTGGCGTCGGTTATGGTGACGGTCACGGCCGTGTCTGCCCCCGGTTCTAATGCCGCCGACTGTGGTACAACGGTCAATGTCAGTTCGCGGCTGTAGGGGGGCACGCTCAGGTTGAGCGACCCGCTGGCATACGCCGGGCGCGGCGGCACGCCGGGCAGCGGGTTGCCCTGGTCGTCCGCGCGCGGCGCGCTGCCCACCAGTTCCACCTGTATGCCGATGTTGGGGATGTGGTCTTCGGTGATGGGGATTTGCAGCGTGGCTGTGCCTTCGGTTAATTGGAACGGTTCGGCGCTGAGGATGCCGCCGTGACTGATAATCAGCAGCCCTTCGGCCGGGCTAAAGGCTTCAGAGGAACTGAAGGGAGACTGCACCAAAATTTCGGCCACATCGCCGGGCTGGTACTCCTGCCGGTCGGGGATGAGGGTGGCGGTTTCATGTTCTACAGTGCGCTGCACCGGCTGTGTGCCGCCGCTGACCCAGCGGGTAAATTTGCTCTGGTTGGGTCGCCCGGCGTTGTCGGTGACAACGGCCGTGATCTCATACGTGCCGCCCTTTTCGGTGGTGAAGGTGCAGGTGACGGGTTCGCCCGCCGAAGCGACGGTGCAGCTTTGCCCGTCTACCGCTTCTTGCACCCACCGCCCGCTTTTAGTGGTCCATTCCAGGCGGGCGGCCTGCATGGTGACGCTGACGCCCGGTACGGCCTGGCCATCAATATCGGTGACGATGGCCTCAATTTCCAAAGGCTCGCCCTGTTTGACAAAGGTGCGCGGGCTGCGCAGCCCCACGTAGAGGCTGGAGGGATGCACCAGCAAATTGGTGGCGGATGCCCACACCTGCCGGTTCACGTCCATCACCCCGGCCTCGGCATTAACGCTAAAGGGGCGGTTTCCTTCCATCGCTGCAAAATCAATTTGCAGGAAATGCTCGCCGTTGGCATCGGTGATGCCGCTGAACGTTTCCACCACCTGCTCTTCTTGCGGCCAGGGCATACCGATGCCGCGCCCAAAGCCACCTTCGATAGCATACCCATAACCAATATCAAACCACCACCAGGGGATCCATTCGCCAAAGGTGAACTCGGCCCAGCCGGGCGGGCTGTATTGGCCGGGGGTGGAGGTGACGGTCCAGTTGACCTGGGCGTTGGGCAGCGGGCCCCCGGCAAAGTAGTTGGCGGAAACGGCGACGGTAGCGGCATCGTTGACCACATAGGGGCCAACGCTTTCCTGGCGGGCGCTGACTTCAAATTCGGGGCGGCGGAACTCTTGAATTTGAATCTGGTGGCCGGCGCCGCTGCCGGGCAGATTTTGGCCGCCGCCGCGCACCTGGAAGTTGAGGTAGGCAGACCCCAGGTTGCTGTTTTCGGGCAGGGTGAAGTTGAGGTCAAAGCCGCCAAAGCCGTTCACGGCCGTTTCGCCGCTGGCCAGTTCGTTTCCCTGGGGATCATACACCTGATAGATGAGGCCGGTGGCCAGGCTGCCGGGCAGGGAGAGTGCCCCGGTACGGCCGTTGACATGCCGCAGCCACCCTTTCAAATGGACTTCTTCGCCGGGGCGGTACATGGCGCGGTCATCCAGGATGTGCCAGCGCAGTTCGTCTGAGATGGACTGCGGCTGCCAGCCATACTCGTCCCAGTAATAGCTGCTATAGGGCAAAATGGCGCTGTCGTCGCCCTGCTGCGCCACCAGATAAAGAATGCCATCCGACGGCAGGTTGAAACGGGCCAGCCCGGCGGCATTCGTGCTGTTTTCGACGGCGCTGTTGTTGCTGCTGATGGTCACATTGGGCAGCGGCGCGCCATCAGCCAGCGCGGTGGCGCGCACGACCATTTCGTCCTGGTCGGTGGTGGCATCCAGCCCGATTTGGGTAGCCTGCACCCAGGGGTGGATGGTTTGGGCGCGGCGCTGCCAGCGGTCGCTGAAGACGCCGCCAACCGGTTGGATGACGACGATCAGGTGACCGGTATTATTTTCCAGGGCCGCGGTGAGTTTCACGGCCGTTTCCGTCAATACGTCTTGGGTGCTGCCGGTGGAGACGGTTTCGTCTAGCACCAGGCGGCCTGGTGGGGTGGGAGCGTTATCTTGTTGGTCAAAATTGCGCCGGTAGGCCATGTAGGCGGGCCAATCGGCGGGGGTGACGGCATAGGCGCGCACCTGTAGTTCCTCGTAGTTCATCACGTACAGGGTGAGCTGCGGTTCGCCGGCGGAGGGATCGAGGGTGACGAGCATGTCGCTGGGGCCGCTGACAAAGGGTTCGGCTGTGCCCACCTCAAAACGCAGCGCCTCTGCGTCACCCAACGTCTGGCCGAAGATGTCTTGAATGCTGCCGTCTACGGTGACGCGGTAGGTGGTGCGCCCTTTGGTCACGCCCTGAATGGTGAGGGTGTTGTAGCTCAGGTCCACGGTCGCCCCCGGCAGTTCCGGCTCGATGCGGATCATCGTTTCCTGGAATGCTTCGGGGTCGAGCGGGTTGTTGAAGCGGATGATGAAGGGGCTAAGCGGCGGGCACTGCCGGTCGTACCAGCCGCAGGTATGTTCCTCAATGCGCAGCGGCGGGTAGGTGTCGAAGCTGAAGGATTGCGTTTCGCTGGTCAGGCGCGGCCCTTCGGCGGAGGGGGTGCCGGGGCCAATGGTGACGGTAATGCGGGCGTCGGTGGGCAACGGCCGTTCCGGGCGCAGCGCCAGCCAGTAGCCATCACGGGCATAACGCACCGTCTGGCTGATGGTTTCATCGGCAGCAATTTCCGCTGAGGCGGCAAGGCGCACCGCCTGGGGTGTACCATCGGCGGTGAGTTGGATGGTGGGCAGCACGGCCGTTGGCTCAATCAACTGGTCGAATTCCATAAAAATGATCGGCTCTAACGGCTGCGAGCCGTAAGTGGGGTAACTGGAAACCAGGCGTACCGGCGGGGTGCTAAACGTCCAGCGCACCGGCTCCGCCAGTTGGCCGCCGGTCAGGGAGGTCGTCCCGGCGGGGATTTCGGCCACAAATTCGGTGGCCATCGGCAGCCGGTCAATGACGGCCGAATCCACCTCGAAACGCAATGTTTGCGGACTGACCCATTGCCATGTGCCCGGTAAGGCCGGGGTAAGATTGACGGGTACGTTTTGTGCTGCCAGACTTTCCAGGTCGGTCAGTGGCACCATCGGCTGGTTGAAGGTGACGTTGATAAACGGGGCCAGCCCCACGTCCCCTTCCGGCGAGTAGCGTAACACTTGCAGCGGGCCGGTGGGCACGGCGGGTGGTGTGTAGTCGGGGGGCGGTGGGGGAAAGGTCTGGGTGATGGTCTGGCCGGGGCGGGGCGGCGGCAGCAGTTCGTCCGGCAGACGGAAGGGCTGGCTGTCGTCTATTTCGCCGGTCAGTTCCGGCAGGCGGGCCAGAATTTGGGCAATTTCGGCCTCGGTCAGCGGGTCGCCGGTAACGGGCGGCAGCGCCTGGAAGGTCTGGGGCACGGCCTGGCCTTCGCTGAGGCGGATTTGCAGTTTGGCGGCGGCGGTGGTGAGGCGGTCGGTGGTGGCGGCTACGGCCGTTTCCACCCCCAAACCGCCGCTGATTTGATTCGTGCGCAAAATGGGGTTGCTGAACGTGCCGTCAAACTGGTCACGCTGGCGCAGCCAGAAGGCCCCCACCGCCAGCGCGATGACGGTAAGGCTGGTGACCGCCAGTATTAAAATGTTTCGTTTGCGTTTGCTGCCTGCGTTTGTCTTCGGGGACATATTCCCTCTCCTTGTGATGTTATGACCTGGACATCCCTGTCCAGTTGCCCGGACAAGGATGTCCAGGGCTACCAATCTACAACGTTCATTGCCTTGCCAGGCAAGGTATACCGGTTAAACGCTGCCGATGGCTCATTGGTTCCCTCTAATGATAACCGGATTTTATAAAGATAAAGACCTGACATTCAGCGTAAATTTTTGAGATGTCTGGCACTTGCAATTATCAGGTAAGCGTGTCATAGATGCGATGGTGATGGCTACCAGTTGGGCGGGCTAAAGGTATAAAGGTTAAGGAGAACGGTATGATTGAAGAACAACAGCAGTTAAAAGAGGAAGAGAAGAAGGCGCTGAATGAGCGCCTGGAACGGATTGGTTGGGCTTTTTTCCTGATTATGATCGGCGGGTTGGCGCTGGTGCCCGGAGATAAGGTGCCGCAAGGTACCTGGCTCATTGGCGCCGGGCTGATCCTGCTAGGCCTGAATGCGGCGCGTCTGCACTACAATCTGAAGATGAGCGGTTTTTCGTTGGTGTTGGGGATTATCGCCCTGGCTTCTGGCCTGGGGGACCTGGTTGGTTTTGACCTGCCCCTTATCCCCATTTTGCTGATTATTTTTGGGATTTCGCTGCTGGCACGGCCGTGGCTG
>CAADGU010000623.1 GCA_900696625.1 uncultured Chloroflexota bacterium | reverse complement strand
TACCTGGCACTGAGTTATGATCATCGGTTGGTGGACGGCCGGGAAGCCGTGCAATTCCTGGTGCGCGTTAAAGAACTCATCGAAGAACCGGAAACCCTGCTGCTAGAAGGGTAATTGATTAACTGATTCTTTACACACAGAGTATGCACCGTATACACTTGGTCAAGCACATCGTTTGGATAGTTGCCTGCTGAGGAACATGAAATGGAAAAGATAGCCACATTACACATTGAAAAATTGCCGGAAGGGGTTTATCTGGCTACATCCGATGATATTCCTGGTCTGGTGGCACAGGGACGCACCATCGCCGAAACACTGGAAATTGCCCGTGATGTCGCCAGAAAACTCATGGAAGCCCAAAATGAGCGGAATAATCCTGTTCAACTGACGGCCGTGCGCGATACTTTCGACTATCCGCTAATCGTAGGAACGTGATGGGCAGACTGGCTGGCTTCAAGTACCGAGACATTATCAAACGCCTTAAACGATTGGGGTTTGAATTTGACCGGCAAGCAGCCGGCAGCCACGAAATCTGGTATAACCCACATACGGATCGCTATACGACCATACCGAACCATGCCGGTGACATGCCGGAGGGCACATTGCGGGCCATTCTCAAACAAGCCGATATAACACCTGAGGAATTCCTCAACGCCTGACCAATTAAAGCGTCCAATTCCTGGCCCACCTCAAAGACCTGATCGAGGAGCCGGAAATGCTGTTGCTGGAAAGTTGAGTAAATTGGGATATTGAAGGTATCCCGGCAGATTCTCTTCCTGTTAAGATAGTGTTAGGCAGTCAATTGCAATATGCGAAAATTGTATTTGATTTATGCAAGAGAAGTTGGCAGAGTCAAGATTGGACTCTCTGATGATCCCGTTAAGCGCCTGAAGCAACTACAAACTGGAGCGCCAGTCCAGTTGGAATTGTTCGCTTTCAGAAACCACCGAAATGTAACCGTCAAGGAGGTCGAACTGCACAAAAGATTTCAACACAAGCGAGTAGGTGGTGA
Source organism: uncultured Chloroflexota bacterium (assembly GCA_900696625.1). Taxonomy (GTDB): domain Bacteria; phylum Chloroflexota; class Anaerolineae; order Promineifilales; family Promineifilaceae; genus CAADGU01. The sequence goes on along the minus strand of CAADGU010000623.1, from coordinate 3,738 downwards.
GTGGTTTGAACTGGGACCTCAAGACTACGTTGATCTTCTGAAAGAGTGGGATTTTGACCCAGGTCTCCATTATTCAAAACGAACAACAGAAATGATAGAGGTTGGCGATACAGCATTTATCTCATTTGATAGCAGATCACTATGCAGAGTGAAAATTGTTGAATACGACAAAGAAAAGAACTCGGCTTCTGTAAGAATCTTGGAGAAAATCGGCCGCGGAGTTGGCAGTATTGGAAATATACATGTACTCTTTGCTGATGAGGTTCGGAAAGATCCAATTGACGCATTGGTAAACAGAGTGACAATGTGATTGCCTGATGAGACAACAATAGCAGTATCGTCATTTTCTCTGAACTTTATGGACTGTAGCCTAATCCCATGGCAGTTACCCAATAATGTGAACGCGGTCGCCGTGGTATAGTTCTTTGGTATGGTGCAGGCCACGGCCGTACCCCCTCCCTCCTCCCCGCCATTTTCCATCTTGCCAGCAATTCTCATTTTAGGGTTTGTAGTAGGGGTGGGACAGGCGGGCAATACCTTTGCCATAAAGAAAAGCAGGATTCCCCGCCTGTCTCACCCCGCTTTGGCCGGTTGGGGTGAGACGGCGCGGAGACCAGGGCGCAAGTTTTACCCAGATGGAACCCGCGCCGTCCCACCCCTCCGATAATTTAATTGCAAATTGAGTAACGCTGCCATCTTGTGCAATCACTTGCCCAACTACTTGCCCCCCGCCCCATTGTGACAGAAAATAGGGACACAACAGACAACACCCACAAAGGATGTCCTTCATCCTTCATAATTCCTAATTCATAATTCCTAATTCCCAATTCCCCCGGAGGCCCGCATGATTTTCAAGAGTCCTTATCCCGATGTGCAGATTCCCGATTTGCCGCTGACCCCGTATTTGTTGGAGCGGATCAAACCGTTTGGCGACAAAGCGGCGCTGATTGATGGCCCCAGCGGCCGTACCCTGACCTTTACGCAGTTGGCCGGGGCCATTCGCCTGGTGGCGTCCAGCCTCAGCCAGCGTGGTTTTGGCCAGGGGGATGTGTTTGCCATTTACAGCCCCAATCTGCCCGAATACGCCATCGCCTTCCACGCCGTTTCCCTCATCGGTGGCACGGTGACAACGGTCAACCCCCTGTACACGGCCGATGAACTGGCGCACCAGTTACAGGATTCGGGTGCGAAGTATCTGCTGACCATCTCCCTCTTTTTGCCCAACGCCCAGGCAGCCGCCGCCAATTCCAATGTGGAGGAGATTTTCACCTTTGACCCGGTGGAGGGGGCCACGCCGTTTGGGATATTGTTGCAGAGCGACGGCCGTGTCCCCGACATCACCATCAACCCCGCCGAAGATGTGGTCGTGCTGCCCTATTCCAGCGGCACCACTGGCTATCCCAAAGGGGTCATGCTCACCCACCGCAACATCGTGGCCAACATGGTGCAATGTGAAGGCATCCCCAACTTCAAGATGGTCTCCCCGGCCGACACCATCATGGGCATCCTGCCCTTTTACCACATCTACGGCATGGTGGTCATTATGAACATGAGCCTGATGATGGGCGCGACCATCGTCACCATGCCCCGTTTTGACCTGCCCCAATTCCTGGAACTGATTCAGAAACACAAAGTCACCCGCACCAACGTGGTGCCGCCCATTTTGTTGGCTTTAGCCAAACACCCGCTCATTGACCAGTATGATCTCTCTTCCCTGGAAGAACTGACCTCCGGCGCGGCCCCGTTGAGCGAAGAGTTGGCCGAAGCGGTGGTGCAGCGGATTGGCTGCAACGTCATTCAGGGGTATGGCATGACGGAAACCAGCCCCGTCACCCACGTCTGCCCCAACTTCCCCGGCATGATCAAGCGCGCCTCCATCGGCCCGGCCGTGGCCAATACGGAGACAATGATCGTGTCCGTGGAAACGGGCGAACCGGTGGGCCATAACCAGAATGGTGAATTGTGGCTGCGTGGCCCACAGGTGATGAAGGGCTACCTGAACAACCCGGACGCCACCGCCGCCACCATTGACGAAAACGGCTGGCTGCACACCGGCGACATTGGCTATGTGGATGATGACGGCTACTTTTTCATTGTGGATCGCTTGAAGGAGTTGATTAAGTACAAAGGGTTCCAGGTGGCCCCGGCGGAACTGGAAGGGCTGCTGCTGACGCACCCGGCCATTGCCGACGCGGCCGTGATCCCCAGCCCGGACGAGGAAGCGGGCGAAGTGCCCAAGGCGTTTGTCGTCCTCAAACCGGGGCAAGAAGTGAGCGCGGAGGCCATCATGGCCTGGGTCGCCGAACGGGTATCGCCACACAAGAAAATCCGCCGCGTGCAATTTACCGACCAAGTGCCCAAATCCCTCTCCGGCAAAATCCTGCGCCGCGTCCTGGTAGACCAGGAACGGGCGGCACAAATTTAGTTTGTAGTAGGCGATTTATCGCCTTTTCAGTACGGCACTAATGAAAGTTAACAGTGTATCTCAGTAATCAACCCAAACCCTCAACATGTCATTCCGAGGAGTCTTCGACGAGGAATCTTTCACGTTGGCTGAGACGAGAGATTCCTCGTTCCGAAGACTTCACTCGGAATGACAATTTTCTCGTTATTGAAGTGAAAAGAGAATTCCCATAAGTGCCAACTGCAAACCAGCATGTCTATGACTACAATCCCCCCTCACTTCCAACTTCCTTTCCGGCCGGTGGCTGATCCCCAGGCGGTGGTTGCAGCCGGCAATGCCCGGTTCACGGTGCTGGCCTCGCGGTTGATCCGGTTAGAGTATGCGGCAGACGGCCGTTTCCAAGACGCCCCCTCCCAACTTGTCTGGTTCCGCCAACAGCCGGTACCGGAATTCAGCGTGGAGGAACGCGACGGCCGTGTCCACATCCACACCGCCCATCTGCACCTCAGCTACCAGAGCGGACGGCCGTTTACGGCCGAATCCTTGAGCATTACACTGCTGGACAGCGGCACTACCTGGCACGCCGGGGATGAAGATGCGGTAAATCTGCGGGGCACGTACCGCACCCTGGACACCATCAGCGGCAGTGTGCCGCTGGAGCCGGGGCTGCTGTCTCGGAATGGGTGGACGGTGGTGGATGATTCGCATACGCTGCTGTTTCGGGAAGATGGCTGGCTGGAACCACGCGCCACAGAGGGAAATGACTGGTATTTTTTGGGCTACGGCCGTGACTTCACCGCCTGTCTGCAAGAGTACACCCGCCTCACCGGGGCCACACCGCTGCTGCCCCGTTGGGCGCTGGGTAACTGGTGGAGCCGCTATTGGGCCTACAGCCAGCATGAACTGACGCGCCTGATGGAAGAGTTCCGCCGCGCCCACATTCCCCTGTCCGTCTGCATTGTGGACATGGACTGGCACCTGACTGACGTGGGCGAATACAACGGCTGGACGGGATACACCTGGAACCGCGACCTCTTCCCCGAACCGGACGCCTTCATCGGCTGGCTGCACGAATTAGGGCTAAAAACAGCGCTGAATCTGCACCCGGCGTTGGGCATACGGCCGTATGAAGAGCAATACCCGGCGCTGGCCGAACGGCTGGGCATCCCCCCTGGTGAAACCATCCCCTTCAACATCGCCGACCCCGCTTTTGCCAACGCCTACTTTGAACTGCTGCACCACCCGTATGAAAAGTTGGGCGTGGATTTCTGGTGGATGGATTGGCAGCAGGGCACCCTCAGCGACCTGCCCGGTTTAGACCCGCTCTGGTGGCT
>CAADGU010000622.1 GCA_900696625.1 uncultured Chloroflexota bacterium | reverse complement strand
TGTGGAAACATGAAAAAAACCCCGGCAACGCCGGGGTTTTTCTATAGGCCCAGGCTCTCTAGCCATTCCACCAGACCCTCGCGTGTCCAGTGGTTCTCGTCTACCAACTGCATCATTTCTTCGGCAATGGGTTGGCGGCGGCCTGTGGGGCCGTATACAACGCGCGTATTCAGGTCATAGCCCACCTTCTGGCTGAGCCGCCATAGGGCCATACTGTACGAGAAATCCGGCCGTTCAATGGCCTGCGGCCCAAACGCGCCGGCATAAGCCGCCGCCACCGCGCAGGTTTTGTAGATCACCCGTTGTTCATAATGGTAATAGCCGGTGATCTGTTTCTCGATGAAAGCGTGGCGGCACAAGGGGTGATAAGTACGGCCGATGCGCAAATAGTTGGAGAGGGTAGCCGTATCCACCGGTCTGACGGGCCTGGGCATGTCAATGATCACCGGGCCAGGCATGACGGGGTAATGAGAACGGGTGACGGCGGGCGCCACATTTCTGTCTACCCTGTGGTTTTGTGGGGTGGTGACAATGGGTAAGGAATGGCTTAACGGGGGGGCAAAAAGGCGGGCAACGATGTTGACTAACTTTGTATGTGTTGACATAAGAATGCTCCAATCGAGATAAATTTCTTCTTCCAGCTACGTATCTAATAAAATCAGTAACAATACACACCCGGACGCCCCAGCCAAACACAGCGGAAACTTTAACCGATTTTCGGCCAAAAGCACCAGCCGTACTTTAGTCTGCCTGCGTCAGACATCAGAAAATAGAGACTGCTTTGTCAATAGTGAGTGGGACCTTGATAAGGCTGGCTCCATCACCGTTGCCGGGTTTGAACCATTAACTTTAGCAACGGCCGTTCCTCCCCGCAACATTCCTCAGTTAAAATTCAGGCTGGCTTTACCGGATATTCCTTGACTTTTCACTCCACTACGGGCAGAATCGCCCGCTGCCCTTCTCAATACCTGTATCCAACCATGCGACTTTTTTGGGAATTCACCGTCCGCTCCTTCCAGCGCCACCTCACCTACCGGGCCGCCGCCGTAGCCGGGCTGGTCACGAACTTCTTTTTTGGCATCTTGCGTGTTTCGGTGCTGCTGGCAATTTTGGGAGAGCAGGAGAGCATTGAGGGCTACGGCCGTGCCGAACTCTTCACCTACATGGCCCTCACCCAGGCCATCATCACTTACCTCAGCCTCTTTGGCTGGTATGACCTGATGAACGCCGTTCACAGCGGCGAAATTGCCACTGACCTGCTCAAACCGATGGGTTTTGTGAGCTTTTGGCTGGCGCGGGATGTAGGCCGGGCAGCGGTGGCGCTGCTGCTGCGGGGCGTCGTCATCATGGCGCTGTACAGCCTCTTTTTCGACATGGTACATCCAACGAGTGTGGCGCAGGTAACGGCCGTGGCCGTTTCCCTCATACTGGCCTTACTCATCAGTTTCGGCTTTCGCTTTTTGCTCAATCTCAGCGCCTTTTGGTCACCTAATGCGCGGGGAATCGGCCGTTTTGGTTTTACGATTAGCTGGTTCTTTTCCGGCTTTCTCATGCCGCTGGCCTTTTTCCCCGCCTGGGTGCAGCAAATCGCCCACCTGACGCCGTTCCCTTACGCCTTGAATGTGATTGTAGAAATTTACACAGGTCAACTCACCGGCCCCGCTTTGTGGCAAACGCTGTGTATCCAACTGCTGTGGGTGCTGCTGCTGTTCACTCTGGCGCATGTGACGCTGCGCACGGCCGTTAAACGCCTGGTCATCCTCGGCGGCTAACGTATCATGCATCACGGCTCACGGATAACGATTCACGGATTACGAACTATGTGGCACACCCTCACCCTCTACCGGCGCTTAATGAGCGTGCAAATGCGCAGCCAGATGCAGTACCGCACTGCCTTTGTGCTGGAAACGTTGAGTACGGCCGTTATCGTCGCCGTTGAATTTGGTTCTGTGGCCCTGGTACTCAACCGTTTCGGCGGTATTCAGGGCTGGACATTGGCCGAAGTCGCCTTTTTATATGGCATGAGCGAAACCGCCTTTGGTTTCATGGATATGATCTTTGCCGGGTTTGACCCGCCCGTCTTTGGGCAGCACGTCCGCCGGGGCACGTTCGACCAGCTTTTGCTGCGCCCCATCAACATTACCACTCAGGTGATGGGATCGGAATTCACACTGCGCCGCCTGGGTAAAATCGCCCTGGGGTTGGCCATCTTTGCCTTTGCCGTGCAAGCCAACCAGATCATCTGGACGCCGCTGAAACTGGCCTACCTGCCCGTCGTCATGTTCAGTCTCTTTTTGTTTTTTGGCGGGCTGTTCATCATCGGCGCTACCATCACTTTTTGGACGGTAGACTCCATTGAAGTGATGAACATCCTCACCTACGGCAGCAGTTTTACCATTGACTGCCCCATGACCATTTATCCCGACTGGATTCGCCGCTTTTTTACCTTTGTCGTGCCCGTTATCTTTCTGAGCTATTACCCATCGCTATATTTTTTGGACAGACCAGAACTGGCCGAAGCGCCGTCGTTTGCCCCCTTCCTCTCGCCGGTAGTCGGCGTGGGATTGCTGCTGCTGGCGCTGCGCTTCTGGCATTTTGGCATTCGCCGCTATCAGAGTACCGGTACATAGAATGTTCGTGTTTCGTAGTAGGCGATTTATCGCCATCTGATGGCGATAAATCGCCTACTACGAACCTGGAAGAGTGATATGAGCATCATCACCGTCAGAAATCTGCGCAAAGAGTTTAAGGTCAGCAAACATCATCGGGGAATGATGGGCACGCTGCGTAACCTGACCACCCGCGAATTTACCCTGGTGAAAGCGGTAGACAACATTGACTTCACCATCGCCCGGGGTGAACTGGTGGGCTACCTGGGCCCAAATGGGGCCGGAAAATCTACCACCATCAAGATGCTGACCGGGCTGCTGACGCCAACAGGGGGAGAAGTGATGGTCAACGGCCGTGTCCCCCACCAGCAGCGCCAGCTTTACGTGCAGCGCATTGGCGCCGTTTTCGGCCAGCGCACCACCCTCTGGTGGGACCTGCCCGTTATCGAATCGCTGGAATTGCTGCGCCACATCTACCGCATCCCCCCCGACCGCTACCGGCAAAACCTGCACGAGTTCACCAGCCTGCTGGAAATGGAATCTTTTTTGAACACCCCCGTCCGTTCGCTGTCATTGGGGCAGCGGATGCGGGCCGACATTTGCGCCGCACTGCTGCACGATCCCGACCTGCTCTTTCTGGATGAGCCAACCATTGGCCTGGATGTGGTGGCCAAAGAGCGTATCCGCGAATTTGTGCGGCATATCAACAGCGCCCGCGGCGTCACCATCCTGCTTACCACCCACGACATGGCCGATGTGGAACGCCTCTGTTCGCGGGTAATGATTATTGATCACGGCCGTTTGCTCTATGACGGCCGTTTGCAAACCCTACAAGACCGCTTTGGCGGCAAGCGAGAACTGGTGGTGGATTTTGCCGAGCCATACCCGGAAGTGACGGTACCCGGCGCCACCCTCACCCACTACCACGACCTGCGCGCCACTTATGAATTTGAACGCCAGACCATCAGCGCCTCGGAACTGATCGGTCTCCTGTCCACCCAATACCGCATCCGCGACCTTTCCGTGCGCGAGCCGGACATTGAAGGCACCATCCGCCGCATCTACCAGGAAGGGCTACTAACGGGTGATGCGTGATGCGTGACCAGAGAGACCTCACGCAGCACCCTCTGCTACTGATCCCCCGTGAAAAAACGAACGTTTGTTCCAAAATCAGCTTTTCGCCATTGACGAAATAGAACATTCGTGCTAGAATTTTGTCATTATTACCGCAACTGTACAGCCAATAAGGAGACAATCTCATGGCAAAATCAAACGGGGCCGGGGACGGCCGTGATGTTACCCTGGAAAAAACACTGGATGCATTGACCAAACGATTTGGTGAAGGCACCATTATGCGTTTGGGGGAGGCACAGCACATGCATGTTGAATCTATCCCCACCGGCTCGCTGGCGCTGGATATTGCTTTGGGCGTGGGCGGCGTACCGCGTGGCCGCGTGGTGGAAATCTATGGGCCAGAATCTTCCGGCAAGACTACCCTTTGCCAGCACATCATTGCCGAAGCCCAAAAACGGGGCGGCGTCTGTGCCTTTGTGGACATGGAACACGCCCTCGACCCCAACTATGCCGAACGCTGCGGCGTGGACGTGAACGACCTCTACGTCTCCCAGCCGGACACCGGCGAGCAAGCGTTGGAAATTGCCGAGGCGCTCATTCGTTCCGGCACGATGGACGTGGTGGTGGTAGATTCGGTGGCGGCGCTGGTGCCACGCGCCGAAATTGAGGGCGAAATGGGTGACGCCCATGTCGGTTTGCAAGCCCGACTCATGTCCCAAGCCTTACGCAAACTATCCGGGGCCATCAAGCAGACCAACACCGTTGTCATTTTCACCAACCAGCTTCGCTCCAAAATTGGGGTGATGTTTGGCAGCCCAGAGACCACCAGCGGCGGCAATGCGCTCAAGTTCTATGCCTCAGTACGCATTGACGTGCGGCGCACCGAAGCAATTAAAGCGGGCGCAGAGGTGGTCGGCAACCGTACGAAGGTCAAAATCAAGAAAAACAAGGTGGCCGCTCCCTTTGCCGAGTGTGAATTTGACATCATGTATAACCAGGGCATTTCCTTTGTGGGGGATGTGGTTGACCTGGGTGTGCAGTATGGCCTGATTGACAAACGCGGCGCTTATTTCCGCTATGGCGATACGCTGTTGGGGCAAGGGCGAGAGAATGCGAAGGTGTTTTTGGTGGAGAATTCCGGCATTTTGGATGAACTGGAATATCTGATCCGCCGTGAAGCCGGCCTGCCGTTGGGAGAATTTGAGGCCGAAGCACCGCCGGTGAACGGCCGTGTCAAAAACGGTACCGTCCTGGCGGAAGATGCGGTGTTTTGAGATTGGGAGATTGAGAGATTAGGCGATTGGGCAATCTCCCAATCTCTCAATCTCTTCTTCTCACTACCGGCCGCTTGCCCAAATCCGCACGATGTGAGATGACCAGCACGGCCGTCATCCCCAGCCACGTACCCAACCAGGCCAGCGGCGCATCCAGCAGCAGCAAGCCCGGCAGCAAACAGAGGCAGCCCAGTAGCACTGCCCATCCCTCAGGGCGCACGGTAAACAACCACACCGCAAACAACAATCCCAAGAGGATGGGCACAACAAACAGTGACAGCCCTGTCCAGACGCCAAACGTCACTGCCAACGCCTTGCCGCCGCGCCAGCCTAAAAATGGCGAAAAAGCATGCCCGGCAATGGGTGCGGTAGCCACAGCCGCCAGCGCCCACCCCTCCATTTGCCAGCCAAAGTTAGCCAGCGCCACCGGCAGCGCCCCTTTCAAAAAATCGAGCAGCAGCGCCACCATCCCCCACCCCTTGCCACCGGCGCGGAATACATTCGTCGCTCCCGGATTGCCGTCACCATATTGGCGAATATCTACCCCCAACGCCAGCTTACCCACCCATACGGACATGGGCAGCGCGCCGCACAGGAAGCAGAGGGGAATCCAGAGGAGGAGCATGGTAATCGGTAATCGGTAATCGGTAATCCGTAATCCGTAATCCGTTTATCCGACTCTCACGTTTCACGTTTCACGGCTTACGGATGCAAAGTTGCGGAAGGAACGAAGCCGTTCGTGGCTTTCTTCGGCCAGGAGTAGGGTGACGCCGAAGCTGATCAGGACGTTGGTGAGCAGGAAGAAGAGTAGTTCTTCGATGGGCAGGACGCCGCCGAGCAAAATGCCGGTGGACTGCGCCGGGTCAATGGTCCAGGTGCCCCAACCAATCGCCAGGGCATCGGCGGCGCTGAGGTAGAGAACGAGGGGCACAATAGTCCAGAAAACGAGCCGGCGGTAGCGCCACAAAATGTCTGCGCCAAACCCCACTTGCAGCATAATGGGCAGCAGCGCCCAGGCCAGTTCCAGCCCCAGGTAGGTTCCCGGCTGCCAGCGCACAGCCAGAATGACAACGGCCGTCACCCACAACACCGCCAGCACCGCCACCGACCACCAGCGCAAGGACGGCCGTAACGCCTCCGTTTTTGCCACCCCCTTTAACCGCCGTGCCAAAAACAGCAGCCACAGCCCACCTAAAATCGGTTGCAACACAAAAAAGGTGTACTCCTCAATCGGCACCCAGCCGATGACCAAACCCGTCACCAGCGCCGGGTCATACCACCAGACGCGGGTAGCCACCAGGTAATTGTCCCAGGGTGTGGTATACACCAACGCCACCAGCACGTGCAAGGCAATGGCGGCATACGGCGGCCACGATTGCAGTACAGGGGGTAGGGTACGGCCGTGTCGTTTATCCCATACCTCAATCCCCACCAGAATCAATATCGGTATCACCAAAAAAATCCCTAAAAAGCCAAAATAAGTCATGGTTCTTCCCTTTATGAGATTATGAGATTGAGAGATTAGGAGATTGAATCTCCAATCTCATAATCTCCCAATCTCCCATTCACCGCACCAGCCGGTTCTTCCACTGAATGCCCCGGCCCAACAGGCGGGTAAACAATCCCCAGCAGGCGGCTGCCTGCACAACGGCTGCGCCCATAGGGGCCAGCAGCGCCCCCGTGCCACTGCCAAAACGCCGCCCCCAGGAGATAATACCGGGCACACTCAATAGCCAGGTAAACAGCAGCCAGCGGCGGTTCACCAGCCGCAGTGCCACAAACAAAGGGGCCAGCAGCGGCATCATTACCCCGGTGATAAAGATGGCGGTTAGCACTGCTCCCAAACCGGAATACGCCAGCGACCCTGACCCCAGGCGGGACAAACCGCGCCACATGTGGGGCAGGTTGTCATACATGTACACAGTGGCACATTCTTCGCCACGCAGCAAAGGTACCCGGTAGCCCATCCGCCGCAAATGCACGCCCAGCGCCAGGTCTTCCAACATTTCGCCGCGCACGGCCGTCATTCCGCCACTTGCTTCATACACATCCCGGCGCAACAAGATGTATTGTCCATTCAAGGTGGCGCTGTGGCGGCGCTGCCCGGCAAATAAACCGGCAAAACCAACCATCAACGCTGCCCAGTCAACCAGCCCCCTGGCAGCCTGCCGGGGAAAAATACTAAGACCGTCTAACTGATGATTCAGGGCGTAGGATACGGCCGTAACCACACTATCCGGGTGGTGCTGCATATCAGCGTCGGTGAAGAGCAGCCATTCACCGCGAGAGGCCAATACCCCCTGGTGTACCGCGTTTGGTTTGCCCAACCAGCCTGCCGGTAGGCCATTCAATCGCTGCACACGCGCGCCATAATAATCGGCGACGACGGCCGTGTTGTCTTCTGAATTGTCATCCACCACCAGAATTTCCAGTTCACCGGGGTATCGCTGCGCCTGCAACGAAGGCAGCAGCCGGTGCAAATTGACAGCCTCGTTACGGGCCGGAACAATGATGGAGAGGGAGGGATACGGCCGTGCGCCACGTACTGCCTCCTGGCAAGGCGTGAGTACCGGCATCTGGCGGTACAACCACTCCGCCCGCAGCGCCAGGGGAATGGTGGCAAAAGTAAAGAAAGCCATGGTGATGTCGTGGAGGGTCATTGTCGGTAATCGGTGAACGGTAATCAGTGGTCGGATAACCGACTACCGATTACGGACCACCATCCTCACCCCCGGTTTTGGTTCCAGTGTCGCCCCCATGTAGGGTTTGATCTTTTGGCCGGGAACCAGGGTCAGGGTGAACTTTTGTAAGAGGCGGGCCAGCACAATTTTGGCCTCAATCTGGGCAAAGGTAGCGCCGATACAGTTGCGTGGGCCGCCGCCAAAGGGCACATAGGTCAACGGCGGGCGTTGACCGTGTGCGTTTTTGTCAAAGCGGTGGGGGCAGAATTGTTCCGGGTTTTCCCAATGTTTTTTGTCTCGATGCGCCAGGTAGATGGAGTACATCACCCGCGTCCCGGCCTGGACTTCGTAACCGGTTACGTCTAAATCCGCAGCGGCCATGCGGTTGCCCACGTGAATGGGTGGGTAAAGCCGCAGCGCCTCTTTGAAGGCCATGTCGAGGAATTCCAGCCGGTTCAGGTGAGCCTCACCGGGGTCATCATGGCCCACGACAGCGTCTACTTCGGCTACGGCCGTGGCCATATGTTCTGTGTGCTGCGCCAGCAAATAAAGCGTCCAGGTGAGGGAAGCCGTGCTGGTATCGTGCCCGGCGATGAGCATGGTCAGCAGTTGGTCACGGATCAGGCCGTCGTCCAGCCCCGCCTGGATGAGGGCGGTGAGGAGATCGGGAGAGTGGGAGAGTGGGTGAGGGCGGCGGGGACGCCGGGGTGAGGGGGTGTCTTGTAATCTCTCAATCTCCAATCTCCCAATCTCCAATCTCCGCTGCGCAATCAACCCATACAAATAATCATCCATCGCCTGTAGCGCCTTTTTGAAGCCGGGGCGGGGCATATCAGGCCAGATGATCCACAGGCCAGGGGAGATGTACTTGATCGTTTTGAGGATGGGCGCCCACATGCGTTCCAGGTCGGGCCACATGTCCACGTTGAAGGTAGCCCCCAGCAGAATAAGCAGGGCCAGGCGACGCATTTCAACGAGCATATCTACTGTGCCGCCGTCAGGCCATTGGGCGGTGAGTTCGTCGGTGTAGCGGCGGATGGTGGGGATGTGCGGGATGATGGACGGCCGTTGCAGCACCGGTTCCATGATGGCGCGTAGACGGCCGTGTGCCTCCCCATCCTGCACCAATATCCCCTGCCGCAACAGTTTGGCTACCGGGTCCTTTTCGTTGCGCCACAAAAATTGTTCCCGATCTGAAACCAGCACAAACCGGTTCGTCTCCGGCCCCACCAGCACCGCCGGCTGGAAACCGGGCAGCGTAATCTGGAAAACGTCACCGACATGCTCATGCATCATTTCCAATGCCACCAGCAGGGAACGCTCCCGCGCCAGCCGCTTCAGCACTTCCAGCCCTAATTTTTCGTCCGCTACCGGGAGAGGTTTTGTGTCCATATGTGCTGCGAAGACCCTAAGGGTTTCAAAAACCCTTAGAGTCTGTATCACCCACGATCAACTCTTCGGCGATCTTAGACGAAGAGAGTACACCCGGCAAACCGGCCCCCGGATGTGTACCCGCCCCCACAAGATAGAGATTGGCAAAATCCTCCGACCGGTTATGGGGCCGGAACCAGGCCGACTGCGTGAGTACCGGCTCCACCGAAAACGCCGACCCCAGGTAGCTGTTCAGGTTGTTTTGAAAGTGCAGCGGGTCAATGTAATGTTCCACCACAATGTTTTCCTGCAAATCGGGCAGATAGTTATCTTCCAGGAATTGCATGATGGCATCACGGTACGGTTTGGCCGCTTTGGTCCAGTCTACATCCGCGCCTAAATGGGGCACGGGTGATAGCACATAAAACGCTTCACACCCTTCCGGGGCCATCGAGGGATCGGTGAGGGTAGGCATGTGCAGATAAAGCGAAAAATCGTCCGACAGCACTTTGTTGTGGAAGATGTCACGCAGCAATTCGCGGTAACGTTCACCCAGGATAATGTTGTGATGCACCAGTTTGCCGTTGGTGTAACGCCGCTTCGTGCCAAAATAAATTACGAAGAGAGAGTTGCTGTAGCGGGTGAGCTTTTTCCAGCGCGTATCGCTGTTGCGCAGGCCGCGATGTCTGGCCGGGATGAGATTCATGTAGGTGAAGGCGACATCAGCATTGGAGATGATGTGGTCGGCGCGGTGGACTGTGCCGTCCATCAGCCGAATGCCGGTGACACGCTTACCTTCCACCAGGATTTCCTGCACCGGAGCGTTATAGTGGAAACGGCCGCCTAACTCTTCGGTCAGTTTCACCAGGGCATTGACCACTGACCCCGTGCCACCCAGGGCATAGTGAATGCCCCATTCCCGTTCCAGGTAATGGATCATGGCGTAGATGGAGGTGGTATCAAACGGGTTGCCGCCTACCAGCAGCGGATGGAAAGAGAAGCAGCGGCGCAGGAATTCGTTTTCCACAAATTGGGCGGCGTAGTTGTACACGGTTTTGTAGGATTGCAGTTTCACCAGGTCGGGAATGACCCGCAGCATGTCGGTGATGTGCAAAAATGGTTTGTCCGCCAGTTCAACGAACCCTTTTTCAAAGATGGCTTTGGTGGTGGCCATAAATCGCTCGTAGCCAATTTTGTCGGCCGGGTTCCATTGCTCAATCTCCGAAAGGATGAACTGGTGGTCATCGTTGTAGTCAAAGCAGCGCCCTTCATGGTTAAAGATGCGGTAGAAGGGGTCGCACTGCACGAATTGTACGTAATCTTCGCGGCGGCGGCCGGCCAGGGCGAAAATGTCATCAAACATAAAGGGCGCGGTGATGACGGTGGGGCCGGCATCGAATTTGAACCCATCTTTTTCAAAGACATAACCACGGCCGCCGGGTTTATCCAGCTTTTCAAATACATCTACCTGGTAGCCGCGCGCCGCCAGGCGCGCCGCCGCGCCCAGCCCGCCAAAGCCGCTGCCGATAATGATCACTTTGTTGTTTTGGTTCATATGTGTGAAATGGCTCCTATGAAAATTATGAATTATGAAGGATGAAGGATGAATTATGAATTGGTATACCCTTGCCAGCGGGCGCGCCACCAGATGCCGGGTAGTTTTTGCAGTTTGGCACGGCCGTTCACATGCGCGCGCCGGGTGAAGACATCATAGTTGTGGGCTTCAATGTCATCCAGGATGGCACGGTACAGTTCGGCGGCGGCGGCGACGGCAAAACGGCCGTTGGCGCTGAGCATACTGATGCCGGGCATGGCCTGGGTATACAGGTCACGGGTGCGGGCAATTTGGAAGCGCATAAATTCTTGCCAGCGACGGCCGTTATTTTTCTCGGCAATGTCCACTTCCGTCAGGCCAAAGGCGGCCAGTTCATCCTGTGGCAGGTAACAACGGCCGTTGTCCCCATCTTCGGCCACATCGCGCAGGATGTTGGTCAGTTGCAGCGCCACACCCAATTTCACAGCATAGGGAATGGCCTCGTGGCTGCTAAAGCCGGTGATGTGCATGGACATCAGGCCAACGGTGGAGGCAACGCCGTAGCAGTAATCGGCCAGGTCGGCGAAGGTTTCATAGCGGGCAAAGCTGAGGTCGCGGGCGACGCCATCCAGCAGTTGTTCGGCGTAGAGACGGGGGATGGCGTAACGGGTGCGCGCATCGGCCCAGGCTACGGCCGTGAGATCATCTTCCGGTGGTGTGCTGCTGAGCGCGTGCTGCCGCCACTGCCGGAATTGTTGGGCGCGGTTTTCTTGCTGGCGATCAATGAGGTCATCACTGACGCGGCAAAAGGCATAGAGGGCACGGATGGCCCGCCGTTCGGCAGCGGGCAGCAGGGCGGAGGAGGTGTAAAAGGTGCGGCTGTGCTGGGCGGTGACGGCCGTGGCATGGGCATACGCCTTCTGCAGCAAGGAGTCATGCACGGCGATGGCTTCGCTGGTGACAAGATTTTCCAACGGCGCATAGGCCTGTGCCAGAAGACGGCTTTCCCAGGTGGCGGTTATTGTCATCACTTTCCCTCCTAAAATCTGTACAACAAACACTATTGTGTTTTCCAATAAAGAATTTTTTGCTGGCCTGGACAGGTGATGAGTGGATGAAAGCGGCTTAGTGTGTATTGATGATCCGGGACACACAATTATTTTAGCCCTAACGTCTTGATTGACCAACCTGCCAGACAACTTCACAAACTATACAATGTACAAGTTGTTTTGTCAAGAAAATGTATATATTTTGTCCATTATCAAAGGGTAAAGAAAGTGGAATCAGGCAGCCTTTGAAGACTCACCTGTCTGATGGCGTCTAAAAATTGGATATTTCAAGCAGGGGTGGAGTTGTTCAGTATGTGCAGCAGCCAGCAGACACGGCCGTCGTCCATCCACTGTACCTGCCATTCCCCTACGCCAAAAGTGCGCCGCACGCCCCGTAAAAGCTGCTGCAAACGGCGCAAATGGTCGGGATGGGCGGCATCCGGGCGACGCCAGCCCGTGAGTTGGGGGAGCGTGATGGCATTTTCGGCGTAGACGATAGTGTCGGTGGGCTGGTTGGCGGCGGTTACGGCCGTGCCTTCCACTTCTATCGCCACCATCTCCTGTATCAGCAAATCGTGGCGACCGGTATCATCAGGCGGCGCGGCCTGCCAGAGTTGGCCGATGGCGGCGGCCAATGCAACGGGATCAGCCATAGGCACGGCAAATTGGGGGGGCACGGCCGTGTCTACGCCGGTAAACAGGGGGCGAATGATGCACGGTTTGTCCAGTTGCGGGAAGCGCACGGCCGTGTAGAGGAGGTCAAACAGGGCGGGAGGGGAGGGGATGTGGGCATGGCCGTCAACCATTCGTACCACCGCTTCATGCACCGCCAGCCAATAAAAATTATCCAGCAAAATGCCGCCGTTGGGCGCCGGCAGCCCGGCGCGGGCGGCCATATCCAACCGCCACCCCTTCTCGGTTACGCCATTCTTTTTAGCGCGTTTTGAACCCAGCCAGGCAAAATGATATAACGCCATGAAATTTCTTAAGGCACGGCCGTACAACTCACAATCGCCAGTGCATCATCCGGGAAAACGGGGGCTACGTAGAAGGCATAGTCACCGCCCGGCTCGTTGGCGTCGCGGGGGAGAGGGCAGGTGAAGGAGATGTCACGGCCGTCGGCGCCCACCACCCGATTTACCAGCGACGTTTCAAACGTGCAGGCCGTGCCCACACCCAATGCCGCGCTCGTCTCGCAAATGCGCAGCGTTTGTGGCTGCGTGTCGGCCGGAATGGTGCAGCTCAATTGCACCGTCTGGCCTGGCGTGCAGCGCATGGGGGTTTGTGCAGTTTCGTCGCTGGCCGGCGTCGGCGTGGGTAGGGGTGGCAGCGGCTGCAAACGAAAGCCACAGTTACGCAGCGGGCCAATTTGCCCCTGGGTGCAAGGCGCCGTCACAAAACTACCCACAACGGGAATAATCACATCCCGTGATGCCTCATTATTACTATCCCACCCCGCAACAAAATCACACTGCGGCCGGCTGATGGGCAGCCCTTCGGCCGTGCGTTCACCGGTTGGTTCCCACATCAACTCCCCGTTTTCATTCAACACCGGCTGCCCCTCACACAAAAAGCCATTCTGGTTAAACCGAAACGTCAGCGGCATGGTCAGCGATTCGCCGTCAAATTCCAGGTCGGTGATGTCAATCCACTGGCAGTCCAGCCCCGCCTGATACTCATCCACCCAACCGGCCTGAATGCCCTGATTACTGCATGTGTAATCGTGTGTCAGTGGCGACAGTTCATTGTTGCTCAGGCGGCTGGTGCTTTCCACACAAAACGCCTGTTTGCTGGGCTGATTATTGACGCCCAACTGAAATTCACCAAAGTTAGCAAAGTGATAATGGTCATGGCAGGCGTTGTACTGGAACATGGTGTTGAGTGGATTGCTGCGAATGACGCGGCCGATGCCCAACGGTTCTGCCCCTAAATTATGCACCATGGCATCAAATTGCAGCAGTCGCCGCCAGCCATCGCCGTTGATGCACGCTTCCTGCGCGGCACACGAATTGGGCGGGAAGTATTGGTAAATGATGCGGTTTGTCTCTAGTTCTTCGCCTACGACCATCAAGTTGGGCGCTTCTGTGTGTAACACCTGGGCTAATCGCACTTCGTCGGCTAACCCGATATCCCAGGGCAGACGCTCAAACTGCATACCCGTTTCTACCATGCCCACCCGTTGACCTAACGCTTCCAGGCAGGAAAGGGTGGGCAGGCGGCTGCGATGGCATCCGGCGGCGCCACCGCTATCGGCGGTGCAGGTATAGTCAAAAAAGAGAAAGACGTTCTCTGAGTCGTAGCTGTTGGGGGGGAAACCGCCTTCGTTGATGCAGGTGTTGCCGGTGCGCTGCAATAGCAGCGTGGGATCGCCGGGCAGCACAAACGGTTCTGTCCATCTGCCCCCTTCTTGCCCTAACAAGAACTCCGCTTTGCCCGGAGATTCCGGGTCGGTGAGTAAAACGCTGGTAAAAGCATAATCAATCAACACGTAATCGTGACCACCGATGGTGGTGCGGCGGGGGCCATCTTCACCCAGGGTGATTTGCCACAGAGATTCAGGCGGTAAGGGTAGCTGGCCTTTGAGCATTTCGTAAAAGAAGGGGCGGAAGTGCAGCCGGTTGTAGGTGAGGCTGACCTGCTGACGGGCCAGCTCTTGCCAATAGTCGTCCGGTTTTTGCAGCAAGGCGTTGGCTACCTGGTCGCGGGATTCAGGGGGAATTTCGTCCAACAAAACGCCCACCCGGCTGTTCATTGTCAGGCGAACCAGCGCACCCGGTTGGCCGGTGGGTGACTGTACGCCGGCTGGTGTGGGTGAGGTGGGAGCGGTAGGTGATAAGGTGACGCTGGTTGTTGGGGCAGGAGTGATGGTGGGCGGTGGTGGCAGCGTGGGGGCCGGCTCAGGTGTGGTGGTTGTGGTGGTAGTTTGGGTGATGGTCACGGCCGTTGCCCGCGCAGTAGCCGTTTTTGTGGGCACGGCCGTAGCCAATGCCCCGGTTTTGGCGGGGGTGTTGCTGGCGCGTGGCTGTACATGGGGAACAGCATCCGGCTCTTGCTGGCAGGCCACCAGCCATAGGAACAATCCAAGCGTAACAACGAGCAAACGATAAAATGGGGCGGATGGTAAACGCATAATGCCAGGATTGTAACCCCGCCGGGGTAATTGACAATTGACAATCATCAATTGTCAATGATTGAGCAGGTCGAGCAGCGCCTCCCGTGCTTCCGGGTATTGGAAGGTAAAGCCTAGTTCTTGCAGGTGAGTGGGCACAGCGCGACGGCCGTCTAGCACCATCGCCGCCATCTCCCCCAACATCAGCTTCAGGGCAAAGGCGGGCGCGGGGATGAGCGACGGCCGTGCCATCACCTGCCCCAATACCCGCCCAAACTCTTTTTGGGACAGCGGATGGGGGGCGCAGACATTAAAGAACCCGCGGGCGTTTTCGTTTTCCACCAGAAATTGGATGGCGCGGATGACATCGGCCAGGTGAATCCAGGGCCACCACTGCCGCCCATTGCCCAGCGGCCCGCCGGCAAAAAATTTATAGGGCAGCATCGTTTGCGGCAGCGCGCCGCCGTCCAGACTGAGGACCAGACCGGTGCGCAGCACCAGCCGCCGCACACCGAGGGATTCCACAACGGCCGTAGCCCCCTCCCACTGTTCCGTCACATCAGACAAAAAGCCGCTGCCTTTGGGCGACGTTTCGGTGACAATCGTGTCACCGGGCACATCCCCGTAATAATCAATGCCGGACATCTGCACCACCACGCCCGGTTTAACTGCTGCCGCCTGCACGGCTGCCGTCACTGCCTGCCCGGCATCCAGGCGGCTTTGCAAGATGCGCTGTTTGCGTACTGCCGTCCAGCGCGGTGGTGGGAAGCCGCTGCCGCCAATGCTCTCCCCGGCCAGGTTGATGATCGCGCCGGCGCCGTCGGCCAGGCCCGCCCAACCACTGCTGGTACGGCCGTCCCAGGCGACGGCCGTGACGCCTTCAGGCAAGGTATATTTTCCCGGATTCCGGCTGAGAACAATCACTTCATGGCCGCTGGCGGCCAACTGTTGGCTGAGTGGGGTACCGATGAGACCGGTGCCACCGGTGATGAGTATGCGCATGATAAGCTCCTTTGAGAATTATGAATTATGAATTATGAATTTCCATCCCTTGTGGTGGGCTGCTACCTGTGTTGTCCTTCTTGGGTGTTCAGGTGTTTACGTGGGCACGTGAACACTTAAACACTTAAACAGTTGAACACATCAACACGATGATTGGATTGTATGAAGGAGAGAGCGGTGGGGGTACGGCCGTTAAGGAATTACACAGGTA
>CAADGU010000621.1 GCA_900696625.1 uncultured Chloroflexota bacterium | reverse complement strand
ATGCAAGAAGAAAAAGTGAATGGCACAGTAACGGCCGTCTACGCCCATTGGCCCCGGTTTGTGCTGCTGTATGGCGGCATGGTGCTCACTTTGTTGTTCATGGGCATCAGCCTGGATCGAGGCTGGCTCAGTTTTGTGCCCCTGGCAACGGCCGTGTTGTTGGTACTGGCCTACTTTTTCCTGGCTTCTCTTTGGGTAGTTTACCAGCTATATGACCGGCGTGGTTTACGCCCGGCCTATATCTTGTTTGATATGGGCCAACTGCTGCCCGAAGATCGGTTGGTCTACGTGGATGTGGGCTTGCGTTATCGTCCCATCTTGCTCAGCCGCCGCCTGACCATTGGGCATATCACCGTCGTAGACATTTTTAATCCGCAGTGGATGGCCGCCGGTGCATTGGGCCGCTGGCGTAAGCAGTTGCCGCATCCCCAACCCGACCCCCGCCTGAGCTGGCGTGAGGGGCAGTTTAGCCTGCTTCCCCTGCCCGATGACAGCGCCCCGGCGATCATGCTCTGCCAGGTCACGTCGCCCATCTGGCAGCATGGCGACCGGCTGGCGCTGTTACAGGAAGCGTATCGGGTGTTGCAGCCGGACGGCCGTCTCCTTTTCGCCGAACAAAGCCGCAGTCAGGCCACCTGGCTCACCGCCGGGCCGTCTGCCGCCCAACTGCCCACCGCCGCCTACTGGCGCAGCCTGTTGGCCGAAGCCGGTTTCCGCATCCAGCGCGAACAAAATCCCAACGGCCTCATCACCCTCATTCGCGCCCAAAAACCCGGCGCCACCCAGGTGCGCCAACTTGCTTTTGACTTGAAATTCTAATGGCTGAAAATACCCCCGCCAGGACTCGAACCTGAATCTGCCGCTTAGGAGGCGGCTGCTCTATCCATTGAGCTACGAGGGCGTCAGGCTATAATGGTAACGCACGCAGGGAGGGGGGGCAAGGTGATAGGGTGATATGGGCAGTGGGCAGTGAACAGTAAGCAGTGAGCAGGTGAGCAGTAAGCAGTGAGCAGGTGAGCAGTAAGCAGTGAGCAGGTGAAGGGGTGACAAGGTGTCATGGCGATCTTTCAATCTCCCAATCTCTCAATCTCTCAATCTCTTTATCTTCCAATGACCAATGACACTCCTTACCTTCCCTTTTTTGTCTACGGCTCTTTGCTGCCGGGGCAGGCGAATGCGGCCTTGTGGGGCGATTCGGTGGTGGCGCAGCAGGCGGCGCTGTTGGCACACGGCCGTCTCTACAGCCTGGGTGATTATCCGGTGCTGATTGAAAACGGCGGTGGGCCGGTAAAAGGCATGGTGATGACGGCCCGCCCAGACGCTTACGCCGACCTGCTGGCCCGGCTAGATGCCCTGGAAGCGTACAATCCAGACGCGCCAGAACAAAGCGAATATCTCCGGGTGATACGCGAAGCCCGTCTGGGTAACGGCATGGTCTCACCCACCTGGGTCTACATCGGCCAGGCCAACTTTACACCCCACCTGCCACTCGTCCCCGATGGTGACTGGCTGGCCTATGTGACCGCCAGGGACTCAAAAAGGGTGAAGGTGAGTGGGAGATTGAGAGATTAGGAGACTCAATCTCTCAATCTCCCGGTCTCCCAATCTCCTCCCCTTAACCCGCCCAACAAAAATCCCCTAAAAATTGGTTGCCTTAGCCACTGAACGATGTACCATTAACGGGTATACTGGTATGGCTATTAATAGCAGGTAGCATGTGGCGTGTGGCAAGTAATTACCTGCAACCCTTCAACAGGCTCAGGGCTGGCTCTGCAACCTGTTACTTGCCACCCAATTCCCCACCTCCCACTACACATCCAACAAAAGGAAAAGAGTGGTTGTTAAAATGAAAAAGATAGGTGTATTAACAAGCGGGGGCGACGCCCCCGGTATGAACGCGGCTGTGCGCGCGGTGGTGCGAGCGACGCTGGCGAATGGCGCTGTGCCTTATGCCATTTACGAAGGCTACCAGGGTATGGTAGATGGTGGTAAGCGCATTCGCCAGATGGCCTGGCAAGATGTGGGTGGCATTTTGTACAAAGGGGGCACCGTTATCGGCACCGCCCGTTCCGAAGCGTTTCGGCAGCAACACGGCCGTCTCCAGGCCGCAGCCAATTTGCTCCAACACGGCATTGACAATCTGGTGGTCATTGGCGGCGACGGCAGCCTGACCGGCGCGAACCTGTTTCGCCAGGAGTGGTCCGGCTTGCTGGCCGAACTGGTGCAAAACGGGCAGATTAGCCCGGAAACGGCCGCAGCCCACCAACAACTGACGATCATGGGGCTGGTTGGTTCCATTGACAATGATATGTGGGGCACCGACATCTCCATTGGCGCGGATACCGCCCTGCGCCGCATTACCGACGCCGTAGATGCCATTTCCAGCACGGCCGCCAGCCACCAACGCACCTTTGTGGTGGAGGTGATGGGGCGGCGCGCCGGTTATCTGGCGATGATGAGTGGTCTGGCTTCCGGCGCCGACTGGGTACTCATCCCCGAAAACCCACCCAACCTGGACAACTGGGAAGATAAGATGTGTTCGGTGCTGAAGTACGGCCGTGAAATTGGCCGCCGCGATAGTATTGTCATTGTGGCCGAAGGGGCGCAAGACCGGCGCGGCAACCATATTTCCTCAGAGTACGTGCGGCAAGTGCTGGAAGATCGGCTCAAAGAAGAT
>CAADGU010000620.1 GCA_900696625.1 uncultured Chloroflexota bacterium | reverse complement strand
GGGTGATCTCCTCTGGTTTGACAAACAACAACCGCTCCACAGTGGTCAGCGGTAAAGCGAAGGTTTGCCCGCCGGCGGTGAGCAGCAAGCCGCGTGAACTGGTAAGCGTGAGCGGCAGGATCATGGTAAAAATTGTGCTGTGCCCTGGCTCAAAACTGACGGTCAGGCTGCCGTGCAGCGCCTCTACATTCTGGCGGGCCACATCTAGCCCCACGCCGCGCCCGGAAATATCGGTGACGCGGGCGCTGGTGGAAAAACCCGCGCGGAAGATGAGATTGGCGGCTTCGGCGTCGGTGAGGGCGGCGGCTTCAGCGGGGGTATGCAGGCGGTGACGCACGGCCGTGTCCCGCAGCCGCACCACATCCAGCCCCGCCCCATCATCCTGCACGGTGATGACCACATTGTTCCCCTGCTGCCCGGCGCTGATGGTGATAGTGGCCTGGGCTAGTTTGCCGTTTTGCTGGCGCACGGCCGTTGGTTCAATGCCATGGTCCACTGCGTTACGCAGCAGGTGCAGCAGCGGGTCTTTGATCTGTTCCAGCAGCCGTTTGTCCAGTTCCGTCTCGCCGCCGCTGATGAGCAGCGTCACCTGCTTGTCCTGCTGCCGCGCCAGGTCACGCACCATGCGATCAAAAGGTGTGGTAATAGAGGTCAGCGGCAGCATCCGCACTCGTTTAATTTCCGCTTCCAGTTCATCCATGATCAGCGAGAGGCGCAGCAGGTCATTGCTAAACTGGCGATGGAGAGCGCCGCTTTGGGCATTGAACTGGCGCAATTGTTCCTGGCTGCGGCCCAGAAATTCCAGCAGGGGCAGCACTTCTTTGGGCAGGGGGGCACGGCCGTCTGTTTCATCTGGCGCCCAACGCAGCAGCCGGTGATAATGCACCCGCAGCGCCCGCCAATCTTTCTGCCAGGCGGCGGCCAACTGCTGCATCTGCTTCACCTCCGCCAGACGTTGTTCAACGCGAATTTTCACCGCCAACAGTTCGCTTAACTGCACCATCAGGGCATCCAGCTTGCTGACGGCTACGCGAATGGTCTCGTCGGCAGTGGCAGCGGATGGGAGCGGAGAAACGGATGGTATGGGCGTAGTGGGTGGTTCGGACGGGGATTCTGGCTGTTGGGCAGATGGTTGTTGGGCAGCCGATTCCAGCCGCGCCAACACCGTCAATACACTGGCGGGGGTGGCGGCGCTGCCGCTTTCCACCTGCGCCACCAGCAGTTCCACGGCGTCCAACGACTGGTAGAGCAGGTCAAAGAGATCGGGGGTGAAGGGGAGACGGCCGTCTTTCGTCAGCAGCAGCAGTTCTTCCAACGCATGGCCTACGCTCTCGACGGCCGTCAGGCCCACCGCCCGCGCCGACCCCTTCAGACTGTGCGCCTCACGGAAAATTTCGTCCAGGGTCGCCTGCCGCTGCGGGCTGTCTGGCTCTCGTTCCAACGCCAACAAAGCCTGCATCATCGTTTGCAGGTGTTCGCGCTGTTCCATCTGGAACGTGGCGATTAGTTTGCGGCGGATGTTTTCGCTTAAACTCATACGGTTATCAGAAATTAATTTCAGTAATCGAAACAGAGTCGTGTCATTCCGAGCCAACGATTGCCAGGGCAACTCAGGCTACAAGAAACCCGCCTGGCAAGTGTCATTCCGAGTGGAGTCTTCGGAACGGGGAATCTTTCGTCTCTGCCTATGTGAAAGATTCCTCGTCGAAGACTCCTCGGAATGACAATTCACGGATTATCGTTTTTTTAATCGTCCTACTTCAATTTATACCTGTCCACAATCGCCTCCATCTGCTGCGCCAGGGTGGTGAGTTCCTGGGCGGAGAGTTCCACCTGGCGAGTGGAGGCCATGTTTTGGATGGTGGCCTGGTTGATGCTGTGCATCGCCTGGGCCAACTGCTCCATACCGGTCATTTGCTGCTGGGCACTGGCCACAATCTGCTGGGCGGCGTTGGCGCTTTCGGCAATGCTGGCGGCCAATTGTTGGATAGAATCGCCCGTCTGCCCGGTGAGCTGCACACCTACTTCCACACCCTTATTACCTTCTTCCGTAGCCATCACGGCCATATTGGTAGCCCGCTGAATCTCGTTCAAAATCGCTTTCACCTGGGCGGTGGCCTGCCGCGATTGTTCGGCCAGGTTGCGCACCTCCACGGCAACAACGGCGAACCCTTTGCCGTGTTCACCTGCCCGCGCCGCTTCCACCGAGGCGTTGAGCGCCAGCAAATTGCTTTGGGCGGCAATGTCGTTAACGGTAGCCGTAATTTCGCCAATTTGCTGCGTCTGTTCGCTGAGCAGCAAGATGTTTTCGGCGATGCCGTCTACCAGTTGTTTGATCTGAGCCATGCTGTCTATGGTGTTGCTGACCGTTTGCTGGCCGATCTGGGAGACATCGCGGGTGTAGAGGGATTGTTCGGCCACCTGCTGCGCTTTTTGGAAGGCTTGCTCGGCGATGGCCCGCACCTCGTCTATGGTGGTGGAGGTCTGGGAGATGGCGGTGGAGTTTTCGGTGGCAGAGGCGGCCTGCTGGGAGGTAGCGGCCAAAATTTCGGCCGCGCCGACGGAAATGTTGGCGCTGGCGTCCCGAATCTGGTTGGTGATGCGCGTCATGCTTTCCACCATGCCGTTGAGGTTGTGCCCCAGAGTATTCAGCGCGTCATCGGCGCCGTTGACGGAGAGGCGGGCGCTGAGATCGCCCCTGGCGACGCGCTCGATAAAGCGGTTGTAGTCGGTGACGGTGCTTTCGATGGCATCTTTAGAGCGGGTAATACTGCGGGCCGTGATGAGGCTGATGACGGCCGTAATCACCAGGAATACGACCAAAGCCGCAACCAGCACGCCGGTCGCCTGATTTTGTTCGCTGAGTCCCTGCCCAACTCGATTGATCTGGTTGAGCGCCACAATCGTCAGCAGCACCAGCGCCAGGCCATAAACCCCCATTAACAAATAAAGTCGGGTACGGGTGGTTGTGTTTTTCAACATACGTTCCTTGATGCGTGATGCGTGACCGGAAATGCCACGCATCACACCTTATCAGCCTCCCAGGTTCCTGATTAGATTCATCATCATGTGCCCGGTTCATCATAGACAATCAATTGCTTTTGCTGAAAGAGGGCATTCAAGTCTAAGATGGCGCACAAATCCGGGGCAATACCGCGAATGAAAGAAGCAACACCATCGCTGGCGGCTGCCAGCGGCGGCTCAATTTCCACGTCAAGCACCATCGTTACATCTTCCACCACATCGGCCAGAAAACCAACCTCAATCCCAGGCGCCTGCACCACCACAATCTGGCCGGTAGATGGCCGGCTGCGCCCCGGCAGGGCTAACACCGCCTGCAAATCTATCACGGACAGGAAACGGCCGCGGGCGCTGAAAATACCCACCACAAAATCAGGGGTACGCGGTACGGGGGTGATGGGCTGCGGTGGGTACAGTTCCAACACATGCGCCACATCAATGGCATACCGTTCCTGGCCTAACTGAAAAACGAGCAGATGAAGCTGACGGCCGTCTGTTTCCACGGCTGCCGGTTTGGCCAGCTCTTCGGCCCGCCGCGCCAGAATGGCCGCCACCCGTTCTGGCGTGTAATCCGGGTCTGTTATCATCCAGAGGAGGAGCGTATCCATCGGCAACTAAACGCCTCCATTTTCCAGTTCGTGCAGCAGCTTGCGGGCGGCTTCGGTCAGTCGTTGGGGATTGGTATGCTCGGCGTCAACGAGGGACATTTCAGTGGGCCAGGCGTGTATGCGGCACAGGGTATTTTTCAGCGCCCGCTGCGCCATTTTCACCTGGGATTGCTTTTTATACAAGACGGCCAGGTGGAAATAAGCCAACGGCCGTTCCGGGTCCAGATACAGCACTTTTTTCAAATTGTGGATAGCCGCGTCCGGGCGGCCTTCATGCTCTTCAATCATGGCTAATACATAATAAACTTCCGGTAATAAGGGATCAACTGCCTGTGCTTTTTCACACCAGGCGCGCGCCTGCGCCCACTGCCCCCTGTCGGCATGAAGGCGGGCCAGCAGACAGAGGGAGATAGCCGATCCCGATGGGAAGGGAGCCGCCTTTTCCAGGAGTGTGATGGCCTCTTCTACACGGCCGTGACGCACCAACTGCTGCGCTGCTTCATGCGCAGCGGGGCTGGCAACAGGCGGCGGTTGGGGCTGGGGTGTGGCCGTT
This sequence comes from uncultured Chloroflexota bacterium, assembly GCA_900696625.1. Lineage (GTDB taxonomy): Bacteria > Chloroflexota > Anaerolineae > Promineifilales > Promineifilaceae > CAADGU01. Next base: position 14,690 of record CAADGU010000620.1, on the reverse strand, counting down.
TTGACGGCCGGCGCCCTCCCCTTTTGGTATAGCAGTGTCCCGGCCACAATGTGCCCAGTGAAGGCGCTGTAGGTTACCAGCGAAGGTTCTGCATGCCCCACCACCAGCCAGCCCCCGTCCACCAATGCCCGATGAAACCCACTCACCACCTGGCGCGTGGTTTCCGGCGCAAAGTAGATGGAGACATTGCGGCACAAGATCAAATCCATGAGAACGGTGTTGGTGGCGGCGTCTGGGAAATTATCGGCAGCCAGGTTATGGGGGGCAAATGTGACCAGACGGCGCACATCATCACGCAGTTGGTAGCCGTCACGGCCGTTTTGGCTGACCGATGTGAAGTAACGCGGGCGAACCTGCTGCGCCCGCCCTTCGCGGAATGACCAATCGGAATAGGTGGCCTGGCGCGCCTGCGCCAGATAATTTCCATTGATGTCGGTAGCCAGGATGAGGATGCGCCACCGGTTGATGTCGGGGATCAGTTCGTGCAGCAAGATGGCCAGGGAATAGGCTTCTTCGCCGGTGGCGCAGCCGGCCGACCACAACCGGAGCTGCGGCGCGATTGCTTCACCCATCATCGCCGCCGCTTCTCGTTTGCGGTTGATCAAGGCGGGCAAGATGTGCTGGGCCAGGGCATCAAATTGGGCGCTGTCACGGAAGAAGTGGGTTTCGCCGACGGTGAGCAGATTGAGAAAACGGGACATTTCAGACCGGGCCTCATCTGGTGCGCCAAAACGTAAATGCCGATAGTAGGCCATCGGGTCGGTAATGCCATAGGGAGCGGTTTGCAATGCTTTATGCACGGCCGTTTCCAGTTCCCGCCGTTTTTTATCGGGAAAATGTAGACCGCTGGCAGTCTGCACCAGATCGCGAAACTGCCAGAAAAGGTCATCTTCCAGCCGGGGGCCAATCATAACGCGGCGGCCCCTGTGACTTGCCGGTTGACGCCATTTTTGCCATTGGCGGCGGCACGGTGCGGCGGGGCCGGCAGCCGCTCCGCTAACTGCTGCTGCTCTTGCTGGCCGAGCAAGTGGGCAGCATCTATCAGGGGAATCAATTCCTGGCCGACCTGGACAACAGCCGGGGCATCGCACGCAGGCAAGGCCACTTCCACCACCTCGTGTACGGCATCTACAATCAGCGCCAAAAGCTGCTCGCCAGCCTCCACCAGGATGAGGGGGGTATGCAAATGATAGGGCATACAGTCCAGGCCAAAACGGAGGCGCAGATCAATAACGGGCACGACACGGCCGTGAACGTTGATGGCCCCTTGAATACCCTGGGGCATTTGCGGTAAATGGGTGATGGCGACGATTTCAACGATCTGGTTGACGGCCGTGACCGGCAATCCATAGCGTTGCGCCGCCAATTGAAACGTGAGAATATGCCCCCTGGGGGTCTCTTTCAGGTCTAAAGAGGAAGGTGATATGCGTTGCTTTTTCATTTTTCGGCACCCATCTTCTTACGGGATATAGTGGCAGCGATACAGATTGGGATGTTGGATTCAATTGTTGCTTTCAGTTACGCACAGAGGGAAGGCGCGCACTTCTACCCGGCACTCTGTTCAGTCAGTTTATGCTACTGCTATCACCCAATCTTCCCCTTAGCATGTGATCCGTAATCCGTATTCCGTATTCCGAGGTCCGAAATCTGCTCACTGCTCGCCGATTACCGATTACCGATTACCGATTACCGATAGTTTACGGTGACGGGTTGATTGCGGCAATAACCGTCTTGCCTGCCGGGATTATAGGCGAGAACGGCCGTATTGTTGACCTGATTGTTGTACCATGACTGAGGGGCTATAGCGTGATGCGTGACCCGTGGTGCGTGATGCGTGACACATCACGGGTCACGCATCACGCATCATTGCTTGTGCCTGGGGTGAATCGGAGGGATAATTACGCTTTATGGCAGTTTCCGAGCAGGAACGGGTGAAGGTTCAGACTAACGGCCGTGTGCAACCCCATGTAAACGGCCGTCCCCCCCTGCCCACTGACGATTACCTGCTGCCAGAGATGGGCGCGCCGTTTCAGGTATACGGCCGTTACCGGCGCATCTTGCTCTTTTTTGGCGGCATCATTCTGCAAATTATCCTGTGGGACTTGCTGGCGGCCCGCCTGCCGCTGATTGGTGATTGGATGCGCGACCGGCGACCGCAGCGGATGCGGCGCTCGGCGCGTCGGTTCCGCGCCCTGGCGCTGGAAATGGGCGGGGTGATGATCAAGTTGGGGCAGTTCCTCAGTTCGCGCGTGGATGTGCTGCCGGTGGAAGTAACCGAGGAGCTGCGCGGCTTGCAGGATGAAGTACCTGCCGAACCGACCGCGCGCATGATGGCCGTGTTACGCACCGAACTACCGGACACGGATCGCCGTTTTGCCCGCATTGAACAAATGCCGCTGGCAGCGGCTTCGCTGGGACAGGCGCACCGCGCCTGGCTGCACGACCCTGTTGAACCCATTCCGGTGGTGATCAAGATTCAACGCCCGGACATTGAAGAGATTGTGCGCACCGACCTGAACGCGCTCAAAGTGGTGGCGCGCTGGGTCATGCGTTACAAGCCCATCCGCCGCCGCGCCAACGTACCGGCGCTGCTAGACGAGTTTGCCCGTACCCTGTGGGAAGAATTGGACTATGTGCTGGAAGCCGATAATGTGGAGCGTTTTGCCAAACTATATGCAGACAGCGACCGGATTTATATTCCCGCCGTCTACCGCCAACATTCCACGCGCCGGGTGATTGTGTTGGAAAATGTGGAAGGCATCAAAATTACCGATGTAGCCGGCATGGAGGCAGTGGGGATCAATCCCAAAGAGGTGGCGGAAACGTTGCTGGACACCTATTTCCACCAGATTTTCCAGGAGGGTTTTTTCCATGCCGACCCACATCCGGGCAATTTGTTTATACGGCCGCGCACCGACCTACCCTGGGCGGTATCGGCTAATGGGGATACACCACCGCAGTTGGCACGGCCGTTTTGGTTGATCTTTGTAGATTTTGGCATGGTGGGGCGTGTGCCTGACCTGATGGGTGAAAATTTGCGGCAGGTGTTGGTCAGCGTCTTGCAAAAGGATGGCCGGGCGCTGACGCAGGCGTATGCCCGCATGGGCTTTTTCCTGCCCGGCGCCGACCTGGAACGCATTGCCGAAGCGCAATCAATGGTCTTGGAACGCATTTGGGGGCGAAGCCTGCTGGAACTGACCCGGCCTGACCCAAAAGAAATTCAGGAGATCGGTGAGGAGTTCCGCGATTTACTATTTGAATTTCCCATTCAAATACCACAAGATTTTATTTACCTGGGGCGGGCCATTGGCATGGTCTCCGGGTTGGTGTCACAGCTAAACGAGGAAATTAACCCCTGGTATTATTTTGAAAAGTACGGGGAGTCCCTTATCCGGGAACAGCAGGCCCAACAATGGACGTGGGAGGCGGCGTGGGGATTGGTACGGCCGTATCTCTCTGCCCCTGGGCGCGTCCAACGCCTGCTAACCATGGCTGAACAGGGGCAAATCCGGGTGCAGTCTGACCGAGAAATGCTGAAGCGTTACGACAAAATTGAAAAACGGCTGGGCCAGCTTGGCTGGAGCATCATCGGCGCAGCCAGTATTCTGTCGGCAACATTACTGTGGCTGAACCGGAAGAGTGATCGCAAGGAATGATAAGGGAAACATGACCACCATTGCTCAACAATACAGTGATCTGCTAGGCGTTTACCAGGAAGCCTGCAACCGTCATGATATTGAAACATGTGTCGCCATGTTTGCTCATGACGGTGAAATTGTATCCGGCGGCGAAAGTTATGTGGGTACGGAAGCCATTCGGGCCGCACATGAATATGATCTGGCGTCCCGCACTTTAGTGGAATTCCGAGATTTTGCAGTAGAAGATAATGTCGTTCGTTGTGCTTTTTGGAATGAACATGAATTGAGCCGGGCGATTGGCACTGATGGTATGAGGGGCACGGCGGAGTTTACATTTACTGGTGGGCGTATTCAGAAATTTCTTATTCTGCCGCCGGACGACGCTGAACGTCAACGGGTAATGACTAAAGCAGGGCCGGCTTTCAAATGGTTGCGCGAGAATCATCCAGAGGCTGTGGCGCGGTGGCAGGGTTTTGATCGGGCGGCGGGGGAAGCGGTGACGGCGCTGGCGGACTTGTGGCGGGCACATCTACAAGCGGATGGTGGAGCGAACTAATACCGTTACCGGCTTATCCGATCCCGAAAGACGGCTATCTGGGCACAATGCTCCCGTTTGTGACCGTAGTATGTGTAAACCAGAAAATCATCCAGGTCATACTCCGCACCGTACCAGGGCAAAATACCTTCTTCGCGCCGTCGCGCTGCGGGGACTTGTGCCAGCAGCGTCACTGTTTGCGCGTGAAGGGTTTCATATTCGGCCATTGCTTGCGCCACGCTCAAGTCCTGGCGAACCGCTACTTCCGCGTCATTAAAAGTCAGAATGTCAGCCTTATACCGTTCTAAAACAGGGCTGGGGGTGCTGCCTGATAGATTTTCAAGAATTTCCACCAGCAATTGCTCAAACGATGCCAGATGGGCAATGATCTGTTTGACCGACCAGACGCCACAGACGCCGCCGGTCTGCCAATCCGCTTCCGGCAAATCTTTAACAGCTCCCAACACCGTAAAATGACCATACTTGAGAATATCGGATGCGTTCATCTTGTGTCCTCCCAGCGAGTTGCCGCCGAATTCAATGAGAAAATAATGTACATTGTACTCTAGTTTGGTGGGCTTGAGGAAGCCCAATGCGCCCGTCAGCGGGGTGGATTTCTCCTCGAAGACTCGTCGGAATGACCGGAGGATCAGGAGGTGGGCAGGAGAATGTGGAAGGAGGCGCCCTGGTCAGGCTGGTTTTCGGCCCAGACACGGCCGTGCTGCGCTTCTACCAATGATTTGACAATGGCTAAACCCAGACCAGAGCCACCGTCGGGCTGGCGTTGACGGGCAGCATCACCACGATAGAAACGATCAAAGGCGTGGGCCAGGGCGTCCGGGGAAAGGCCAGGGCCGCTGTCTTGCACCGAAAACAAAACAGCATGGTCTTGGATACGAGCAGAAAGGGTGACACGGCCGTCGGCCGGCGTAAACCGCAGCGCATTACTCACCAGATTGTCCAACACTTGCGCCATGCGATCGGGGTCTGCCTGTACCAACGGCAAATGAGGGCTGGCTGCCAGCGTCAGCACAATCTGCTGCTCATGGGCCTGGGGCAAATGGGCGGCATAAACACGCTCCAGCAAGGTATGGGGTGAAACCGGGCGCAGCACCAACTTCAATTCCCCGCCTTCGGCCAGAGAAAGGGTGCGCAGGTCGTCAATAAGCCGGTTGAGCCGCCGCGCTTCATCATAAATAATTTCTAAGGTGGATTGGTTGGCAGGCAGCACACCATCACGCAGAGCTTCGGCGTGGCCGAGAATGATACTCAGGGGGGTACGCAAATCGTGGGCGATGTCAGCCGTCATCTGGCGGCGCAAGGTTTGAGACCGCGCCAATTGGGCACTCATCTGGTTAAAAGAGGCGGCAAGCTGGCCTAATTCGTCTTCGCTGCGAACGGGCACTTGCTGGGACAGGTCGCCCTGAGCCATCTGGTGGGTAGCGTGGGTAAGTTCGTGTAACGGCCGTGTCAGACTGCGCGATAACACACCGGCCAACAACAGCGAAACGCCCACCGCCCCCACCGCCGCTAATAAAATTGCCAGATTCACCCGCTGCGCAAAAAAGGCGCGCAGCTGCTGTTGTTCCGCTTCGCCCGGTTCCACCACATACCCCACCACTGTGCCATTCACCACAACAGGCGCGCCGGTCTGGGCCAGGGTGAGGGAAATCCGCTCACCGATGCGCAGACCACCACCGGGCAGCACCGCCACCCCCTGGGCGTCGGTAATGGCGTAGGGATTCCGTTCGGCGGCAGCGGCGCCCATGCCCATCATGTGCCGGCCTAACATGCGTGGCATTAACTGCTGCACGCCACCCCAACCGCCGTTGGCGGCGTAGTAATCGGCCAACTGGTCGGCCAGGAGGGTCTGGTTTTGTTCGGTGATGTAGTTGCCAAATTCGACGGCCGTGATGCGGCTGGCTAGAAACGCCACCAGCGCTATCCCGGTCAGGCTGACAAATAAAAAAGCCAGGGTAAGTTTGAAAGCCAGGGAACGGTTAAGGGTAGCCATCTTATTCGGGTGCAAACCGGTAGCCCACACCATACACGGTTTCAATGTAACATGGTTGGCGGGGGTCCGGTTCTATTTTGGCGCGCAGGTTTTTGATATGCACGTCTATGGTGCGCTCATACCCATCAAAGGTGTCGCCTTGCAGCCGTTCCAACAAATCGAAACGGGAAAAGGTGCGGCCCGGTGCAGTCATCATCGCCGCCAGCAAATCAAACTCGGAGCGGGTCAGGTCTACGCGCACATCGTTAACTTTCACCAGGAAGCTATCTTTGTCCAGGGTAATGTCACCGGCACGCAGCATCCCGGCATCGGGTAAATTTTGGCCGGTACGCCGCAGCAGGGCACGTACACGCGCTAACAGTTCACGCGGGCTAAAGGGTTTGGTCACATAATCATCTGCGCCCAGTTCCAGGCCAAGAACGCGATCATCTTCTTCCACTTTCGCGGTAAGTAAAATAATGGGTGTGTTCCGCTCCTGGCGGTGCAGGCGCAGAAACTCGTGGCCGTCCAGGTCGGGCATCATCACGTCTAGCAGGATGAGGTCTGGTTTCTCCTGGCGGGCGAGGAAGAGGGCGTCACGGCCGTTGCGCGCCGCCACTACCCGAAAACCACCCTGCTCCAGGTACGCTTTAACCAGTGAGACCAGACGCTCTTCATCATCTACAACAAGGATGGTTTTTGACATACGTATTGTCCTTAGTCATTACTTCTTTGTCACTGGTAGCGTAACGGGAAGTTGTTAAGAGATTATGAAGGGAACATGCAGGGGTTGTAAAGAGGGTGGTGAAAGTGGGGCAAAAAAAAACGGCCGTCATCTTGTTGGATGACGGCCGTACCGTTCCGTTAATAAAACCAACCTCTCACCTGTTTAGTTGGCGCTGCTTCCGGGCAAAGATCAACAGTAGAATAGTGAAAAAGATACTCGACAACATAATGACCACTATCAGGAAGAAAAATGTGGGCACTTGCCGCGTATTGAGCGATTCTAATGAAACAGCCAACGGCCCTTGAACCATAGTGGCATAAATCGAAAACTTGATGGTTTGACTCACCGGAGAAGTTGGAAAGGAGCTGGGCAAAGCGGCAAAAGTATGAGCGCCACGCCAGTTTACGCCGGTGCCGGTCACCCTGGCAAACCTCAAAGAATTATTTTCCGGCACAAAAGCCAACCAGTATGTACCCTGTACCAGGTTGGGGTGCGCCAGGAGATCTTGGGTGTTCCAACCGTGGGCAGGTGTAAAAGGCGCTGTTTCGGCTAAGAGTGTACCTGGTTGACCCCCGTTGTCATCATAAATGCCCAGGCGTAATTGCCCGTTAGGGTTTTGATTTTCCACATAGATGCTGATACTTTGTACAGCGCCATTCCCCCCTAATGAAGTTTGTTGGGCATATAACAGGTTTCCATGATTGCCGGGGCTGGTGCCTTGCACAACGTCAGTCTCGCCAAAGTTCAGAGGAGAAGAATCTGGTGTACAGTTAGAAAGCGATACCCAGAACTCGTCCAGCACTTCATCAGGCCCTTCGATCAAGACGCCATTTTGTGGCGATGCGAGAGAAACGGTATACGTGTCACCCGGCTGCAGAGTCGTCGCGTCCCAAATTTCCGAACCGCGCTGCCACTCGATAATAACAACGGTGCCGGAAACGGCCGTGATCTGGCAACCATTAGCCCAAGCTTTCATGTAAGCATAAAGCGGCGTATCAGGGTTGCCGGCATGGGGATAAATGGTACGCGAATTGAGATTCACCCGGTTATTTGACTCAAATGCAGTATACCAGGGCCAGGCAATCACTGCCCCTGTCCAATCTGAGGTGTTAGGAGGGCAATCGAGTGTGTTGCAACGCCAACGAGTACTTATAGACGAGACAGGGTTGCATGTCAGAGGATCGGTGCAGGGCGGGGGGGGCGGGGTAGGTGTAGGGGCATTATCTGTTGTTCCACCGCTAAAATCATCCAGATTTGTGCTGCCAACATCAATGTTGAACAAACCAATATAACCATCAAAGGAATAATAGGGCCAGCCCGTCACATCACGCCAGCCGATTGAAACACCATTTTTATACACTTCTACCTGGCCATTGGCCCTGGCATGAGCGCCAAATCGGTCTCCATTACTGAAAGAAGTTGTTATTTCAGGCCCACGCTGTAGCCAGCCTTGAGACTGGGTGTAAGTCCACACCTGGACATAACCGGCGGCAGGAGAATACAGGACATTAATCATTGGCGGTGGGTCATCAACGATATTCTGTGCTTTTAGAACAAGACCAATTTCGCTCGCGGTATTGTCAATTGTGGATAAAGTAATAGTTACCACCTGGCCAACACCAAAAGGGGATACGTTCCAGTAAATGTCCTGCTCACCCGAACTGATGACTCCCAATTGATTAGAGGTAATGGTGTAACCTGCCGTATTGCCAGACCAGTTACTACCCAATGCGCCGTCAGGCCGGTTGAAATCATCCAGGACACCGGGCGGCAATAATAGTGAAGAAGGCTCGTAACGCACCGTAGCGGGAATGGGGGTGCTTGTGGATGCAGGCGTCGCCGTGGGTGGGGCAGAGGGAATATAGTCCCAGGCAGCTTGATTAGATCCAATAGCGGCGGCGTCAACTGTTGATAGGGAGATGATAACAGCTAATAGAAGAAGAATAACGATAATTGCCGGATAGCGTTTAGACATAATTGTTGTTGTCTCCTTAGTCTTGTCCTCCATGACCTGCCTTCACAATTAAATACCTCGTCCGGTGGGGTATCCAGTTGCAATAAAGAAAAATCAGGTAAACAATACCTGTAGTTATATCTTGTTTTACTTTAGTTATTTCTTACTGTACTTTCTCTTGGCGCTGACAACATTAGTGCGAAGGCCAATTCTTGTCAAATTATGATCCTCATTTGACTGTCCACCATTTTTATTGATTTTGCACATGGGTCTAGCGTACTAATGCAATGGGGGACAACTATTTATACAATGTTGTCAACCTTTTTTTATGCAAGTACGATAGTGGGGCAGTTGTAAGTGAAGAGGAAGGCACTTTAAGATGATCTGGTTAGCAGCAATTGGAATCTATTTTTTGGTAACGGCCGTGATTGTCATCTCTGTCTGCGCGCTCTCGGCACGAATGAGCCGGCACGAGGAATGGAGCGAAACGCCAATTGTTGAACCCCGCACTGAGTCCGCCAGCGCCCGCGATTACCAGGCTGATACAGCGCCATCTACCTGAACTTGATTTGCAAATTCATCAAAATAAAAGCCCGGCACATGTGTGCCGGGCTTTTTTAATTGTATAAGGTTTGGGCTGAGACAGGTTAGGGGATTACGGCCGTTTCCATTTCCGCCATTGCCCGTTGGCGCAATGCAGACACAATTAGATGCTCCAGCATCAAATGAATGTCCTCAACATGTTCAATGCAATCGCTGTCTACATGCAAATCCAGGTCAACCATCGCGCTCAGTCTGCCGCCACTAAAACCGGTAAAACCAATTGTGAAGGCACCAGCCTCATTGGCCAGGGCCATGCCTTCTAATACGTTCGGTGAATTTCCACTGGCCGAAATACCGATCACGATATCGTCTGCCTGGATAAATGGCGCTAATTGTTGGGCAAAGACGGACGCATAGCCTTCATCGTTGGCAAAAGCGGAAAACGAAGGCATGTTATCCGTCAGGCCAATCACTTTGAAATGGGGCCAGCCGGGTTGGCGGGTATTTTTGCTGAGGTCGCAGACAAAATGGGAAGCAGTAGAAGCGCTGCCGCCATTGCCCATGATGAATATCTGACGGCCGTTTAGACGCGCCTCATGTAGTTTACCAATAGCCTGATCAATTAAATCTAACGATAACAAATCCAGCGTGTGTTTTAGATCAAAAATATATTGACTAATTTGTTGGTTCATACACGTACTCCCATTAGCCTATGCTCGCAAATAATTGAAAATAACTTTTGAGCCATCTGGCTCTAACTTAAACTGCAACTCTTGCAATCCATTTAACGATTTCCGCACCGCATCCTGGCGTTCAAAAGGGCAATACAACAACAAAAATCCACCACCACCGGCGCCGGATATTTTCCCGCCAATAGCCCCGGCATTACGGGCCAGACAATATATTTCGTCAAGTCTGCCATTGCTCACCTGGCTGGCCAGTTGGCGCTTGAGCAACCAACTCTCGTGTAATAATTCGCCAATGGCATCAAGCTTACCCGCAGCCACTTCTTCACGAGCGATAAAGGCAATATGTTTCATCTCTTTCAAGATAGACGATTTATCGCGGATATTCTGCTTTTGCTCAGTTAATACCGTGTCCGAACGCCGTGTCACGCCGGTGAAAAAAAGCATCGTGTTTTCATTAAGCTTCTTACGGTACTCAGGGGTCAACGGAATCCGCTCAGAGCGCACACTGCCATCCGTACCAAACTCCATAAATCGAAAGCCGCCATAAGCGGCAATGTATTGGTCTTGCACGCCACTCGGTTTACCCAATATACCTATTTCAATATCACACGCCTGCTGCGCCAGTTCTTCGGCTGAAACCAATTCACCTTTCAAACTATACATGGCATGGAGAGCGCCTACTGTCACTGTAGCCGATGACCCCAAACCGGAACCCTCCGATGGAATGTCACCCATCGTCGTAATTTCGACGCCTTCATTAATACCCGTCTTGCGCAAAGCTTCACGGATGAGTTCATGATGAACCTCATCCACGCTATCCACCATTTCCGTCTTAGTCCAGCCAACGCGCAATTTGCGGTCAAACCTTTCTTTGATAGTCACAAAGATATATTTGTCAATGGCAGTCGTCAGGACGCACCCCCCCTCTTGTTGATAATAAGAAGGAAAATCCGTCCCCCCGCCAAAAAAACTCACACGTAAAGGCGTTTGAACAATGATCATAATTTTCTCTTTTTAGTCAGCCAAATAGTTCAGCCGATATACTGGGGGTTGTTAATAGGCTCCCCGGCCTTTCAAGATGGCCGGAATTGTTTGCAGCAAAAGCTGAATATCTAGCCAGATAGTCCAATTCCGTATGTAATACATATCCAGTCTGACTCTTTCATTATATGAAATATCAGAACGGCCACTCACCTGCCACAGTCCGGTAATACCTGGTAATACAGTCAGCAAATTTAATGCCCAATCATTGTATTTTTCCATTTCTGATGGTGAAATCATGCGCGGGCCAACCAGCGACATCTGTCGTTTCATTACATTGAACAATTGCGGCAGTTCATCCAGGCTGGCTTTGCGCAAAAAATGGCCCACACGGGTGATGCGGGGATCATTTTTAAGTTTGTGGGCTTCTGATAACTCATTTTGTAAGTCAGGATGCTGCGCCAAAATCTCATCGCCATTTACGTGCATGGTACGGAATTTATAGGCATCAAATTGACGGCCGTTCAGACCCATCACCCGCCGCCGGTAAATAACCGGGCCGGGGGAATCCAACTTGATGACAATGGCAATCAGTAACATGAGCGGCAGTACAGCCAGCATACCAGGGATGATGAACGCATAATCCAGCAGCAGCTTAAAAACGCTGTCCAGCCCGGTCATGCGCACTTTTTGCACCCGGACTAACGGTGTAGACGCCATTTCTTTGACTTCTAAACCGGTGGTTATAATTTCAAACAAACCCGATGAAAGTCTGAGGTTTAAGCCGCTAACTAAACCATATTGCTTAAATATGTTGAGCATCTCTTGCCGGGTCATGGAACTGGTGGCGATGATGAGTTCTTCAATGCCAAACCGGTCAATAAAATGATCCAGGTGTTGCGTATCACCCAGGCATTGCAGTTGTTTGTACACGGCCGTGCCCGGCTTCACATGATCATCCACATAACCAAGCACATGCAAACCAGAGGTTTGCCAACCGACCAGTTGCTCCCCTAAGAGCCTACCCTCTTCATTGATCCCCACGATTAACGCCGGCGACAAATAATATCCCCGCTTACGCAACGCATAAATAATCCGGCGAATCCAAAAGCGGCCAAAACTGACAAAAAGAAATGTAAACAGCCAGGCAATGAGCAACCAACCACGCGCCAGGACAAAATCCACACTTAAAAAACTAAAAACTACTACCACCATGATGCCCAGGCTTACAGCCTTAAAAACCAGGGAGTATTCCTGTGTGCCACCCAATAGATTGCGCCGGTTATAGAGACCCAATCCCCAAAACACAATCACCCACATGGGATTCAAAAACAAACTGAGATTGCGATAATAGTCGTAGACAGGGGAGATGCCAACTTCAAACAGGGGCAGGTCTGAATAAAACCGCACAAAATAGGCCAATAAAAAGGCCATTCCTACCATCCACATGTCATTAATGATCAGGAAGAGGGTCAGGAATCTCCATTGATTGTATTGGAAAAAGACCGAAACTTTATCAAACGGATTAAATGGAGTTCCTACTGATTTCTCGATGGAATTGACTGTTGGATGCAAAGCTCACTCCTCCGCAAAGCACATACAATAGCTCTTACTTATCTTCATTTACTGATGGCACTGTAGAACTAGAATGTTAAGATCAAACTTACAAACTGAGCTATGAAGGGCTAATCTCAAATGGGGGCAAAAGTTTGGGCACAAACCGCTGCGCCAGGTCATACAAACCATATCCGGCAAAAATAAGCAGCACCGCATCCACCGGCAACCGATAACGAATTAACGCCCACGAAAGCAAATGGATGCCGGTATACAAGAGGGCAAACATGAGCAACAGAAAGATGGGATGCTGCAAAAGCGTCCATGACCAGTTGCGACGCAGTGCCAAAAATACCCCATACACCATGAATGGCAGCAGCAAACCAAAACTAGCCACACGGGTCACATTACTCACCATATCCGATTCGGCCGAAGGCCAGAACATGAAATAAATCGGTACCCGGCTCAAGGATAACTGGATGATCCGGCCGGGATCATCGGTAATAAATGATAAACCGAGCTTCAGCAGTTCCTGATCGAGCGCCGCCTCATCCAGGTTCTGGGACAACAGTTCTTCAGGGATAAGCTGTGTGTAATCATCCCTTATGGGAATAAAGCGCGTGCCATAGGCTGGATGATTGGCCCAGAAAAAAGCATACCCGGCATTGGTGTTCAACAAGACAAAACGATTGAACCGTTTGTAATTCGAGTAGGTAAAGGGTAATACCATGGCCACAATGACAATACCCACCAGAATGATCTCGGCCAGGGGAAACCACCTGTCTCGCTTAAATCGTGCCCACATGAGCCACAATAGTTGAAATGGGATGATCAGCATATACAGTTGGCGCAGTAACACAATCAATCCCAACAAGAAACCAAGCGCCAATGCCCATTTGATGTCCGGCTTTTTTTCTGAATCAGCCATGAGCATGGTGACATATAAGGATGCCAGGATTAAGGTGATGTAGAACGGTTCCGTCATAAGGGCGGCGGCGTAGTAGATAAAATAAATGTACACGGCCGTAAACGCCGCCGCGATGAGACCCACTGTGGTATTAAAAATTCGTCGTCCAATCAAATAAGCCAGATAGGGCTGGAGAATACCCACGATCACTGCCTGAAGAAGCCGGGGGGCCACAGGATTGGGCCCAAACAGCTTGTATATGAAGGCCACATAGGTGGTGTACAGATAACTCCAATGAGCTGTGGGGGCATTCGCCTCCGTCACCGGCCACCAACCCACACCAAAGGTAAACCCATAACCATCGTTGATGCGCAAGGCCAGATTGTGATAAGAAATCTGGTCAAAAGTGCCAGGCAACTCCACAACTTCATTGCCTAAATACAGAGCAGATAACACGCGCAAAAAAACAGAAAGTACGATGATAACAAAAAGTACACGTTTGGGATTTTGAACCAATTTCTGTGCCATAGTTATGTGTAAATTTCAGCCCATTGGGGATAGATTTTGTGCCAGTCGTAATGGGACTCTAGCGTTTGCCGCCCGGCCAGCGCCAGTTGGTGGGCTTTCTGCGGTTGTTGCAGCAATTGAAGCGTAGCCTGGGCAAAGCCTTCGGCATTGTCAGCAATGAGAATATCGTGCCCGTGTGTATAAGCGATGCCTTCAGCGCCAATCGTGGTGCTGACGATGGGTAAACCCCATGACCAGCCGTCTACGATCTTCACCCGCATCCCACCACCGGCGTGAAGGGGCACAATGAACACGGCCGTCTCCCGCAAATAAGGCATCACATCCGCCACGTAACCCGTCACCTCCACATTCAGCAAACCGGGTTGGCTCAGTTCGGCCGGCGGGTCTTTGCCGATCACAGTCAACCGGGTGGCGGGTGCTTCCCGGACTATGTGCGGCCACACCTCCCGCGCAAACCAGACGATACCGGCGGCATTGGGCGGCCAATGCAAACCACCCAAAAAGGTGACGCGGTGCGCATTATCGGCCCGGTTTACCACCGGTTTGGCGTTGGGGTCTACACAAATTGGTATGACTGAACCGGTAATCTTGTTAGCGGCAGCGCCGGCGGCCTGGGCTACGGCCGTTTTGTCTTCGGCCGT
>CAADGU010000619.1 GCA_900696625.1 uncultured Chloroflexota bacterium | reverse complement strand
GTCATTATGCTCACCCGCCTTTATCCACAACGGGGCGCGTTCCTCTACTCCCTCATGCTCATCCTTGTTCCCGTGGTTGTTATCACCAGTTTTAATGTGGTCGCGGCGGCTTTTCCCCAGCTTAACATACCGCTGCAACTGCTGGTGGCCGTTGGTCAACTGCTTGCTATGTCCTTCTTCATGGTTTTCCCCCGCAGCCGGTTCGAGCCGCGTGGGACGTTCCTTATCCCCATCATAGCGGCGATTATTGTTGTCACTGATCTTTTCTACGACCGATTGTTGTTCGACGGTTTCCCGCTTGTTCAGCCGGTCGCCCTGCTTATCATCGCCGTGTTTGCTGTTCTTGTTTACCGTTACAAGTGGCTGTTTAACCACGCCGAACGTCAACAGACAAAGTGGGTGGTTTGGGGCATGATCATCTTCTTTGTGGGCGTACCTATTTGGACCTATACCTTTGAGATAGCCACACCAGCACCCGGCCAGGCGCAACTGCTCACGACATTGGGCGGGTGGACGTTGTGCATGATCACGACAGTGGCGCTGCCGGCCGCTATTTTTATTGCCATTTTGCGTGACAGGCTGTGGGATATTGACCTCATCATCAACAGGACATTGGTATATGGGGGGCTGACGGCGTTGGTCACGGCCGTTTACCTGCTGATGATCGGTGGGTTAGGGCTGTTGGCGGCGGAGCAGCAGTGGCGGCTGATCGGCGTGGTGTTGGCAACGGCCGTCACCGCCATCCTGCTCAAACCAGTCAAAACCAGCCTGCAAACCCACGTCAACCGCCTCATCCCGCCACCCCGCAAAGCTGTCCCCACGCCGACAGAACGTGCCAACCATCCAGCTATTCCCCGCCGACGCGGACTGGTCGCGGGGCTGCTTTTGTTGGCGCTGGCGGTGCAGGTGGCGTTGGCTTGGTTAACGGCCGTTGGCTGCCACCGATTTGCTGATTATGGCTTAGTCGCTCTGGCAGTCTCCGCTGGCAGCGGCCTTCTTTTTGCCTCTGTGGGTGGCCTCATTCTCTATTACCGTCCCCATAACCGGATTGGTTGGTTTTGTCTGTGGACCGGTATCGGCCTGCCCGCTTTGGCGGTTATCGAATTGTACCTGCATTGTGGTTTGGCTGGACGATTGGCTGCGCCGGGATCGGCTTATCTGGCCTGGTTCACCTACAGCTTTGGTGTTGTTCTTATCATCCTGCCCATGTTTATCCTGCTGCCCATGCTTTATCCCAACGGGCAGTTCTTATCCCTACGCTGGCGTAATTTGACCATGGCCGGCCTCATCATCATCGCCATCGCCAGCCTGGGCGCGGGTCTGCTGCCAGATTTCGGCCAAATCAACGCTTTCGGCGCCAGTTGGGCCATTGCCAACCCATTTGGCGTGGCCGGTTTACCGGCCTGGTGGTATACCTCGTTTAGAGTAGCGCTGCTCCTGACCGTGATTGTCCTCAGCATGGCCGGTATCACCTCGATGGTCGTGCGCTGGCGGCGGTCGGTGGGGGATGAGCGGCAGCAGATGAAGTGGCTGGCTTATTTTATGGCCACGGCCGTTATCGTCCAGCTACTCGTTTTTGAACTGCCCGGCACGCTCTTCTATCCCGAACTTTTCTACACCATCTGGTATCAGTTGATCATCCTGATTGTCTTCTGGGGCTATCCGCTGATTATCGGCATTGCCGTTTTCAAGTATCGGCTGTACGCCATTGACCTGGTGATTAACCGCACCCTGGTTTACGGCGGGCTGACGCTGGTGGTGGTTTCCATTTACGCCCTGACGGTGGGGGTGCTGAGCCTGTTGTTCCACACATCGGGCAATCTGGTCATCTCGCTGGTGGCCACCGGTTTCATCGCCGTTCTCTTCCAACCGCTGCACCAACGGTTGCAGCGCGGCGTCAACCGCTTTATGTTTGGCGAGCGAGACGACCCCTACAAGGTGCTGTCGCAGTTGGGAAGGCAGTTGGGGGAAACGGCCGTGCCCGGCCAAACCCTGCCCGCCATCACCACCACCATCTGCCAGACGCTCAAACTGCCCTACGCGGCCATCCAGCTAACCACAGCCGACGGCGGGCGGCAAACCGTGGCTGTAAGCGGCCAGCCCGCCCCCGGCAGCGAAGAGTGGCCGCTGCTGCACCAGGGAGAAGTAGTCGGTTGGCTCATCGTCGCGCCGCGCTCCGCCCAGGAGCAGTTTACGGGCCGGGAATGTCAACTTTTAACCGACATTGCCGGGCAGACCGGCGCCGCTGCTTACGCCGTGCGCCTCACCACCGCCTTGCAACATTCCCGTGAAAAGCTGGTGCTGGCCCGCGAAGAGGAACGCCGCCGCATCCGCCGCGACCTACACGACGAGCTTGGCCCCACTCTGGCCAGCCAGACTTTTGCCATTGACGCCGTTTTAGACCTGCTCGAAAGCAATCCCCAGGAAGCCGCCCGGCTGCTGCGCGGCCTGAAAGCACAAAACCAGGAAACGGTAACGGAGATCCGGCGGCTGGTGTATGAATTGCGGCCGCCAACGCTGGATGAATTAGGTCTGGTCGAGGCGCTGCAAGCCCACACCACTCAGATTAACAAACCACCCCATCTGCACATCCAGATTACCGCCACGCCAGAACCACTGCCGCCGCTCTCCGCCGCCGTGGAAGTAGCCGCCTACCGCATTGCCCTGGAAGCGATGACCAATGTAGTGCGCCATGCTCAGGCGCAGCGTTGTGACCTTTTGTTGCAGATGGTGGGCAATCATTCGCCGCATTTGCACATGGCTATTTCTGATGACGGCGTTGGCCTGCCGCCAGCCCCCCATTCAGGCGTGGGCATCCGCTCCATGCGCGAGCGCGCTGAAGAACTGGGTGGGTCATTGGTGCTGGAGAATGGGGTGAAAGGGGTGCGGGTAACGGCCGTTTTGCCTCTGTCGCCCCCAACGTAAAGCAGAAAACAGATGAAGATCACACCTGCCACCACCCCTGACTTTACGGTCGCGCGGCCAGAGGATTTGCCCCTTGTCATGGAGATATTGGCCGAAGCCGCCGCCTGCCTGAAACAGAAAGGGATTGATCAATGGCCGTCGCCGCCGAATGAACATTGGCAGCGGCGCATGGCCGCAGCCATCGCGCGGCGCGAGGTATACACCGTTGGGATTACCCCAAACCGATTCGGCATCGTGCGCTTTACCTGGACTGATCCCTACTGGCCTGATGACAATCTGGCCGGATATGTGCATTCGATGGCTATCCGGCCCGCCAGGCAGGGGAAAAACGTAGGTGGCGCCATTTTATCCTGGGCAGCGATGATGGCGCAGCAGCAGGGCAAGCAGTTTCTGCGTTTGGATTGCCTGGCAGGCAACAGCCGTCTCTGCCGTTACTACGAGGATCAAGGTTTCAGCTACCAGGGCGAG
>CAADGU010000618.1 GCA_900696625.1 uncultured Chloroflexota bacterium | reverse complement strand
GCCTCTGTGCGCAGACTGTCCCGCGCCGCCAGGCCACAGGGCTTCACACCCCACGGCGCGCCCACCTGCAAAATGGCCTCCCATAACTGCGGCGCTTTGTCAGGATGCACAAACAGTTCATAGGCCACCCGCTCGCCGGTATAGCCGGTGCGGGAGATGATGACGTTCATGCCCGCCAGATAGCCCTGGGTCAGGCGCGCCCAGCC
Source organism: uncultured Chloroflexota bacterium (assembly GCA_900696625.1). Lineage (GTDB taxonomy): Bacteria > Chloroflexota > Anaerolineae > Promineifilales > Promineifilaceae > CAADGU01. Next base: position 6,648 of record CAADGU010000618.1, on the reverse strand, counting down.
CAACCCCTTGATCCGCTTTTTCAGTTCGGCGTCATCGGCCAGCGCCAGCAGCACATCCAGCGATTTAGGGCCTTGCAGGGGCACATCCACACGCTGTTCGTCGCCCCACTGCGGGTCACGCAGGTTGCGCAGGGTGACGGGGTGTTGGATGCGGGCATACGGCCGTACCGAATCAATCATCACCCGCCCTTCGTTCACGGCCGTCAGCCAGGCCCAATTCTTATCATTGTTCGAGGCGTTCACCACCAACATAAAATGCTCCGCCCCCAGCCGGTACACCAGCAAATCATCAATCACCGAACCGTCTGGCAGCAGCAGGTAGGTGTAATGGGATTCGCCCACCGCCAGCGTACTGACATCATTTGTCGTCACCGTATTCAAAAACTCGATCACATGCGGCCCGGCGGCGTCAAACACGCCCATGTGGGTGGCATCAAAGAGACCGGCGGCGGTGCGCACGGCCGTGTGCTCCTCGCCCACCGACGTTTCATAGCGCACCGGCATCTCATACCCGGCAAAAGGCACCATGCGTCCGCCCAACTTCACATGCATCTCGTACAATGTGGTGCGCTTCAAGGGCGGGTCGGCCGGTTCTTCCCAGGTGAAGGCGGGCAACGGTTCACCGCCAGAGCGGTTTGCCATGCCCACAAAAAACGGCTTGCTGTCAGCAAAGGCGGCTACGCCGGCCACACTGCGCGCCTGATGCGCCTTGGCTACCGGCCCGGTCAATTCATCCTCCGGCGCAAACGGCAGCCGAAATACGGCTACCGGCCCATCCAGCTTGGCGTACAAATCGCCAAAATCCACGTACCCATCAGACAGCGCCGCCAGCCAATCCCAGGCCAGAATCGCCACCGCTTCATCATCCAGTTGCAGGTGGTAGGTGTCCTCAGTCAGGCGGTACAACACCGCATCATAATCCAGGCCAGGGCCAAAAATATGCGTCGGCTGCGACGCCCCCACTGCCAACCCGGACACATCGCTGGTAAGGGCATGGTTGAGCAGTTGTGGCGCGGCTGCGCCTCGGATTTCGACGACTGTGCCAATTAACGGCCGTCCGCCCACCCCTCTCAATTCGCTTACAATCGCCCGCCCCTTTTGCAGCGCATCAAAATCCACCTTCGCCCGCAGTTGTGTCTTGCCGCCCATGGCCATATAGCTGAACGGCTTGCACCCCTTCAGCACCGTGGCAATCGCCTCCGCCAGCCGGTCAACCTCCGCTTCGCCAAAACCAAGCTGGCTAATCCACACCGTGCCTATGCGCAGCCCGGTAGGGTTCAACGCCCCCACATCGCCGGGAATGGTGTTGCGGTTCAATACAATGCCCGCCAGATCCAAAATCCGCGCCGCCATATCGGCCGAGAGATGCACCCCATTGTGGGTCACGCTCTTGGTATCCACCAGCAGCAAATGCGTCTCGGAGCCGCCGCCGACAATGCGCAAGCCATGTTCGGCCAGCTTTTGTGCCAGCCGCTGCGCATTGTCCACAATACGCTGCTGCAAGGTGTGGAACTGCTCCGTTTGCGCCAGTTTCAGGGCCACGCCGAGCGCAGCAATGGTATTCAGATGCGGCCCCCCCTGCTCGCCGGGGAACACGGCGCGATCCAGTTTGGGGGCCAGGTCTTTGCGATGCGTCAGCAGCATGGCTCCACGTGGCCCGCACAGGCTCTTGTGTGTGGTGGTCATCACCACGTCGGCAATGCCAATGGGCGACGGATGTACCCCCGCCGCCACCAGCCCGGAAATGTGCGAAATGTCGGCCAACAGGTACGCGCCCACCTTATCACAAATCGCCCGGAACCGCGCCCAATCTACGATCATGGGATAGGCCGAGTAACCGGCGACGATGATCTGCGGCTTCGCCTCCAAAGCGCGGCGCTCGATGTCTTCGTAATCCAACAGTTCGGTTTGGGGATCTACAAAATAAGGCACACCGTTATACACTTTGCCGGAACGGTTCACTTTCGCGCCATGCGACAGATGCCCACCATCGTTCAAATTCAGCCCCAAAATGGTATCGCCGGGCTGCAAGAGGGCGGTGTAAACGGCGCTGTTGGCCGGCGCACCGCTGAGGGGCTGTACGTTGACGTAGAGGTTATCGGCGCTGACGCCATTGGCGGCAAATAGTTCGGCGGCACGGCGGCGGGTGAGGGCTTCCAGCAAATCGGCGTATTCCACGCCTTTGTAATAGCGGGGGTCGCTGTAACGGCGGTAATGGGCCAGTTCCAGGGGCACATCCATGATTTCCGCTTCACGCTGGCGGCGGCTCTCTTCGCGGGGGTAACCTTCGGCGTAGATGTTGGCAAAGGTGCTGCTCACGGCCGTGCGCACCGCATCCGGCGCGGCGCTCTCACTGGCAATCAGGATAATGGTGCTGTCCTGCCGCCGGTCTTCTGCTTCTAAAATGTGGTTCAGTTCTGGGTCTAGTTCTTCGAGGTCGCCTCGAAATATGAAATCTGGGGACATGATATTTTCTCCGTTGGTAAATTGAACGCAGAGGCGCGGAGGCACAGAGGGATTGGCAAACCGCGCCAAAAGTTACTTGATTTTAACAGGAATTGGGGGGACTGCACGAACTATGAAGAACGGCCGTAAGCAGGCAAAAAAAAGAGATTGGCAATTGGATACGCTCCAATCGCCAATCTCTAGATCTCCAGATAAAACTTCCACGCTTCGGGCACATTGCCGGAGGCCACCAGGTAATCCACACGCGGAGTTTTGGGTTCCCAGCGCAGCGTCATGCCGGCTTCGTGCGGGGTGCGGTCATTTTTACGGCCGTTACAATCCGCACAGGCACAGGCCGTATTCACCCAGGTATTGCGCCCGCCACGACTCTTCGGCAGCAGGTGGTCAATGGTAAAGTCGTTGGGGTGTAGGACACGGCGAACCCGAGGCGACTTCGGGCCGTGTCGTTTCTCCCCGGCGCGTACCCCACAATACACACAGGTATACCCGTCCCGCCGCAGCACCCCCTGGCGGCTCCAGCGTGCGCCCCTCTTGGGCACATTCACATACCGCCGCAGCCGCAGCACCGTCGGAATCGGGCGCGTTTCCGTAATACCCGCCAGCGCCACCACCTCATCCGTCACCGCGTCCACCGCCTCGCGCAGCAGTAGGGACAGCGCCCGCTTCTTGGGAATTACTGCCAATGGTTCATACGTGGCATTTAAGAGCAGGATTGCAGCCATGTTTGTCTCCGTGATGCGTGACACGTGATGCGTGATGGTCTCACTTCACACGTCACGCATCACGAATCACTCTCGAATAAAGTCAGCGATGAGCGCTGGCACGGCCGTGTCAAAGCCCACCACATCAAGCATACCAGCGTCATGCGGATCGGCAACTGAAAAGCGGTTGGCTACCATGCCCACCACCACCAGTTTAGCCGGGATGCCCGTTTGCTGGCGATACGTTTGCAGCGCCTGCGCCGGATGAATGTTGCCAACCCACGTTTCACTGTCTGTGTACACCACAAACGCATCCGCCGGCACACCGTTCGCCAGCGCCCACAGCATCGGCTGGGCCACATCCGTCGCCCCAAAGGGCAGGCCGCTCACCGCTTCCACGGCGTCATCCAGCCGTTGGCGCGGCGAGATGTTCAGCCGCACCATCTGGTGCGAGAAGCCGATAATGGTCGGCTGGCGCTGCTGTTCTGTGGTCGCTGTCACCAGCGCCATCGCTGCCGAGGCCACGCGCGGCGTCAGCCCCGGCACACCCGCCACCATACCCATGCTCATCGAGCCAGACACGTCCAGCGCCAGCACCAGTCGTTTGCCTGTTGGTTCCACGTTCTGGAACGCCCGGTAAAACGCCTGATCCAGGGCATCCACCACGGCCGTGACCGGATTCCACGCCAGCCCGCCACGCACCCCACGGCCGTGCCGATAAGTCAGCAGCGCCGCCAGCACCGCCACCGGATGCACCCGCGCCCGGCGCAGTTGTTCCGCATCCGTCAGCCGCGCCGCCACCAGTTCCGTCTCTGCGCCCAGCGGCGTCAGCACACCGTTGGCCGTTAGCCGGGCCAGGTTGCGCAGCAGCGCATTCAGTGGCAGGTGTGGCAGCAGCGTCCGCCACACATCCGCTTCGGCCAGCCATTGGGTGGGAATCGCTTCCCAGGGCAGGCCATACCCCTCTACCAACCGCTGCACGTCCCCCACCGAGGTGGCTTGTTTGGCTTGTTCAAAGGCCCAGATGGTTTGCAGCGCGCTGTCATCTGGGGCAGCGGTTGGCAGGTTGCGCTGGCTGCCAGCGCCCGCTTCCCAACCTTGTGTCATCCAGTGGAACAGTTGGTTGTGTACGGCCGTTGGCGCTTGCGGATGGGCCAGCCGCAGGGCGTCACGGTGGCTCCAGCCGTCCCGTTGTTGGTATTTCACTGCCTGGTAAGCCAACCGTTCCGCGTCCATGCCGGTGTACCAGTTAGCCACACCCCGGCGCAGCGCCCGGCCCCAACCCCGGAACCCCTCCACAAACTCCATGAAGTGAAAGAGGTGCGTGCCCGTCCGGGCCACACGCGGCAGGGCGGCGATGGCCGCTTGCCGGGTGGCCTCATCGCCCAGACCGGCGGCCATGGCCAGCACAAAGAGGGCGGGATCGTTGCGGGGCGCACGGCCGTTTTCGGACACTTCTACCACGCGGGCGACCACGCGACGGCCGTCGGTTTGCAGGCAGCGCCGCACCGCTTCCGCATTCTCACGGGTCAGTTTCGGCGGCTGAATGTAGTACGTGCCGCCTTCCGAACCCAGCACCAGGAAGCGGTCAAGCTGCATCCAGTCATCCACCGCCCAGGCGTAGCCCCCGGCCGAATTAGCCACCTGGCTGCTGCCCGGCATAGGCTGGCTCTGCGGCGTTTGCCGCGTCGAAAAAAGTTGTCGCAGTTTTGTCATGCTGCACCTCCTTAATGGGATATTGGGTAATTGGGTAATTGAGTAATTGGGCGACCGTCAGACAATTACCCAGTTACCCAGTTACTCAATTACATCTTCAGGTGGGCAAGGTTTGCCGATGGGATCAAGTCAGATTCAAAGTCTGGTAACCCATCAGCGCCGGCCCACCAGTGGGGCGCGCGAGGGTCGAACTCGCTCACGCTTGCGCGTTTCACCAGATAACCGTTCGCCGCCGGCCCGGCCATGCCACTCAAGGGCTTGCCAGGCAAGGATTGGGAACGGCAACGCCCCAAAATTGTTAAAACAGGCGGGCAAATGTGAGAGTGGGTGGTATACCGGCCCACAAAATCTTTGCGGCCGGCTGTTGCTCTCCAACAACAGAACCAGAAAGGTGAGATAACCCACGCTCTCCGGCCCGCCATATGCTTTTCCTGGTTGGCAAGGGTGGAATTGAACCACCACCGACGGGCTTATGAGACCCGCGCTCTACCATTGAGCTACTCGCCAAAAAAGTCGGCCGTCCTGGAATTGAACCGGGTCCTTCCGCATATCAGACGGATGCTCTGCCGTTGCGCTAACGGCCGTTCGTAAAAGGGTGACTGGCGAGGTTCGAACTCGCGGCCTTCTGGGCCACAACCAGACGCTCTGCCAACTGAGCTACAGCCACCATATTATGCCAGCGGAAAGGGAGGGAGTTGAACCCCCAAGGGCTTGCGCCTCGTCGGTTTTCAAGACCGCTGCCGTCGCCCATCGGCTTGCCTTCCCAAAAAATTGTGTACCGGCGGCAGGATTTGAACCTGCAACGGCCGTGGTCTGAGCACGGTGCGTCTGCCAGATTGCGCCACGCCGGCATAAAACAGGTGAGCCGAGAGGGTATCGAACCCCCAACCTGCGGTTTAAAAGACCGCTGCTCTGCCGATTGAGCTACCGGCCCCAGACGAAAAGGATTGACGGAAGGGACAGGAATTGAACCTGCATGGGTTGTTTCACCCAACCCGTTTAGCAAACGAGCGCCTTACCATTCGGCCACCCTTCCTAAAGAAAGAGATTGGGAGATTAGGAGATTGAGTCTCTCAGTCTCCTAATCTCCTAATCTCATCCCCCAAGCGGAGAGCGGGAATTGAACCCACATTTTCTCTATGGCACAGAGAGGTTCTGCCGGTTGAACTATCTCCGCAGGTTCTCCGAGAGGCTTCGGGGATGCAGCGACAAAATGGGTCACTACCTCTCGGAGATGGTTGAGCCAACAGTCAAGGTGGAAGGAATCGAACCTCCGGCTCGGCGTCCCAGGCGCCGCATGTTCCCATTACACCACACCCTGAATCAATGAGCGGTAAACTGTGAGCAGTAAACTGTGAGCGGTGAGCAGTGTGAGCGACTGCTTACTGCCTACCGCTCACTGCTCACTGCTTAAACTACGGGGCCAGGGTTCGAACCTGGATTTACTGATTCAAAGTCAGTAGTCCTGCCAGTTAGACGACCCCGTACCAAATTGGTGAAAAGAGGAGGGTGAGACGGCCGTAAACGGCCGTCTCACCCCAAAAAAGGAGTTGAGGCTGTGTGCCCCACAAGAAGGAGGGAAGAGGAAGAAAATTTGGCGACACCCCACAAGTGATCGCCAAGGCTGCAAGAGCAGGAGTCGAACCTGCACCTGACCGATTAACAGTCGGCGGCTCTGCCTTTAAGCTATCTTGCAAAGAAAAGGGCGGTATGTGGTTGTTAACGTGCCATGCTACGCACGGCCGTGACTGCTGTCAGGTTGGAG
>CAADGU010000617.1 GCA_900696625.1 uncultured Chloroflexota bacterium | reverse complement strand
TGATAGAACGCAGCGATTGGCGGGCGGCCATGAGCGGCCAAAAACTGACGGCTAAGCCGGCGGCGGTGAACACGGCCGTTTGCCAGTCAAACGCCCGCCGTACCCAGGCCGCCATGGCCGCAATGGTGAGCAGGCTGGCGTAAACGGCCGTCAGCCGTCCGGCCAAAAACGTGGGGCCAATACCGGCCATCAGCAGGGCGGTTACATAGTCATAGAGCGGTTCACGGCCGTGCCCAATGGTGAAATAAACAGCGCGCGTCCCTTCCAAAATGGAAAGCGCCGTGATCCCATGATCCGCTTCATCGTGCGTCAGACCGGGGGGGATATGGCTAATGGAAAACAGGCGCAGCGTTACGGCCGTGAGCAGCACGGCTACCATCCAACCTAAAAATCGTCGTTGTTCCTGCATTCGCCTGCCTTCGTCATCCGTAATCCGTAATCCGTAATCCGTAATCCGTAATCCGTAATCCGATTACGGGTCACGCATCACGAATTACTGGTAAACCTGGGGATCATACGCAAAGGGTACAGACCAGACAACTACGATTAACGGCCGTTTCGCAAACGCAAATAAAAACGCCACTCCTGTATCCGGAATGGCGTTTCATCTGTTGAGGGTTGGTTGGAATGGAAGCTAGGCAGCCAATGCTTCTTTCGCTTTATTAACAACGGCCGTAAATGTCTGCTCATCGGTCACTGCCAGATAAGCCAACGCTTTCCGGTCTAGCTGCACATGAGCCAGCTTCAATCCATGCATAAAACGGCTGTAGCTCAGGCCATGCATCCGGGAAGCCGCATTGATGCGGGCGATCCACAACCGCCGGAATTCACGGCGGCGCACACGACGATCCCGGTACGCATACCAGTAAGATTTCATCATGGCCTCATTGGCGCGGCGGAACAATTTGCTCCGCGTACCCCATTGGCCTTTGGTCATACGCAAAATTTTCTTATGACGACGTTGGGTTGTAAACCCACCTTTTACTCTCATGCTTTATACCCTCGCATTTAGTTGGCGCTGGCGCTCAAGCCTTACCGCAACCGATTACCGTTTACTGATTACCGAAACACCGAGGCCAGGCAGCGATAAACAAACACCAATAAAATTATCCGGCCGGCGGATTGGCCTTGTACTGTGTCATGTAAGGCAGCAGGCGTTTAATGCGCTTCTGTTCACCTTTGCTTTCAACGACTAGCATCTTATCAAACTGCCGTTTGACACGCTTAGACTTACGCCGGCGCAGATGGCTTTTGCCACCTTTTGTGCGCACAATTAAGCCGCTTCCGGTAGCCCGAAAACGTTTAGCCGCCGCCTTATATGTTTTCAATTTGTACTTCTTTGTTTTTTGTTTAGCCATTTTACATCACCCTCATAAAAAAGCCCCCAGAGGGGGCGGATACACACTGTCATTGTGTGGTCACTTAGACCCTACAGATTTGTGGGCGTCATCAACAGCGTCATTGACCACCCTTCCAGTTTAGGTTCTTGTTCGATGGTCGCCAGTTCGCTCAAGTCACCGGCAATCTCTTCGAGTGTTTGTTTACCTAATTCGGGATGCGTAATCTCGCGTCCCTTGAACCGGACCTGGAATTTTACTTTTTTGCCTTCACCCAACCATTGTTTAGCGCGCTGCACATGCACATCCTTATGAAAACCAGATGTGCGCGGCGTCAGGCGAATCGTTTTGATCTCGATCTGCTTCTGGTGTTTATGCGCCTCCCGTTCCTTTTTGGTCTTTTCATAGGCAAACTTGCCAAAGTCCATAATACGACAAACAGGAGGATCTGCATTTGGGGCTACCTCAACCAGATCAAGTTCTGCGTCTTCCGCTAACTGCCTGGCCCTGGCAATAGGCACAACCCCATGATTTTCACCGTTGTGATCAATGAGCCTGACCTCACGTACCCGAATCTCCCGGTTCACCCGGTAACTGGTGGTTGAGGTTGTTTTATACGCTGTTTTACTTCGTCGCTTCCGAATATCTTATTCTCCGTTTTTAATGCAATTTCAACAAACCATAAACAAACAGCCCGGTCTTTAGACCGGCGCCGCACACGAGATAATAGCACAGGGCCGGAGCAGCGTCAAACTTTTTCATGGGAAACCGGCGGTGAGGTCAGACAATTGACCGGCCTGTTGGCCTGTTAGCCCATCGGGGCGGGCGGTGGTGATGAAAACGGGTGTTACCTGGTTAAAGAGATCGGCGGGGCCATTGGCGATGACGCGCACGTAGTTGTTGGTATAACCTGCCCACCGCAAGCCACCATTATCGGCGCCAACGGCCGTTTCCCACAACACATCCACCGTCTGCCCCACCATCCCCTGGTGAAAGGCCAGGCTCAATTCCTGCCCCAGCGCGATCATGCGCCGGGTACGCTCCTTTTTCACCGGGCCAGGAATCTGGTCAGAGAAACGGGCAGCAGCCGTGCCAGGACGCGGGCTGTAGCTGAACACATGCAGCCGCGTAAAACCAATCGCGCGCACAAACTCCAGGCTGTGGGCAAAATCTGCCTCCGTCTCGCCGGGAAAACCAACAATCAGGTCGGTACTTAAATTGAGGCCAGGAATGGCGGCGCGGGCAGCCCCCGCCAGGGCGCGAAAGCTGGCACGGCTGGTGCGCCGCGCCATGCGCCGCAACATGGCGTCGCTGCCCGATTGCAGCGGCAGGTGCAGGTGCGGCAGCAGGCGCGAGTCAGCCCATAACTCAAAAAAGCGATCAGGCACATCCCACGGCTCCAGCGAGGAGAGGCGCAGCCGGGGGATGTCGGTGTGGTGCAAGATGGCGCGGATGAGGGTGGTGAGTGTGGTGTGGGCGGAAAGATCACGGCCGTAGCTGCCCAGATGCACCCCCGTCAACACCGCCTCCTGATAACCTGCCGCCGCCAATGCCTGAATCTCGGCCACCACATCCCCCACGTGGCGGCTTTGTCCCTCACCACGCGCAATGGTCGTCACGCAAAAGGTGCATTTGTTGTCGCAGCCATCCTGCACCTTGATGAAGGCGCGGGTATGCGCCCCCATACTGCCCGCCAGAAACTCGCGCATGATCGGTTCTTGCTCAAACACCGGCCGTTCCACCCGCGCCTGGGGGTCAAGCAGGTGCGCCAACTGTGCCTTTTGCGCATTCACCACCACCTGACCTGCTCCCTCGATGCGGGCCACATCGGCCGGGGCAATGGTGGCATAACAGCCGGTGAGTACAATCTCCGCCGCCGGGTTGGCGCGGTGGAAGGCGCGGGTACGGCTGCGGGCGTCGCGGGCCGCCTCGGCGGTGACGGCGCAGGTATTGAGCACCACCTTATCGGCTGCGGCAGCATCGGTCACTACCTGATGGCCGTTGGCCATCATCTGCCGCGCCAGCGTCTCCATTTCGCTGTGGTTCAGGCGACAGCCAATACTGTCTAACAATACTTTCATGGGGCAATTGTAGCGAAGGGTACGGCCGTAGGCTATGGGATTAAGATATTGGATATCGGGATATTGATCATGCAGTATTAAACGGCTTCCTTTCGATCTTGAAAAAAGTAGGGAATATGAGCTAAAATAAAGGCGTTCTCAAGAAAAGAAAGGAGTTCGTTATGTCCACAACAACAATTACAACCAAAGGTCAGATCACTATCCCGAAAGATATTCGCCAGGCATTGGCCCTGCAAACAGGCGACCAGGTAATTTTTGTGTTGGAAGGGAATAAAGCGATTATGTATCCTTCTCACCAACGCTCGCTGATGCAATTACGAGGCGCCCTCTCAACCACCCAAAAATACACTGATCATCAAACAGTTCGAGAGATAATCGCGCAGGAACGAGGCCAAACCATGTTGGAGGAAGGAAGTAATGGATAAAGCCTGTGTGGATGCCAATGTCATTCTGCGCTTCTTGCTTAACGACCCATTGCCAATGGCCCAAGAAGCAGCCACCCTCTTTCAAGCCGTCGTCAACGGACAGTTAATCCTACTGGTTGATGATTTGATCGTTGCCGAAATGGTTTGGGTATTGAAGTCATTCTACAAGCAAGACATAACCACGATTGCAGCCACGCTGCGCGATTTTCTCCTCCAGGAAGGTATCGAGACAGCCGATAAACCAACTATCTTGCACGCCCTGACTCTGTTTGAAACGAAAAACGTTGACTTTATAGATGCGCTTCTGACCGCCAGAATGATAACGAAAGGAATTTCAACAGTCTTCAGTTTTGATCGGCACTTTGACCGACTGCCACTGATTCAACGTGTGAATCCGGGTGATGTAGCATCATTTACTTCCACCTGAATAAAAACCCTTCGGCCGTTGCCAGCCGAAGGGTTTACGATAGAAGTGGCAGGCAGCGCTTGGGAGGGAATCATGGGGTGCGCTGCCTGCCGGGTGCTAGAATGAGTTCTGTTTAGCGTTTACGTCTATCAAAAGTTCCCCCGCGCGCAGAGGCGGCGCTGCTCATAAACATGGTAGCCGGTAAATTGAACCCATGATTTTTCAAACGTTCTTCACACATTGGCCGGTTGCCGCCGGGCACATATTCGCCCAGTACCTTGCCATTTTGGTCTTGTCCCGTCTCCTGAAATTTGAAAATGTCTTGCATCACCGGGGTGTCCCCTTCCATGCCGGTGATTTCGGTGATGTTGGTGATTCTGCGGCTGCCGTCCCGCAGACGCGCCTGTTGCACAATCAGGTGAATGGCCGAGACAATCTGCTTACGCACCACCGACAGCGGCAAATCCATACCGGCCATCAACACCAGCGTTTCCAGGCGGGAGATAGTGTCACGCGGGGTGTTGGCATGAACGGTAGTCAGGCTGCCATCGTGCCCGGTGTTCATCGCTTGCAGCATGTCTAGCGCCTCGCCGCCACGACATTCACCCACCACAATGCGCTCCGGGCGCATCCGCAGCGAATTCATCACCAGGTCACGCACGGAGACTTCGGTATCCCCTTTACGCGATGGTTTTTTCGTTTCCAGGCGCACCACATGTCGCTGCTGCAAGCTCAGTTCGGCGGCATCCTCAATGGTGACAATACGGTCGCTGTCGGGGATAAAACCGGAGAGGATGTTGAGCAGGGTTGTCTTGCCGGAACCGGTGCCGCCGGAGACAACGATATTAAGGTGAGACTTAACGCAGGCGTCTAAAAACTCGGCCATATCCGGCGTCAGCGTGCCAAAACGGATCAGGTCTTGCACACCAAAGGGCGTTTTAGAAAATTTGCGGATGGTGATGTTGGGGCCATCAATGGCGCAAGGGGGGACGACAGCATTGACGCGAGAGCCATCGGGCAAACGGGCATCTACCAACGGGGAATCCGTCCCCACGTAGCGGTTAAGCGGCTTGAGAATTTTGTTGATGACCCGTTCGACGTGGGCGTCGTCGGCAAATTTGATGTTGGATTCGGTGATACACCCCTTTTGCTCCACAAAAACCAGGTCGGCGCGGTTGACCATGATTTCAGAGACGCTGTCATCTTTGATCGCTTTTTCGATGGGGCCAAAACCCAAAATTTCGTCTAACAGGTCGGCAAAAAACTGTTTTTCGTCAGCCGGGGCGATGTTGACCCGCTGTTTGGCCAGGTTGTAGCGATCTTCAATGAGTTTGATGGTCTGGGGATTGCGTTCCAGAATGATGTTTTCCGGCAGTGATTTTTCTATTTTTTGGGCCAGCCAAAGGCAGGTCTTTACGCGCTCGGCGGCGTCTGTCTGTTGAGCCATCGTCATTTATTCTGCTCCTGAGAAAATTTAACACAGAGACGCGGAGTCGCGGAGAAAATTCGCGATCTTCGCGTGTTTTGCGGTTCATTGTATAAACGGCCGTGCCCCTTCCCAATAGGGCATAGCTACCATGTGGACAAATTTCCTATGCCTGGGTAAGCTACGCTGCATGATGACCGCAGATTTCTTATCAAAGATTTCGCAGATTGCGCAGATAAAAAAATCGGCGTCATCTGCGAAATCTTTGATGTTCATATGGTTTGTCACGGCCGTACTCCTCCTCCTTCCCGCCTGCCGTTCCACCGCCCTGCCCGAATTGCCACCCGCCGAGATTGTGCAAAATGCGGCTGACCGCATGAACGAAATGCCCGGTTTTCGTTTTGACATCAGCCGGGAAGGGGCACCCGCTTATCTGGACCCGGACAATATCCTCTCCTTTCGCCGGGCGGCGGGGGCCTATGCGGCCCCGGACAAAGCCGCCGCCACCGTGCGCGTCATCGGCCCCGGCCTCATTACCGATGTGAACGTGGTCAGCATTGCCGAGACGCAGTGGCAAACGAACGTGGCAACGGGCCAATGGGAAGAACTGCCGCCCAATTGGGGTTTTAACCCGGCGCTGCTGTTTGACGCCACCGTGGGGCTGCCCACCATCCTGACGAATGACGTGAGCAACCTGCAGCTGGGCGAACCGCAAAAATTGCCGGGGGGCGGTTCTGACCAACTGCTCTATTACCTGACGGGTGATGTGGCCGGGGAGCGGCTATATAGCATGAGTGGCACACTGATTGGCCCGCAAGCGGTAACGGTGGCGATGTGGATTATGCCCGAAACGTTTGAACTGGTGCGGGTGGTGGTGACGGAACCGGAACCGGCGGCAGGCGAGCCAAGCATCTGGCAGGTAGATTTTGCCAGTTACGGTGAGGTGGTAGACATTCAACCACCCATTATTGATTAGAGATTAAAGACCCGAAAGGTTTCAGAAAACACTTCGGGTCTGGGCAATTGCGCAACTTTACGGCCGTTACATTGTTTTAGCTTATAGATTTACATTTCATCAAACATCGCGCCTCACATCCCGGCATAGCTGATTAAAAAAGGAGAACAACCATGTTAGTCAATCTCTTGGTATGGGTTATTTTGGGTGCGTTGGCCGGCTGGATTGCCAGCATGATCATGAAGAAGAATGCGCAAATGGGGGCCATCGCCAACATCGTGGTGGGCATTGTCGGCGCCGTCATCGGTGGCTGGGTAATGAGTCTGTTTGGTGCGTCTGGCACCACCGGGCTTAACGTGTACAGCCTGGTAGTGGCCATCTTAGGCGCGGTCATCCTGCTCTTTGTAGTGGGATTGGTACAGCGGGCTATGGCCAAATAGCCCAATTCAGATAGCGAAAAAGCCGGGCATCGAAGCGATGCCGGCTTTTTTTATGCTTCGCGGAACTATTTACGCCAAATGCGCTGCAAGGCGGTTTTTGTTTCCGGGAAAAAGGCGTAGAAAACGGCCACTACCACCAGGGCATAAGCCGCCGTTGCTGCCAGGCTGACGGCCAAACGGGCCAGCGCCCCCCATTCCCCGTAGCTGATCATCCCCCACTTTAGGATGGCGCCGCTCACGGCGGTGCCCAAAAAGGAGGCCAGAAAAATGGCTGCCAGCCACAATCCTTGTTGTGTCGAAAGTGTTTGCCACCACGTCTTTATTTTCCGTTTCATTTACCCAAAACCTCTTTTATGTCAATTTAGTTATTGCTGATACTACCCATCATCGTGGCCCACAATTCTGGCAATCTTTCTGTCTTTTGGGGTTAATCCTCAGCAAATTGATAGGAAATAAGTTTACGGCGGCGGCCAACTATTGAAGATAACTCGCCGGCGAGCCGGCGATTTTGGACACAACTGTCTAGCCTCGTTATCATTTGAGCCGGAAAACAATAATAGAACCTTTAAGGTGTTGACAGTTCAAGACGGCCGTCACGGTTTCTAGCAAACGCTGCCGCCACTCTGGGGGAGGAAGATAACATTCTCTAATCTCCAATCTCGTGTAAGTTATTTAGTTCTCGTTTCCTAGGGCACCTGTCTGCACGGCAAAAATAACGGCGTCATCGTCCCGGTATATTTCCTGCAAGCCGGGGTCTTTGGCCGCTTCGCGCAGAAAGGCGTCATGGTCCAGATCAGAAAAAACGTAAGCGGCATTGTTAAATCGTTCCTGAATGGCGAGGCTGGGTTGTTG
>CAADGU010000616.1 GCA_900696625.1 uncultured Chloroflexota bacterium | reverse complement strand
TCAAGTAGACATAGTATAATTTTCCCAGGTAATCCACCCTGTTTTGATTATGTAAGATTTGTACAGGTGTATATAATTAGCGCGCTCTTGCTAAAATCAGGCAAGGCCCTAAAGGTTTTATCAAACCCATAGGGTCTCAATCCACAAGTCACTCGGTTGTTGGAGGTAAAAATGAGTTCAGGCACACAAAATGAAAATTGTTTCTACCCAAACAGGTGGATGCGCATCCTCTTGATTTCGACAGAGGAAATCATCGGCAAAAATGGCGTCAATTCGCTATTGAATCTGGCTGGACTCCCGGAGTATATTGGCAACTATCCTCCTGATAATATGAAAAAGGAATTCCCCTTTGACCAGGTGGGCAAGTTGCAGCAGGCTTATTGGGATATGTATGGCCCCAGAGGGGCGCGCGCCTTTGCCACCCGCGCCGGTAAAAAGACGCTGAATGATGGCGTTGAGCATTTTGGGCAGATTGCCAAAGCGGCCCGCGCCGCCATGAAAATTGGTTCTTTTGAGCGGCGTGTATCGTTGGGTCT
Source organism: uncultured Chloroflexota bacterium (assembly GCA_900696625.1). Lineage (GTDB taxonomy): Bacteria > Chloroflexota > Anaerolineae > Promineifilales > Promineifilaceae > CAADGU01. Next base: position 4,043 of record CAADGU010000616.1, on the reverse strand, counting down.
GCAATTTTTTGCCAAGTTTTTTAACCAGGTGAGTGATCAGCACGTCAGTGTGGAAGAGGACGATACGGCCTGGTATTGGAATATCCATGTGTGCCCCATGTGTACAGGCCGGACATCTGATTCTCCTGTCTGTTATCTGGCAGTTGGGGTTTTGCAAGGGGCATTGGAAAATTTTGCCGATGCCGATAAACGATATAACGTCACACCCACCCACTGTATTGCCAAAGGGGATGAGGTCGGCGTCATTGTGATTGAAAAGAACCCCATGTAACGTTTCCCCGTTTTCACTTTGCAGACAAAGCCCACCGGTTGCCAGACCAGCCGGTGGGCTTTTTTTTACATAACGAATGAATGTTCTATAGAACGTGACATAATCTTGTTGTATAATGCGGTCATGGTGCATGAGGGGTATGGTAACTGAGCAGTTTAATCTGACAGATTAAACTGCTTTCAATCGTTTGCCTGCCAGGGCAGACCAACGGCCGTACTCCCTATTTTATCGAACAACTGTATAAGGAGGTTTGTATGTCCAATCAAATTGATCACGGGAGTCTGCCGGCGACGGGCAAAACGAATGGAGGGCAGCACGGCCGTTTACCCTGGCGACTGTTGGGAATGGTCATGTTTGCCCTTTCCCTCTTCCTGCTGCTGGGCGCCAGCACCACCAGCGCCGCCAGCCAGACCATCCCTACCATTTCCATTGTCAGCGTGGTAACGGACCAGACCGTTACCATTCAAACCCACAATTATCCGCTCGGCCAGATTTTCACCGTGCGCATGAATTACATGGGCACCGCCGGTTTGGGCGGCGAAGTAGTGGGTTCCTTTGATTCCAGCCGGGGTGATGGTACAGCCACCTATGCCATTCCCAATTTTCTGAAAGGGCAGCAGCAAGTTGCCATCCGGCTAGACAGCGCCCGGGGGTACTACAGCTTCAACTGGTTCTGGAACAATACCACAAGCAGCTCTGGCAACACCGGCGGTCAACCACCAGTTTCGCCCGGCTACGTAGGTATCCCCACCTTTAGCATTGTCAGCGTCGCCACTGATACCAGCGTGACGATCTTGACCAACAATTTCCCGGCCAACCAGCTTTTTGATGTGACCATGGGGCTGATGTATACGCAGGGCATTGGCGGCATCAAAGTGGGCGAGATCAATTCCGGCGCCGGCGGGGCCATCCAGCAAACCTTCAACATCCCGGCCGAACTGCGCGGGCAGGCCCGCATTGCCATTCGCGCCCAAACGCGCCACGCCAATCCGTTTTATGCCTATAACTGGTTCTGGAATAACACAACCGGTGGCAATACCGGCGGCACTGGCGGTATTCCCCCGGTGACGCCGCCGGTAACGGGCATTCCCACCATCAAAATTTGCCAGGTGGTGCGTGATAGCTCGGTGCAGTTCCAAACGGCCAATTACCCGGCTAATATGAACTTCACTGTGACGATGGGGGCTATGGGCACACAAGGGTTGTTGGGCTTCCCGGCGGGTACGTTTAATTCCGGCAGCGGCGGCACGGCCCGCTTTAGCATGCCCATTCCTGATGGCGTGAAAGGGTTCAACCAGATTGCCATTCGCGCCCAGGGTTCGCCGTATTTCAGCTATAACTGGTTCTGGAATACCACCACGTCGGCTGATTTTTGCAGCGGCTAGTTCACAAATTTTCCCGGAAGCCTGGGCTCTTTGGGAATTCATGGGGTTGACAGACCGTGATGCGTGATGCGTGACGAGTGATGCGTGAGGGCTTTCCGGTCACGCATCACGCATCATGTTTCACGTTTCACGTTGAACCCCACGAAACCCTGAAGACCCGAAAATTTACCTGATGCTCAGCCAATAGTTGGCGTCATTATGGGCAAAGGGGGTTTGCGGCATAATCATTAACACGCCGCCTCCTTTGCCCATATTCACCACCCATTGCCCGCGATTGAGGTCATCCAGAGCCAGGGGGGTAACACGCGGGCCGGTTTCTCCTTCTACTTTTTCTTCAATCAAGAGTACAGACCATCTTTGGGGCAGCCAGCCACCGGTCAGGACAAAACCTTCGGCCTGCCAGTTTTCCGGCCCGTCGGTGAAAGAGGCTGCCTGATGGCCGGTGACGGCAATATCGTCTATGGCGAATCCCTGCCCGGTAATGCCGGAATCGGTGATGACATCAATGCGAAGCTGGATGGGCTGCCCGGTGAAGGCATTGAGGGAGATATTTTCCTTAAGCCAACCATATTGGGCGCCGGGTTTGGCGGCGCTACGGCCGTTATACCCGCGTCCTCTGTCACCCCGGCTGCTGTGTTCAGGGGTGAGCGTCTGCCAGGTTTGGCCGCCATCAGTGGAAACGGAGAGGTAGGCGAAATCATACTCTTCTTCCAGGTCATACCAGGTGGAATAGGTGAGCGTGGCCTGGTTGACGTGGCTGAGATCATAGAGACCGGTGAGGCGGGCGTTCATCTCATCAACGGCGGGGGCATACCAGAAGAGATTATCGGCGGTCTGGTTGAGGTTGGCTTCTATGAGCGGCACGGCCGTGTCCCCGGCAAAAGAGATCGTTACCGGGCCGCGCCACTCGCGCAGGTCAATATAATGCACGCCAAATTGGGCCAGACTGTCTACTTCGTCATGCGGCTGGTTGGCTGTGGCTTTTTGGTGCAGGGTAGGTCGCCGTAACGTCAGATTTTGGTAATGGTAACGGTCGTCTGCCACCCCCGCCACCGTGACGCCATTATCCAGATAATTGGCTGCGGCCCAATTGGCCGTAAACTGTTCCAGGGAAATGTCGGGGGCGAACCCTTGCAAGATGGCATAAACCCCGGCCATACCGGTGGCCGGGTGGCGGGCTAACTCTTGCACGGCCGTTTCCCCCAGCTGCTCCCACACATAAACCAGAAACAAATACGCTCCCGCATAGTGCGCGTAAATCACCTCATCATCATAGTTCCAACTGTTAAGGGGGGTGGCCGGGTTCTCCAGGTAATCTCTGGTTTCGGCCGTATCGGTGAAACCCAGAGCTATCTCCGCCAACTGTGACAGCCCTTCATTCATCCAGGCCGCTTCGCCGGGGTCCATATTCCATTGGATGAGATGCTGCACTTCATGTATCAGGGTGGCATAATACAAATCTTCACCCATTTCCAGTTCAGCCATATTCAGGTAAATAATTTCTTGCTCATTGGAGTCGGGCGCAATCGTTCGCGGGTATTCATCTTCGCCGCGGAAATAACCCAACTCATCGGCAGCCGAACTGCTCAGGTGAAGCACGGAAAAACGGGGATCGTTGTCTACGCCGGGCTGCCAGACCGGCCCAAACAGGGCCACCAACGGTTCGTAATACACCGCCTCAAAGCGATTGGCGGCGGCGGCAACATCGGCGGTGTTGATATCTGCGCCCTCCGCCACCCAGAAATAGGTGTTTTCGGTTACGGCAGCCAGCGTGGCCTGGATTCTGTCACCATCAACGGCAAAAGAACGGCTGTCGCCGGGCTGGTAGGTGGAGGCAGTGATGGTGCGTGGGCCGCTGTAGTTGTTCAGACGCACGGCCGTGTCATAAAAATCATGCGCCGGGTATTCTGTTATGTAAAGCTGTTGCAAATCTGGCCCGGCTCTTGGTGGCACAGGCATCTGGTTGATCTGGGTGGGCACGAGTAAATCAATGGTGAATACGGCCGTTGCCTCCACTGTTGGCGTCTCTACCGGCGGCTGGGTGGTGTCTGTGGGTGTATCTTCAATAGGGGCAGTGGGTGGCGGCTGAGGCGTGAACACATCGGGGCCAGGCGCAACCGAAGTAGCCGTGTCTTCAGGTACAATCGCGGTACCGCCCAGAGCAGCCTGGGCCGCTTCGGTGGCGGCGCCATTGGCCACAGACTCCTCACGGAATTGGGCATAGGCATAATAGCCGCCACCCAAACCCACTGCCCCCACGCAGCCCAGGCACAGCAGCATAAACAAACAACCGGCAGCCAGCCACGGCAGCCAGCGCGGCCTGTCCGGTTCCGGATCAGAGGGGGGAATCACTCGAATGGTTTCGTTCATAGTTGGTCACCTTATCC
>CAADGU010000615.1 GCA_900696625.1 uncultured Chloroflexota bacterium | reverse complement strand
CGGCCGTTACCAACTGGCCATAGACGTGGGCTGCCTGCACGCCCTGGCCGAACCGCAGCGATGGGCTTACCAGGCTGAGCTAACCCGCCTGCTGGAACCCGGCGCCACCTATTTACTCTTTGCCCGGTTGGGCGCCAGAGATGGAGAAGAAGGGCCACGCGGAATTGAGGAGACGGCCGTACACACCCTCTTTGACAAGGATTTTGCGCTGGAAAAAAGCGAAATCGGCGTCACCCACGTCGAAGACAAAAGCTGGCCATCCGGCTGGTTCTGGTTCCGCCGCCAAAACAAATAAAACAGCCGATGCCCACCAAACGAAAGGGTGGGCATCGGCCAAAATAGTTCACCGCACTATCCTGTCACGGCGATCTATCAACAGGGAGAAGGTGATTCCAGAACCAGGTAGACAATATGCACAGGTGCCGGGCGTCGTTGATCGTTCGGTGGTGATGCTGCCTTTCCATACCTGACGTCCCGCACAGCGCCTTCACAGCCGTTATGCTGCATAAATTTCGCCGCTTCTCGCAACACGGTCGGTAGCGAAGTGCCCTGGAAAGGAATCTCTTCCCAGATGCCCAGCGGAGCGTCTGGTGTTACCCAATTCAGATGGATGGTCAGGCCATGCCAGTCCATGATTGTGCGTTCATAAGCAAAAGAGGTCACCAGATGCTGGCAGTTACAATTCTGCATGACAGTGGCCGCTTCGCTCAATACACCACTTAATGTTGGGCCTTCAAAATAATACGATGAAGGAATCTTTGCCTGTTGTGTCATAGACTTACCGGGCTCAGCGGCGCTCACCGAGGCGCTCACCGAACCGACCATGAACAAAGCCATGAACAGGCATAAACCCACCAGACGCCATTTATTTAAGTTCCGATTATTGGTAAACATCTTATTCTCCTTTGCTGGCACTGAGTCCTTAAGTTGGGAACGGCCAGGCGATAAGCAAATAGACATGATGCACAGGAATTGCGGTCTCCGCGCCTGTGGATGGGCCACTTCGCCGGTAGACCATATCCACCACATAAGGCTCACATTGGCAGTTTTTCACATATTTGGCGGCTTGTTCCAGGAGGGATGGTAGAGAGATGCCCTGAAAATGAACACGTTCCCAATGGTCAGGTGAAGACGAGGTTGGAAAGGGGCCATGAAGATAGATAGAAAGGCGATACCCGGGGTCAGCCGTCCGTTCAAAGACGAAGTGGCTGACCATACCTTCGCAGCGACAGATCCGGATGGTATGCGCGGCCGTATTAAGCACATCGGGCAGATACGGGCCTTCAAAGGTGTAGACCGCCGGCACCGGCACAGCACCGGTCTGGTTATTGGCGCTCTCCTTAGGAGCCGCGCTGGCCGTGCCCACCAGCCACAGCATCGCCAGCATACAGAACCAGACGACAGCGTAACGTTTGGACTTCTTGGTTAATACAGGCATGATTTTCTCCTTTGGCAAATAGTTGCCTTTCAAAAGTTCCTTTTGGACGCAAGGTAAATTTAGGGTCAGCCTGGAGCTGGTTTTCATATGGACATTGCCACCTCTTTTCGACGGCAACTGAACCAGTAAAAGTGAGGCAGGGGTAGGACAGCTTCAGCCGATTTAACGCTCTTAAGCAATTACTACTGACCTGTTTTTTCCTGGGTTGTGAGTTGCGAATCGGATACAAGACACAAAACAACTGAGACCAGATTAATGATGGGAACGGAAAAAGCAGTCATCTGGGCGGCGTTGAATTAATTGGGCACTTTAAGGCACGGCCGTCCACCAGCGTCTACGGCCGTGTCTTTTCACCATCTTTTTCCCCATTTTCATTCTTGAAAGGCAATCTGTTTCCGCTATACTTCTGGCAGTCAACAACTCACCATCCATTACAACGTGCCCACATTTCGCGTTCGCAGCCGAACAAGTCGGTAGACATGTTGGAAATCAGGCTGTCAGGTCGGTTTGAAGTGAAGTTAGACGGCCGTCCCGTCACCCTCCTCTCGCGCCCCGCCCAATCCTTGTTTGCTTACCTGGCCCTCAGTGCAGGCGCCGCTCACCGCCGCGAAAAGCTGGCCGGGCTGCTCTGGCCAGACAACAGCGACGACAACGCCCGCCGCAACCTGCGCCAATCCCTCTGGCACATCCGCAAAGCATTGGGTGAGGCCGCTCCCCATTACCTGTTCAGCAATGACATCACGGTTACATTTGCACCTGACCCTCCGGCGGCCGCTTATTGGCTGGATGTAGCCCTGTTGGAAAAACCGACGGACGCCAGCGCCACGCCAGAGGAACTCATGGCCGTTGTCGCCGTGTATGGCGGTGAACTGCTGCCAGGCTTTTATGATGACTGGGTGGTGTGGCAGCGCGAACGGCAGCAAACCCTTTTTGAGCGCAAAATGGAGCAATTGTTGGACAGGTTGACGGCCGTCCACCGTTGGGATGATCTACTCGAATGGGGCGAACGCTGGCTGGCGCAGGGGCAAACGCCCGAAGCCGCCTACCGCGCCCTGATGGTCGCCCATGCCGGGCGGGGCGATCTAGCACGTATGGCCATCGCCTATCGCCGCTGTGTGGAGGCACTGGAAAATGAACTGGGCGTCGAGCCATCCGCCCAAACACAAGCCCTCTATGAACGGCTGGCGCATGGTGAAACAGGAGATGCCCTGGCCGCCGCCCTGTTTCCCCCCCGTTATCAGATTTTGGACGAAGTGGGGCGTGGTGGTATGGGGGTGGTGTACCGGGCACATGATACCCGGCTGGCACGGGATGTCGCCATCAAAATGCTGGCTCCCAACGCGCTGGATGCGGACGGCCGTGCCCGCCTGCTGCGGGAAGCCCAGGCCATTGCCCGCCTCAATCACCTCAACATTGTGGCCGTGTTTGACGCGGGGGAGGTGGACGGCCGTCCTTTCATCGTTATGGAACTGATGCCTGGCCACTCCCTGCGCCACCATGAACCGCAAAATCTGGATGAATGCTTGCACATCACTCGGCAAATCTGCCTAGCTTTGGAACACGCCCACGACCATGGCGTAATCCATCGTGACCTGAAACCAGAAAACATCCTTATCACCAGTGGGCAAATAGCCAAATTGATGGGCTTTGGCCTGTCCCATGTAGCCTCCAGCCCGCGACTGACCCAAACTGGTGCCATGATAGGCACCCCATACTATTTGTCCCCGGAAGCGTATAATGGAGAGCCGATTGGCAAACGGGCTGACATTTGGGCGTTAGGGATTATGTTGTTTGAGATGCTGGCTGGCATACGGCCATTTACAGGCAACACTCTTATTGCCATTATGAAAGCCATTTTAACCCAGCCTGTGCCCGATCTTAGACAATATCAGCCCGAGATTCCGGCCGATTTGGTTACACTCATTCAACAAATGCTGGAAAAAGATATCACCCAAAGAATAGCGAGTGTGCAGGAGGTAAGGGAAAAACTGGAAGCTATATCTCAAGGGCGAGAAGCTAAAAAACAGATAGGCGATCTGCAACATAAGGGCACCCCAGCAGAAGTTATTGGGCCCATCACCGCTGTCCAAACAGTATCATCACAGCCTTTAACCGTGGCACGGCTGTTTATCAGCTATAAACGCTATACAAACAGCGATACCGATTTAGCTCTTTATTTGCATCAGGTGTTGACAGCGAAGGGTTATGAGATATTCCTTGATTCAACCTTACGAACTGGCACCGCCAGGTTAGAAGAGATTGATTACCAGATTAGAACGGCACATTTTTTCATTGTGTTACTTTCGCGGGAATCGGCCGATTCGGAGATGGTACAGGCTGAAGTGCAACGGGCTTACAACTACCATAAACAGCAGGGCCGCCCTCACCTCTTGCCCATCAGGTTGGCCTACAGCGATTTACTTCCCTACTCCATTGATACTTTTTTAGACCCCTTCCAATATGTCTTTTGGCAAAACAAGGCTGATAACGAACAAGTGGTGAAGGAAATTTTAGCCGCCATATACGGCCAACTCCCCCGCCGTATCCCGTTGTTAGCAGGTCCTCCTTCAGATATCATCAATTTGTCGGAAGACGGCCGTCCCTTCAGCAATGGCAAAGTAGCTCCTGCTCCCTTACCGGAATTTGACCCGCGCTATGTGGAAGACCTTGTGGCTCCGGGTGGCACGGTTCGGCTCAGCGATAAACTCTACATTGAACGCGAAGCTGACAAAACCCTTAAACGCCAGATCTTACGTCCCGGCAGCATTACGACCATTCGTGCTTCCCGCCAGACTGGTAAAAGCTCTCTATTGGTACGGGGTATCCAACATGCCCGCCAGTATGGAACCAAAATGGTCAGCCTCGATTTACAACGAGTAGACCGCGATCAGTTAAGCAACCCGAATACTTTTCTTCGTTACCTGGCAGATTTTATGGTTCGTAAACTCCATTTGGATGCCGAACGTGTTGAAAAAATCTGGCAGGGAACACTTGGGTCACAGGACAAATTAACCTACCTCCTGGAAGATTACATCCTGACCGCAGCCGATGCACCCATCATTTTTACCATAGATGAAGCTGACCGCCTGGTAGAGACCAACTTCCATACCGATTTTTTTGGCCTGATTCGCTCCTGGCATAACAGTACGGCTTATGATACGGTCTGGGAAAAACTCAATATCGTCATGGTTATTTCGACCGAGCCATACTTGCTTATTGCCGATATAAATCAATCCCCCTTCAATGTGGGTCTCAAACTTTATCTTGAAGACTTTACATTGGCACAGGTGTCTGACCTGAACCGGAGACACGGGGAACCTATCGGCCAAAATGACTTTGACCAGTTTATGAGCCTGTTACATGGTCACCCCTATCTCACGCGCAAAGCGTTGTACACCCTGGTCACAGACTCTATGACATGGGACCAGTTACATCGAGTGGCAGCCAGCGACAGCGGCCCCTTTAGTGATCATCTACGTCATCAACTGTGGCTCTTACGTAACGAGGTAGCTTTACAAGCTACATTGAAAGAGATTATCCGCAAAAACCGCGCCAGTAATGAGATGGCTCTGTTCCGGTTGTTGCGGGCCGGTTTGGTACGCGGGGCTGGCACTTTTTATACCTGCCGCTGTGAGTTATATCATCATTATTTCCAAGATAGATTATGACAACGGTCGAATCTCACCCCGATCCCTCTCACTTTTTCGTGGCCGGTGGTACACTCCATCATTCCTCCCCTTCCTACATCAAACGGCCGGCAGACAATGAACTGCTCAACCTCATCCTGGCTGGTAAATTTTGTTACACCCTCACCGCCCGCCAGATGGGTAAGTCGAGCCTGATGGTTCGTACCGCCCAAACCCTGCAAGCGCAAGACATCCAGACAGCCATTATTGACCTGACCAAAATAGGCACCGATGTCGGTGTGGAACAATGGTATTTGGGGTTAATTACGCGCCTGAAAGTACAGTTACGGCTAGACGTAGACCCAGAAAAATGGTGGACGGAACGGATTAACTTTAGTGCTGTTCAGCGTTTCAGCGACTTCTTGCACGATGTTGTTCTGGTACAGTGCCGGAACAAGGTAGTCATCTTTGTAGACGAAATTGATACCACCCTCAACCTGACGTTCTCCGATGACTTTTTTGCCGTGATCCGTTCCACCTACAACGCCCGGGCCACAGATCCGATTTATGAGCGACTGATTTTTGTTTTGTTGGGTGTGGCTACCCCAGCCGATCTGATTAAAGACCGTAACCGCACTCCATTTAACATTGGTGAGGGGATTCGCTTGCCTGATTTTACCTTTGCAGATGCTGCACTCCTGAAAGAGGGTCTCCAGTTAGCCTACCCAGACGAGGCAAACACCATTTTTGAACGCATCTTTTACTGGACAAATGGTCATCCTTACCTGACGCAAAAGCTATGCCTGACTGCGATTGAAAAGAACCAAACTGGTTGGAGTGAAACGGCCGTAGATGACTTGGTGGAAAAGTTGTTCCTTTCCGAAGAAGCCCGCAAAGAGACTAATTTGCAGTTTGTCAGCGATAGCATAATAACCAACTCACAACGTCGCCAACTTCTGGGGTTATATCACCAGGTGTATCGGGGCAAAATAGTCCCCGAAAACGAGCGTTCTCCCCTCCAGAACCGATTGAAACTTTTTGGGCTGGTCGGAGCCAACAAAGGGAATCTAGTGGTCCGCAATGAAATATACCGCCAGGTATTCGACCGCAACTGGATTAAAACTAATACCCCGGGTGACTGGACGCGCCGTCTGATGATTGCTGCTGTAGGACTTATTATCTTGTTGTTGCTCATTATTTATCGCCAACGACAAGAGGCAATCCGGGCTGAAGCCCAGGTCTCAATTGACAATTTTCGTAATACCACCAGTGCGGAGGTACGAGTCACCAGCCTGGCTAAACTTTTTGAATTGCCGGGTTTTGAAGATGAAGCCTTCCAACTCTTCTTTGAGGAACTCAGCCGAGAAGAGCAACTCGCCATCTTTGTCTTGGATAACCCGGTCACGGTAGCTTCGCAATTGATCACTACTATTCGTCGTTTATATACACGGGTTCCTATATACATAGATTTAGAAAGCCACCCCCCGGAGGGGAGTTTGCTTTATGCCATGGGGCAGGTTTTACGTAAACTGGATGATCCAGTGGGGAACGGCTTAGCGACAGAGATTGAACAGTGGCTGGCGGGGCGGGCGCAGTTTGGCCAAAAGGCGTATGAGCCAGCGATCAATCTGTATAACGTGGCGATTGGCTTGAATGACCAGCACCCTGGCACTTATTTTGACCGTGGCCTCGTTTATGCCGCACAAGAACAAATGGATCTGGCGCTGGCTGATTTTGAAACAGTTATAAACCTGGATAAAGAGTGGGAGCTGTTGGTGAGGCGAGTAATTGAGGGGAATAGCCAACTGTATAGCACATTTTGGGCCGACCGTCAGACTTATAGCGGGTTGGCGGCCGTTCTCGTCACCGCCACCGCCACCCCACATCCCACTGCTACGCCCCTGACCCCCTTTATTGTGGTCTCTCCTGATTGTGTAATGGGTGTAGAAACGGCCGAAATAACCGTTCAAGGGTCAAACTGGACAGCTCAGGCGGAAGTGGTTTTACTGTGGCAGGATGAGGTGTTGATCAGGGTAACGGCCGACTCCGACGGCTTTTTTGTGCAAAAGGTCATGTTAACGGCCATTTCCGATGGAGAACAACGAATTTTGGCGGTGATCGGCGATCTGGCCCAACCCCGGTTTTCTACCAGCGATACCTTCCAGGTACCTTGCCTGACGAACACCCCGGCGGCCATTGCCCAAGTTCCTTCCACTCCCACCGCCTTACCCCCACCCCCTACCATACCTCCTTCTTCTATCCGTCCCATCCCTACGGCCACCTTTGTCTCTACCGCGACGCCATTTCCAACTTCTATGCCAACCATTGCCAATACCGAGCCACCACCTACAGCCGGTTACACTCATACACCAACCTTATCTCACACTCCCACATTAACCCCTACCGCTACCCCTTTACCCACTCCGTTTCCGACGGATACACCGGTCATACCTACCAACCCTCCTGTGCCGACAAATACCGCAACCGCCACTTCCATTGCATCACCCACTTTCACTTCATCACCCACCATAACGCCCACATCTCTGCCCGCGCCTTCTATCATATTGTTACCCGCCTGTGGTATGCCGGTGGCAGACCCTGGTCAGGTGGTGTTTAACATCTATTTCATGAACTGGCCTACAAACGAATCTTTGACGCTTTTGTGGGAAGGAAATCAGATACTGTTTTGGCAAGCCGGTCAGCATACGGGCACGTTCACCCAGACATATTCGCTCGTGGTACCGCAGCAAGATGCGGCGTACACAGTCACGGCCCTATCTGGCGGTGGCGCTACCGATTCCAAGCTTTTTACTGTGCCCTGTCTCGGCCCAGACCTGCTGACAATTGGCCCACCGCAGTTAATCAGTACCCCGCCAATTGTAGCTTACCAACCTGTGCAATTCAGCATACTTATCGCCAACGCTGGTGGCACAAACGTCAGCACACAATTCTTTGTGGACATCTACCTGGACCCAGACCCATCAACTGTATTAAGCACCACGATTCACATCGAGGAAAGTGATGGTTATTCGGCTGTATCATTTATCGCTGGAGGGGAAACCAGACTGATCACCATTACCGCCTATCAGGGCTTCGCCAACCCGACGCCGCACGTAGTCTATGGGTTTGTGGATTCTGAAGAACAGATAGTTGAAACAGACGAAACAAATAATATCACCGCTCTGACGGGTATCCAGGTGACGCCAGCCGCCACTCCCACACCCCCGGCTACCCCTGGCGGCGGTATGATCAGCGGCGGCGCCTTTGTACTGGGTAATTGGCAAGCACAGGTATTTGTGAGGCTGATTAACGAATCCGATGGTGCGACCATTGCGATTACCACTACCGACCAGGATGGCTACTACAGTTTTAGTGGAGTTCCGACCGGGACTACGTACACCGTCGCCGGCTGTATTACGATAGATGGTGAAACGTGGTCTGGCTGGCTAAGCGGTATCGTCCCCCCAAACACAACAGCGGATATAATCCTAATTCAGCAGCCGTGTTCCTAAATACACTGCATGGTGCTTGGGACTAAGCGGGCAGCAGACCCTCCTTGAACGAAAGATGGAGCAGCTACTGAGTAGGCTGACGGCCGTGCGCCGTTGGGATGCTCCTTCGCGCAAAGCCAAGTAGAGAACGCACCCAGAATGTGCCTTTTGCAACAATGCAAAATAGAGGTTGTATTGCCTCAACGCTTCCTCAAAATCCTGAACCAATGACGGAGAAATGAAGCTCCTCACCACGGAGCGTCAATCAAACAGCATAAAGATGCTAGTTTTCACTACTTACCGAACTTTGGCCGCGTTTGGGCCACCAGTAGAGCAGGGTGCTGCCGTCGGTAAAACCAAGCGGCAGAAATGCGCCGAGAAAGAAGACGAAGAAGTTCTCGAGTGTGAAAAATACAGCCAGATAGTAGGGAATGCCACCCGACGGCCGTAACACCCCCACCAACAACGCCCCCACCACACTCAAAAACAGGCTCATCGCCGGGCCGCCCAGCGCCCGGCGAATGTGGATTTCGGCCGGCAGCGGTGGTTCATCTTTAGGGTACAGCCCGGCAGCCAACCCATACCACATGCGAATACGCTGCATGGGGTAGCCCACCCGCCGCGCCGCCAATGCGTGGCCCATCTGGTGCAGCCATTCCCCCAACCAGTGCAGCAGCGTAAATAGAATGCCCATGACCAACGTGGCAGCGGGCGGCAATGGCAGCAGCCACCAGGCCAACAGCGTAAACAGCAGCCACAACACGGCCGTACCCACCACCCCCGTCTGTGTCAACTGCACCTGCACCCCCATCACCGTAAAGATCGTGCGTGTTTTCATCTTAATTTCTCCGTGATGCGTGATGCGTGACGAGTGACGAGTGATGCGTGACCAGAGGCAGATCACGCATCACTCGTCACGCATCATTATTCCCACACCCCTGCAATCAATTCCGGTAACTTAGCCACATCCTGACCCAGATGCAAATGATACACGGCCGTTTGGCGCGACAACTGTTCCATCACATCCACGTGCCCATCGAGGGCAGCGGCGTCCCAGCGGTCGGCGCTTTCTTCCAACAGGCGCACAAACGTGATGGCCCGATTGGCCGGTTGCAGGTGGCTGTACGGCCGTGTTGCTTCTATCTGTGGCAGCAATATCGCCGCCACCCGCGCCGGTTCTGCCCTTTGCCCCCTGGTTAACTGCTGCGCCGAAACAGCCACGCTGCCGCCTGAAGAACGGACAACCAGCCAATTTCGCAACGCTGGCAGCAGATCAAAAGTGGCCGGGCGAATGCTGACGCCGCCTGGCGTAGGCAAAGCATAGAGGCCATCGTCTCGATTCTCCAGAAGCAAAATATCATTCGCCAACAACTGCCACCTACCCAGCAGCAAACTCAGCCCCGATGTGGTCTTGCCGCTGCCCGATGCGCCCACAATGAGAACGGCACGGCCGTCCTTAGCCGCCGCGAACGCATGAACCAAATAATAACCACGCCGCCGCAGCGCCGGCGCTAAACTGGTAAAGGTAATATCTTCCAGACGGCCGTAAGTTAAGGCAGACGGTATCACGACCCCACGTATCGTGGGCGGTGATGCCGTTGCTGCTAACGACGCCTGCACCAACGCCCCATCGTGATAATGTAGCCAAACCACATCCGGCCCGGCAGCATACACCGACAACACGCCAATATCATTCGGCAGCGGGCGGGAATCGGTAAAAACGGGGGGGGATGTAGGTAAGGGGGGCAACTCGTCAACCAGGTTCATCTGCAAGCGTATGTCTACCTGGGCCGATTCATCCACCAGCCAACCAGAAAAAAGCCACTGCCACGCCTGATTCACGGCCGTGTCCTCGCTGTTCAGGTGAATGGTTAGCCGGTGCAGTTGCAGATACATGGGGGAAGTGTATGGAGGATGTGGGATGGGAGCAAGTGGCCGATGTTTAAGAGTTTACGTGTTCAGGTGTTTACGTGAACATATAAACACCCCCTCACTCCTTCACCTGCTCACCCCCACTCTTATTCCGGGCCGACCACTGTTTATAGAGGTGGGTAAACTGGTCGCCAGACGCCGAAGTCCAGCGTGCAGTGGTTGTTTTTTCCTCGTCGAGGTACTGCTGTTGGCGATTGTGTAGTTCGGCCAGTTCATCGGCGGTGAACGGCCGTGCCTCCCCCTGTTCCTGGCGCGGAATCACGACCACTCGCACCAGTTCCATGCCCCGATCCAGGAAAATCTGTGCGCCGGGCGGCGGGATGCGAAACACCAGAAACAATTGGCGGGGGTACCAATCAGTCTCAATGACGGCCGTTAAGGCATCTAGCCCCGCCGGCGGTCGTGTCGCCGGGATGATGAGGCTGGCAAAACCGGGCGGCGTCTGCAAAGTATAGCCACAACCAATACCAAAATGCCCCTGGGCAAAGTGAGAAACTATTTTGGGCTGCTGCGTTTCTCGCGCTAACATCTCCAGATTTTCCACCACCAGCGTACCATCCACTTTCGCCGAAATAGTGATCGGCGTCAGGAACCCATAAAAAAGCGTCCAGCCCACCGTCTGCCCATCCACCCAGGGTTTGCAGTGATACGGTACCGCATGGGGTGGATTGGCGCTGCCGCGCTCCTTGTCCACGGCCGTCACATGCGGACGGCTGCGAACGGGGTCGGGTAGATAGGGGACAGATTTGGCGAAACGGAGGTACATGGTAATTGGGCAATTGGGTAATTGAAATGCTTCAATTACCCAATTACATAATTACAAACAGTTGCTCATTGATTTTGCACGGCCGTCAGCATCTGCACAAACGCCTCGAATGGCTGCGCGCCGACAAAGATGTTGCCGTTGATGAAAAAGGTAGGCGTACCCCGCACCCCAAACGCAATCCCTTCGTTCAAATCAGCTTCCACAGCCCGCTGGTAGCGGCCACTCTCCAAACATTCCGAAAAAGAGGTGGCGTCAAGCCCCAATTGTTGGGCATAGGTGGTGAAAAGCGTGGCCGCATCCTGACGGCCGTTCCACTCATTCTGGTTGGCAAAAAGCGCGTCGTGCATTTCCAGGTAGGCATCTTGCTCACCCGCGCAGCGCGCCGCTTCCGCTGCCAGCACCGCCTGCGGATGAATAGAAGTCAGCGGGAAATCCTTAAACACATACCGCACCAAACCGGTATCCACATACTGCGTTTTCAACTGCGGCAGCGTTTGGGCAAAGTGGCGGCTGCAAAACGGGCATTGATAATCGGTATATTCCACAATGGTAATGGGCGCATCCGGGCTGCCGATAGCAAAAGCCACATCATCCGTAGGCACATCCACCGGGCCGGCAGGGGTGGGTGGAACCTGCTGCTGCTGTTGCTGCGCCTGCTGCGCCGCATAAGCAGCGCGCACGTTAGCTTCCACCTGCGCCGCCAGTTCGCCATTTTCACCCCAGGTCACAATCTGCTCAAAACTGTCAAATGGCAAAGCGCCGGAAGCCAGATAGCCGTTAAAGAAGAAAGAGGGTGTACTGCGCACGCCCAAAGCGATGGCTTCTTCCACATTGACCTGCACCAGGTCATCCGGGGCGCTGCTGGCATAACAGGCGGCAAAAGCCGCACTATCCAGCCCCAAATCGGCAGCCAGGGCGGCAAAAATGTCGCCTGCTTTGTCACCCTGACCACCCCATTGACCCTGGCTGTTAAAAACGGCGTCGTGCATTTCCATGAAGGCGTCTTGTTCGCCGCCACAGCGCACCGCTTTGGCCGCAACACGCGCTTCCGGGTGAATATCCAGGGGCAAATCTTTGAAGACGTAATAGACACGGCCGTTCTCGACCATCTCTGTGATAATTTGCGGCAGTGTCTGCGCCGAATGCTGCTGGCAGTAAGGACACTGGTAATCGGTAAATTCCACAATCTGCACCGGCGCGTTAGGGTCGCCCAGGGCAAAAGCAATGTCGTCCGCGCCCAGGGCAATCGCCGCGGGGGTGGGGATGACAATCTCCTGTGGTTCTGGCTGCTGCGGCTGCGCGGCGGCAATCCGTTCGCCGTTCAACAGCGCCGCAATGGCCTGGTTAAACACCTCTGTTGGCTGCGCGCCAATCAACGCCTGTTCGTTCAGGAAAAAACTGGGCGTGCTGCTGACGCCGCGCTGCTGTCCCAACTGCACGTCCGCCTGCACCTGGCTGCCGTACCGGTTGGCATTCACACAGGCCGTAAAATCGGTCTCGTCCAGCCCCAATTCGGTGGCAAATTTGATGAAGGTGGTGTTGGGGTTGTTGTGGCTCCATTCACCCATGCGGGCAAACAATATGTCGTGGAACTGCCAGTAAGCGGCCGCCCCTGCTTCACCGGCGCAGCGGGCCGCGTTGGCCGCCGCCGCCGCCTGGGGATGGATGCTGCTGAGCGGAAAGTCATAATAAACCAGCATCACCTGGCCATTTGCAATCTGGTTGGCTAACAGGCTGGGTAAGGTCTGGCTGGCCCAACGGGCACAGAAGGGGCACTGGTAGTCGGAAAACTCTTCAATGAGAATGGGGGCGTCAGGATCACCTTTGAAGGCACGGCCTTCCGCCGTAAACCCAACCGTGATGCCACTGGCGTCAGTGGTCTGGCTGGCGATGGCGGCAGCGCCGGGTGTGGAAACGGCCGTGTTCATCTGCGACTGCGTGGGAGTTGGCGCCGGCGTCACCACATCGCCGGCCGCCCCGGGCAGGCCGTTCTGTCCACCCGTTCCCTGGCTGTTCAGCCATTCTTGTAAATCCGTGTTAACTTCAGCATCGGCATTGCCGGCGGACGGCTCGGCCGCCGCGCCACCACAAGCCGCCAATAACACAGTTAAAAAGATGAGAATTAACCAGAAATTGGTTTTGGATTGAGTCATTCTAAAGGACATAGTTACTCCAATTAAGCGTTCAGACCTGACAGGTTTCAAGAAAAACCTGTCAGGTCTCCATTCGTCAGGAGGGTTTAGTTGTGTTAGACTTACGTGTTTGTTTTAGAGATTACACGGGTCATGATTAACTCGCCTGATATTAAACGAAACCGGCTAAAGTTACCAACGAGTGCAGGTACAAGATTTGGGAAATGGTTCTTTTCTTTTTTGTTGCTCATCTTCACCTGCCTGACCTTAGCGCCGGTCGCGGCCCAAAACAATGGCATCACAGCGCCAACCGGCGGCGAGACCATTTCCGGGGTAGTAACGGTGACAGGCACGGCCGTACACCCCGAATATTTGCGCTATGAACTGGCCTTCCTCAATGAAGCCAATCAAGCCGCCGGTTGGATTGTGTTTGCCGAGGGCAGCCAGCCGGTGAACAATGGCGTCCTGGCGATTTGGGACACCACCGTGGGCCAAAATGTGGGTGCGCCGGTTTTTCCCGACGGCCGTTACCAACTGCGCCTGCGTGTGGTCAAAACCGACTTTAACTATGATGAATACTTCGTTACCAATCTGATTATCAACAATGCCGGGCCAACGGCCACACCCACGCCGGATGAAACGGCGCTGGCCGCCACCGTCACGGCCGTCAGCCCAGACAGTCCGGGCAGCAGCCAAACAGAAGGGGGCACGGCCGTGTTCAGCCCGGCCACACCGCTGCCCTCGCTCACCCCTTTTCCCACGCCCACGCCCCCGGCCACGCCGGTAAGTCTGACCGGGGGCCTGTTACCGACAGTCACGCCCGGCAGCGGTGGCGTTTTGGGGCAATTAGAAACAGTAGACACGGGGCAGTTTGGTCGCGCTTTTTGGGGTGGTGTCCGCCTCACGGCCGTTATCTTTGGCCTCATGGCGCTGTACCTGCTGCTGCGCAGTTTGGGTCGGTGGCTCTGGCGGCGGTTTTGGGTAAACAGGCAATCGAGAATTGAGTAATTGGGTAATTGGGTAATT
>CAADGU010000614.1 GCA_900696625.1 uncultured Chloroflexota bacterium | reverse complement strand
CACCGCCGCTACCCTAAATCTGGCGGCGACGGCGGCGCAGTGCGCCCGCATCTGGGCAGAGATTGACGCCGCTTTTGCCGACCGCTGCCTGGCGGCGGCGGAAACGGCCTGGGATGCGGCGGTGGCCAATCCGGCCATTTACGCCCGCAATAACTTCACCGGCTCTGGGCCGTATGATGACACGGATGTGAGCGACGAGTTCTATTGGGCGGCGGCGGAACTGTATATCACCACCGGGAACGCCGACTATCTGGCGGCGATGAGCAGTTCCCCCCATTACCTGGGCATACCGGACGGGGCCAGCGCCCTGGGTTGGCAGCAAGTGGCGGGGCTGGGCACCATTTCGCTGGCGCTGGTACCTAACGATTTGCCGACAGCGACGATGCAGCAGGCGCGGCAGGCGATTATTGACACGGCCGATAACTATGTGGCGGCGCGAGATGGAGAGGGGTATTTGCTGCCCTACGCGCCGGGGCTGTATCCCTGGGGTTCTAATTCCAGCGTGGTCAATAATATGTTGATTCTGGCATTGGCGTATGACTTCACGGCCGTGCCCACTTACTTTGACGCGGTCAGCGATGGCATGGACTATCTGTTGGGGCGCAACCCCAATGATCAATCCTACGTGACGGGGTATGGGGAACGGCCGTTGCGCCACCCGCACCATCGTTTCTGGGCCGACCAGGTGAGCAGCAGTTTCCCGCCGCCGCCGCCCGGCGCATTCTCCGGTGGGCCAAACTCTGGCCTGGAAGACCCCTATGCCCAGACCATCTTCCCCAATGGCTGCGCGCCACAACGCTGTTTTGTGGATCACATTGAGTCGTGGTCTACCAACGAGATCACCATCAACTGGAACGCGCCCTTTGCCTGGGTAACGGCTTTTCTGGACGAGCAATCCGCGCCGGAGCCGGAATGGGTCTGGTTTAACTATCTGCCAATCGTGCTGACGGCGGGCGAATAACTGGTTAGTAATTGGGTAATTGGGTAATTGGGTAATTTAGGCGCCAATTACCCAATTACTCAATTACATGGTTTTTTTGCGCCGGGCACACGGCCGTGTGTCCGGCGCATTTTTGTGCTAACAGGTTGCTGTGTGTTGGTTGACGCTGGTAGAAATCGGTATACCCTCGATACCATATGAAACGATTATTTGTGATCCTGGTATTGTTAACGGCCGTAGTTGCCGGCTTGTGGTGGTGGCAGCAGCGAGCGGTAGGGGCGGCAACGGCCGTGACCGCCAGCGTCACCAGCTATCTTTCCGGCGAGGTGAACGCCGGTTTTGCCCGCGCCACCAAACCGGGGACCATCCAGTTCCCGCGAGACCTGGGCGCACACGACGCATACCAGACGGAGTGGTGGTACTACACGGGCAATTTGCAGGCGGCGGACGGCCGTCAGGGAGACGGCCGTGAATTTGGCTACCAGTTCACCATCTTCCGGCGAGCGGTGGCCGCTGACGACCAATCTCCCATCTCCAATCTCCAATCTCCTCCCTCCAACTGGCGCACCAACCAGGTCTACTTCGCCCATTTTACGGTCAGCGACATAAATGATGGGCAGTTCTACCAGCAGGAGAAGTTCAGCCGGGGCAGCGCCGGATTGGCCGGGGCGCAGGCGGAACCGTACCGGGTATGGATTGAAGATTGGTCGGCGACGGAAATAGAGCCGGGCGTGGTGCAACTGGCGGCGCACGGCGACACGGCAGCCATTGAGCTGCAACTGCGCCAGGCGCTGCCGCCCATTTTGCATGGCGACGCCGGCTTGAGCCAGAAAGGGCCGGAGCCGGGCAACGCCAGCTACTACTACTCCTTTGTGCAGCAGCCCACCACCGGCACAGTCCAAATTGGCGAGCAGACATTCACCGTCAGCGGCGTGAGTTGGAAAGACCATGAGTATGGCACCAGCGCCCTGACGCGGGATGCGGTGGGCTGGGATTGGTTTGCGGCACAGTTAGACAATGGCGCGGCGCTGATGGTGGGGCAAATCCGGGAGGCCGACGGCCGTGCCAGCCCCTACTCCATCGGTACCTGGATAACCGCTGACGGCGAAACCACTACCCTGACCGCAGCTGACATGGAACTGACCGTGACGGATACGTGGCGCAGCCCGGCCACCGGCATTACCTACCCCGCCGGGTGGCAGTTGAAAATACCGAGAGTTGGGTTGGAGTTAACGGCCGTGCCCCTCATGCCCAACCAGGAACTCAGCCTCAACACCACCTATTGGGAAGGGGCGGTAGCATACACCGGCGCCCTAGCCGGTGAAGCTATTTCCGGGCGGGGTTACGTGGAATTGACGGGGTATGATCGGTAGAGGCGTGATGGGTTATGCGGACCTGTCTCTCAATCTCCCTCTTCCAACCGCAACTCAAACTCCAACTCATCTTCAATCGGGACGCCATCCAACCCCAGCAGCGGGATTTCCGGCTTGAGCAGGCGAGATTGGGCCAGGGCGTTTTTATGCACGGCCGTCAACCGCCACCCGCGATTGGTATAAAAACGAATGGCCGGTTCATTGTCGTTGGTGGTGATCAGCCAGGCGCGCTGGCAGCCGTGCTGCCGGGCATAGTCAGCCGCGGCAACCAGTAGTGCGGAGCCGAGACCCTGCCCGTGTACGGCCGTATGCAGCGTTACAATTTCGCAGTTACGGCCGTCTAGCCGCACCGTCACCAACCCCGCCCGCTGCCCATCCAGGCTGCCGATAAAACCGGGCAGTTCGTCACACTGGTGCAGCCGCCCGCGTGACACCATGCGTGTATTGCCCGCCTGCTGCCATAAAAACCCTCGCACCCACTCCTGGTCACTCGCCTCAATTGGCTGGATTGTGATTGCCATTTTCTCTACCTCCTGCTTGGTGTTACACTTGGATGAGAATGTAATTGCGTAATTGGGTAATTGCGTAATTACCCAATTACGCAATTACCCAACCACTCCCATGACCAGAGAACGAACTTTCCGCAGTGAAGCCATTGTATTGAAGCGCTCCGATTTTGGCGAAGCCGACCGGCTGCTGACGTTGTTCAGCCGCGAACAGGGCAAGCTGAAAGCCATCGCCAAAGGCGCGCGCAAACCGCAGAGCCGCAAAACAGGGCATGTGGAATTGTTCATGCGCAGTAACTTCCTATTTGCCAAAGGGCATGACCTGGACATCATCACCCAGGTGGAGATGGTGGAAGCGTATGCAGCGCTGCGGGCCGATCTGGTACGCACCACTTACGCTTCATATGCGGTGGAACTGCTGGATCGCTTCACGGTGGAGCATGACAAACACCTGGGCCTGTACCAGCTTTTGGCCGATGCCCTGGGCTGGTTTGCCGCCGATGAAGAGATGCTGCTGCCCGCCCGTTATTACGAACTGCGTTTGCTCTCCCTGACCGGCTTCCAGCCGCAGTTGTTTACCTGTGTTTCTTGTGCCGAAACCATTGCCGAGCAGGATCAATTTTTCAGCGCGGAGTTGGGTGGGGTATTGTGCCCCAAATGCCAGACGGCTGATCGGCGGGCGCAGCCGATCACGGCCGTGGCCCTGAAAGTGTTGCGTTTTTTGCAGACACGGCCGTATGACGCCGTCAAACAACTCCACCTGCGCCGCCCCGTGCATACCGAACTGGAACATATCATGCACACCTACCTCACCCACATTCTGGAGCGCAACCTGAAATCAGTAGACTTTCTGCACCGCCTCCGCCAGGAAGCCAGGCCGTGATGCCGAACCCCATGAAATCCTGCAGAGCCAAATTCCATCGAAGCAAAAAAACCACCCGTTTTCAGGGTGGTTTTGCTGACTGCGGGACCAGGATTCGAACCTGGACTAGACGGTTCAGAGCCGCCGGTTCTGCCGTTAAACTATCCCGCAATGGGCGGTAACTCGTAACCGGCAGGCATTTTACCAGACTGCCCCGCCCCCGGCAAACGGCTTTACAGGGTGGCAAGTGGCAGGTCGCAGGTTGCAAGTGAACACGTGCGACTTGCGACTTGCCACCTGCAACTTCATTGCCCATCCCGGCAAACCTGTTTACAATGAGCTGGTCGATTGGTTATATCAGGCAGGGCGAGGTTAACGTTTATGCCCGCAACGGCCGTACACATAGACACCCAAAAGCTGTTCATTGCCATACGCGACGCTTTTGACGAGAGTGAACTACGCGCGCGCTGTTATGAACTGCGCATCGGGTATGAAGACCTGCCCCCCGGCAGCAAACCGGACAAAGCATTAAGCCTGGTGCAGCGCTGCGAACGGGAGCGCCGTCTGCCCGAACTGCTCGAGGCCGTCCTCCGCGAACGCCCTCACATCCCCCGCCACAGCCTGATTCGGGACACCCGCACCGACCAGTCCCCCTTCAAAGGGCTGCTGGCCTTTCAAGAAGAAGATGAAGCCATTTTCTACGGCCGTGACACCCTCACCACCGACCTCCGCCACCGCCTCCTCTCACCTGTTGTACGGGCGAGGCAGTTGGATTCTAGTTTGTCTGGCAAGACCAATGTTCTGCCAACTGCCTCGCCCCTACCCACCACCTTCCTTGCCCTCGTTGGCGCGTCCGGCAGCGGCAAATCCTCCGTCGTCCGCGCCGCTCTCATCCCCGCCCTGCGCCGCCAGACCAACTGGCCCATCCACCTGATCACCTCCACCACCCGCCCGCTGGAAACGCTGGCGGTGACGTTGACCAGAGAGAGTGAATCGGTCACGGCCGTGACCTATGAACGGGATCAGAACCCGGAACTGGCTATCTTATTGGGCATTGAAGCTGCCTGGCTGAACGAGAGTAACCAGGCAGGGGCCTCTCTTCTGGTTGACAATTCACTGCGTTCCATCTTGCAGGAATATGGCTACAATCCAGAAACCTTGACCGGCCACACGAGCGAGGTTGAATCAGTGGCCTTTGCCCCGGATGGGCAGACGTTAGCCAGTGGCAGTGGTGATGGCACAATCTGGTTATGGCCGACATTAAAAGGGTTAATGGAAATTGGCTGCCAGCAAGTGGGGCGCAATCTGAATTGGGAGGAGTGGCAGCGCTATCTGCCCGGCCAACCCTACCGCCAGACCTGCCCCACCTGCCCCGCCACCCCTCCGTCCCCCCGGATGGGTAATCGGTAGTGCCCGGCACGCCGATTCAGAGGTTGGTCGTTCCAGGTGTTTAACGGCGTGCCTGGCACTGCCCCAGCCGGTCATTCCCAAATCGTGGTACAATGCCCGCACTCTGGTTTATCTGGAAACACAAAGGATTCACTACATGAACACGCTAACACGCATCACATTTAATCCCCAAGTGATGGGCGGCAAACCCACCATTCGCGGGATGCGCGTAACGGTAGGCACAATTGTTGGGCTGGTGGCTGCGGGCCACACCACCGCCGAGATATTAGATTTATACCCCTATCTGGAAGCGGATGATATTACGCAGGCATTGGCTTATGCAGCCTGGCGAGCCGAAGAAATTGACCTACCGCTGGCACAGGTATGAAATTTGTCATTGACATGAATCTGGCTCCCCTTTGGGTGGAGGCATTTCAGCATGAGGGGTGAGAGGCCGCACACTGGTCAGGCATAGGCGCAATGAGCGCCACCGACGAAGAAATTATGCGGTGGGCCAGGGAAAACGGGTATGTAGTTTTCACGCATGACCTGAATTTTGGCGCTATCCTGGCTGCGACGCGGGCACAATCTCCCAGCGTGATCCAGGTTCGCACCCAGGATGTGACGCCAGATGCCCTCCAGGATTTACTTTTCGCCGCCATCAGACAGCATCAGACCATTCTGGAAACAGGCGCGCTGATTATCATTGACGAACACAAACTCCGCGCCAGGATTTTGCCTTTGCAAAGCTGATTTTAATTCTTGTGGGTAGGGTGAGACGGTGCGGAGACGAGGCCCCATGTTTGGCCCAAACAGAACCCGCGCCGTCCCATCCCTACGCCAGATTGGCCTCAAATTGAGAATTGCTGGCGTTCTGCAAGGTGAAAGATTCCTCGCTCGGCAGACTACGCTCGGAATGATAGTTGACCGATTACCGATAACCGATTACCGATAACGGCTCACGGCCGTCACCCCCCCTCCTCAATGCGCAACGTATACTCCACTACGGCCGTGTCGTCTGCCGCCCGGACTTCAATGAGCAGGGTCAGCTCTTCGTCCAGTTCGAT
>CAADGU010000613.1 GCA_900696625.1 uncultured Chloroflexota bacterium | reverse complement strand
GTGCCATAGACCAGATAGGGCACATCCTCCTGGCGGCGGCGTTGCAGCCACTTGCTGAGTTCCTGTAGTTTTTGTCGGGCTGATTCTTTCCAGCTTTCTGGCGTAACCACCATCATCACCCTCCTCAATGATGTACACGCTGCTATCATAGCAGAAATCTGGGCACTTTGTTAATCTGTTCTGGACAGTTGTGCTCACCTGTCTGCCCAGAGACGATAGAAAATACGCGAGATTCTGTTATCATGTGTTGGGGCTGGTTCAAGAGTAAAACATGCAGAAAAAACATTTGAGACATAAACAAACATAAAAAGGCGATCGGGTAAGACGGGAAAACAGATTGCCGTATACATAAGATGTAGCGAGCGGCAGGTATCTACTGCTCCAACAAGAAATTGCGTGTGCCATGTCCACAACAACAAGCCTCACAAACCCGGAACAATACCAGCAATTTGTTAATATGCTGAAGCAAGCAGTGGACTTGGGCCAGCTATCACCGGATGTTTTGCACTTATTGATAAATGTCATTGGTGAACGTGGTGTTAGCGTCGGCGGCGATGCCGGCCTTATTGTTACCGGCGATCACAACATCATTATCACATCGGAACAAACAAAGGCTGATACCCCAACAGATGCTCCCATAGATGAAGAGGAGCTACTCAGGCAAGCAATAGCCGATTATGAATTACAGGTCCGGGAAACTCCCTCACGCCCCGATGCCTCCCCCTATATGGGTTTGCGTGAGTACCACTTTCAAGACGCGGCCTATTTTTTTGGTCGAGACGCAAGAGTTATGGAAGTGTGGCAGCAGTTGGAACGAAGGAAGGTGCGTTTTGTGTGGCTGCATGGACGCTCTGGCGTAGGAAAAACTTCTTTCATCCAGGCCGGTTTGTTACCAATTTTATGGTCAAATCAATGGTATCCCATTTATGTGCGTCTGCTCGATAATACGCCGCCCCTGGCGCTGCAAAAAACCATCTTACGCACACACTGGCAGGCGCAACTGGAACTGGCTCAGCGCAATCTGGGCCCATTCCTGCAAGAGGTTTCTCGCTACCTGGGCAGGCGGCCGGTACTCTTGATTTTTGACCAATTTGAGGAATTTTTTACCAGGTTATCCCCATTACAAAGAGAGGAATTTGCCACGGAGTTGAGTCATTGTTTGGGTGAGATCGGCGCAAATATATCTTTCCTCTTTTCGCTGCGCGGCGAATACTTTGGTGAGACGTTGTTACTACGCCAACGGCTTGTCTCTGTACCTTCGTTTGAATATCAATTACCGCCTCTGACATCCCTTGAAGCATGCCAAGCGATAGTCAAACCAGCGGCGATGCATCAGATAAGTTATGAACCCGGTCTGGCCGAAACGATTGTTTCGGATCTTTCTCAGCAAGATATATCGCCCCAACTACAACTGGTAGCCAGAGCCTTATTTGACACACTTCCCAATGAAACACAAGAGATTACGGCCGATCATTATTACAGGCATGGAGGAGCCAAAGGCATCTTGGAAAACTACCTCCGACAGATAATGGTTGAGGGGGCAGGCAATACCCCACACCAGAAATGGGCCGCTCGTTACCTATTATCTACGTTAGTCACGCCGGAAGGGCGAAGGGATCGCCGGCGCATAACAGAGTGGTATAACGATCCTGTTCTGGAACGCCGGGCTATTGACTGGCTGTTTATCAAAAAAGAGCTGCTGGGAGCAGGCACAGCCTGGGAACGGCGCACCCTGCAACATCTGGCGGTAGATGACGCCGTCAGTCGTATTCGGGTACATACAACGAGTTTACCTGAAGAGGACCTCAAGTCTTTGATTGAGCAGGATGTGGATGGAGCCGTATCCGTCTTCAGCAAAGAAGTCTGCCGGGAGTTTGTGGATGATGTCGTGCAAACACTCAACCAATATCGTTTAGTTAATAGTGTGAACGAAGAAGACGGTGTATTAAGCTATGAATTGGTACATGATTATCTGACATCGGAAATCCATAGCTGGTTAGATGAGGAGGCAAAAGAAGCCAGACGCCTGGAACGTATGATGTCTCAAAAACAGTATGACTTCCAGGAACACCGGCTTCTATTAAGCAAGGAGGAGATGGCTATCGCCGCCGCACAACTGGATAATCCTCGACTCAAATTAAGTAAAGAGGACAAAAAAATACTGCTGCTATCAGCCGTAGCCCAAAAGGATTGGCGCCTCTGGCTGCGTGAGAGCAAGGTAGATGGTGTCCTATGGTTGCGCGAAGCCCTGGCTGAAGAAAGGTTGCCTTTGGCTGCCCGATGGGGAGCGGCGGCCTGCCTGGGTGAAATGGATGACAGATTAGCCTTCACTGAGTTGGAAGAAGGTGTAGTTGGAAACAATTCACGCCTCCCTAAGAATCAGGCGGTGTACCTGCTGGCGTATTATATGCATCAGGCTCCACAACCGCCGGCCTTGCCGTTTACTGTGCGGCGTGCGCTATTTTTACCTCTAGCTATTTTGCAGATTAGAGAGGGGGCGGCTGCTCGACAACAAATGAGGCGCGTGGCAATTGTGACGGCCGTGTTCTGTACGCTATTTACCACACTCTATGGATTTGGTCTTGACAACCTTCTCACCACAATGTTTGTCGCTTTTACTTTTATTGTCTTGACAACCATCCTGGCAGCGGTTTTCTCTGAAATTGCCACTTCTCTTACACTGGCCCTCAGACGGGAACGACTATTCTGGCAGTTGCCCATCGTGTCGGTGATTGCCGGCGCTGTTGGTTTTTTCCTGTTTCTGTTTATGACTCAGGAACCAAAGAGTGGGATCGCTCCACTGCTCATTGGCTTGATGATGCCCATACTTTTGCGACTTACGCTTCCGTTCCGGCCTGTTTTCAAGTGGGGAGTGGCCAGCGGTCTGGGGATATTGGCCGCTGGCCTGATCATCGGGCTTACTTTACTGATTGACGCCGAACGTTCTCTGGATGAACGTATGGCGGCCATTGTTTCCGGCCTGTTTACAACTATCTTTCTGGCGACCTGGATGCAAACAAAAACCATTGTATTTCCTGGTAATCGCCGCCGTTCAACGTAATAATTGGGGTGAGCATTGGCGAAAAGCGGTTGTCCGTCCCAACCCAGCGTTGTTTCGCATACATTGACGGAACTCTGCCAACCCCGCCCCAGGGTCTAAATTTATTGCAGCCTGCCGCAACTCCCGTCGTATGGGTTGGGATGCGCCATCGTTGGGCAGCCAGGTAATAACACCGGAGTCTTCATCATCATACACCCATATGAGCGTAACGCCCTGGTCAATGTCTATTTGATTTCCCTGATTACCTTCCAAAAGCTGCGTCCAGGTGTCTTTGTCCTGAGCTTTTTCAGGGGCGATATCAATGATTTCTCGTGTTATCGCAGCCTGGGGATCATCTGGCACCCAGCTGATGATGGTGTTTCCATTCGCCGCCTTTTGTCGCACCCAACTGCCGGCAGTACCCGCCTGGCGAACATGGGTGCTGGCTGTGGCTGGATAGTTCAGTTCCATTTCTATTTTTACCTTTTGAACAGCATTTGACAGCCCTGCCAGTTGCCCTAACAAAGCAGCGACTGCGTCTGACGAACCTTCAGGGAGGGGTACATTTCCTAATCCACCATTGTTATTGTCTTCTTCAGGCATGATGCATCTCCTTAATTTATAGTGCCTCTAATGCTTTGCGAGCATTAACACGGCCAAATCCATACCGGGTGTCATGCACTAATCCACCAGCGCCCGGTTGGTTATGGTCGGCCGTATTGATAATAAGATTGCGGATATCCGTCATGGATAATACCTTGCCATCTCTGTCAAGAGCCGCCTGGAAAAGCAGAGCAATGACACCAGTCACATGCGGCGCTGCCATACTGGTACCAGACAGGGTGGTACGGCCAATATTCGTTGCTCTGGCCGCGTAAATGAGATCGCCTGGTGCGCTTACTTCAGGTTTCTGCGGCTGCCCCAGATTGCGGGATGGGCCGGCACTACTGAAGTAAGAAATAGGGAAATTTTGCAGACGGGCATTATACGACCCTACCACCAGAGGTAAACTGGCATTGCCAATTGAGTTCAGAGTGGTGGCCGTCTGGCTGCTTCCGGGAGAAAAATGAGAAGGATAATTATCATCTCGCTCAATCCAGGCATGATAGTCGCCATTGCCATTTGCTGGTTGTGTTTTGCGCCTTAGCCTGAACCGCCAGGCTCCCAGCAACAGTTGGGGAAACCGATTATCAATGAAAATGTTAATATGGTTTTCGTCCTCGCCCGGCGCTGGATCTGGCGGCTTGTGAAGAATACGTAGCACTGTTGTTGTTGTGCCTGCGGCTGTAGCCCATTTTGTTTCGCTTAAGCCGCAACTGCCGAGTAAGGTGTCATCTGGCGCAAAGATTTCAACCTCGAATTCGTCTTGGGGGTGGTACCAGATTTCCAGCTCCTGACGTTGCCCCCAGTTTTGGGGCGCAAGTGATTCGATAAACCATTCAATATCCGTATGACTGCCAGGAGCGAC
Organism: uncultured Chloroflexota bacterium; assembly: GCA_900696625.1. Taxonomy (GTDB): domain Bacteria; phylum Chloroflexota; class Anaerolineae; order Promineifilales; family Promineifilaceae; genus CAADGU01. The sequence continues at coordinate 8,563 of CAADGU010000613.1, read as the reverse complement.
ATGGCTGGCGGTATGGATATTGTGGTGAAAGCTATTGCCTGCGGCCACGACGATAGCGCGTCCCGGCTTTTGACTGAGCAGGGCGTCAAACATTTCTTCCACAAGTGTTGTGCCATCATGTGGCCCGCCATTAGTGGCCAGACTGATGTTCACCACCACCGGCACAGGCCTCCCTAATGCCTGAGATTGCGCATCTGCCTTATTGAAGATGTACTCTACCGCTTCATATAAACGACTGGTACTGCCAAGCGACTGCTCTTCGATAACGATGGGAGCAGGCAAACCCAGATGGACAAATATTAAATCCGCATCGGGAGCTATGCCAGGGTAGTCGGGCGCGCTGCCAGCAGAAATATCCATCACGTGCGTACCATGTGCCCTATCTTTTGGTGTGTATTTCAGGGCATCGTACACGTTGCCGCCTGCCTGGATAACGTTTGTAAGTTCAGCCTGTGTATATTCACGGCCGTAGTTATAGGGAGCTGGCGGTGGCCCGGTTGTACCATTTTGGTCCCACAGAAAAAGAATCCGGGATGAGTTATCAGGCCGGTGGAAGTAGGGGTGGTTGAAGTCACAACCCATATCTACAACGCCTATAATGACACCCTGGCCAGTAATATTTGCTGGAAAATCCAGAGCAGATAAGGTTGCCTTATCTGCTTCAATCGCAGGAACAGAATTGTATAACTCCGGCCCCACAGGTCGGGCTGCCTTCAAGCGACTGGTAAATGGCAATAACTCAGGCAGTTGCAGTGCATTTACACGACCGGATACAAAGTGGCGAATGCTATCTGCGGGAGAGGAGATGCTGTTTACCCCATATTTTTCATCGTGTGGTGAAGTCTGGATTGCGCCCCGAATTTCTGCCACTCCTGCCAGTTCGTTCACTGTTGCCCCCGGAGCTAATTCGGCCAGAATGTCCACCCAAACGATTCCGTCCTCAAGAACTGCCTGAACAGGATTCAGGGATTCCAGTTCTCCCATCACAACCTGACGATATATTTCGGCCAGATGCAAATCTCTGGCAGCAATGGCCGTATAATGCACGCTAAGTTGAGGGTATTGCTCTCCCCACTCTTTAAGGATCTCCTCTACTGGCTGCAAAGTGAGTACAGGTTCTGGGTTTTGCTGAAGCGTAGATTCCTCCATGAAATCCTCCTGGACATGTATTGGTCAACAAAGTATGGCCCATTGGGCTTGTAATAACTTTTTGAAACTTCGATTATGGTGAGGTGAATACGGCAACTGATAACATCATAACAGACGTTCCCCTCCTGTCAATGACTTGCCGTTAATGGATATTGAACTGGTAGATAGAAACGTAGCTAACGTTACCAACTGTCCCGCCCTCCTTAAATCTTTGCATAACATCGTTGCCTGTGCGGAGGCCCAGGTTCAAGCCAGAGCTTAGGCTGGCGAAGGGTTCACTTCAGCTTTGCTGGTTGTGGAGGGCGCGTAGGGCATCTTCCCGGCCCCGGTCCAACAAGGCGCGAGAGCGTGCTGGCTGAAAATCGCCAAATAGGCCATCGAGTTGTTCTGATGGCAAGATGGGAATAATCTCTACTGACGGCCGTTGCCAGGGGAAGCCGCTTTCACCATAGATGCGCTCTACCTGGCAGAGCAGTTCTACTTGTAACGCCTTATCTGCCACACACTCTCTTATAATTTGGGTAATGGCCTGCCGGTCTGCCTGCCAGGTGTGGCTGAGTGTATTTGGGGTGTGCGCCTGGGCGATAGCGGCCGTTGTTTCGCTGTATTGGTTCCATTCCAGGGCAGTGCGCAGGATGCCCGGCGCATTCCGGCCCGGTTTGTACAGCGGCAATTGGGGCGCCACACCGACGACGTACAAGCGCTCAATATCTGTATCCAACATCAGTTGGGCCAGGGGGCAGCCATTGAGGATGGCGCCATCGGCTAACTGCACACCTTGATACGTTACGATAGGAAAGAGAACAGGCACGGCCACGGCTGTGTGTACGGCCGTCAGCAAGGGCATCTCTGCTCCAGGATATTCCAGGATTTCCTCAGTTCCCGCTGACAGGTTAGAGACGTGGAAGCGGAAGCGCACCCCCGGCAACAATTTCGCATCAGAAATGTACGGATCAAGGCCCGTGCGATGCTCCGGCTCGTTGGTCATCAGGCTGGGCGCCCAGAAGATGCCGCCACGCAACAGCGCACGCCAATCTACGGCCATAATGTCCCGGTTTTCCCATGAGCGCCAGATTTCCACCAACTGGTCAATCTGCCCGGTGGCGGCAAAGGCGCCAGTGATGACGCCGCCGGAACTGGCGCCAATCACGTCAAACGTCAGGCCACCATCTTGTAATAGGGCCTGCACAGCCCCAGCCGCATATGGACCTAACGATACCAATGTGGGTAAAAATAATCCTGTTTTCATTCGCTGTTCCTCAGGCCGCTTATGAATGCCTGGGCATCCGCGTAACCCAATGCCTGGGCAGCCCGCAAATCGCTGGCGCGAAAACGCCATAGGGGATAGGTCAGCTCTTGCGAAGGTGTCAGGCAGTGAACGGTCGGGGCGTGAAGGCAGGGGAACATGGATTGGCCATATACCTGGCTCAGCCGTTGTTGCACTATTGCCTTTGTTGCCGCGTCCGGTATGCGTTCAACCACCTGCTCAGGAAGCAGACGGCTGACGTGCTGGTGGGCGGCGGCGGCAGCCACCAGCTGCTGCGCGGCCGCCAGACCCAATTGCACGTCCTGCGCCTGGTTTAGCTGCAGGGCACGACCAGCTATGGCGCGCCAGTGGGGATAAAGCCTGGGTGAGTTGGACGCCAACTGCGGCAGGGTGGCGGCCACAGCCCACACTTCCGTAACCGGCAGTTGTAGCAAGGTGGGCAGGATGAAGCTGTTGACAAGCGTGCCATCTACCCATTGCGGCCGATCTGCTCCAGAATTATGTTGTTCCAGAGGCGGTGTCAGGCCGGGAAGGGTCACAGCCGCTGCCAACGCATCTGCCAGCGGCACATTGGCGCCAGGATATAAGAAAATCTGTTCACGGCCGTTAGCCACATCCAGACAATTGAACAATAGCTGTGTGCCCGCCTGCCGCAACTTGTCTTCCGTAATGTGCTGGCTGATAAATTTACGTAGCGGTTTTAGCTGTAATGGGCCGCCGCGCCAGGGTGAGCGCCAGTTCAGACGGGCCAACTGCCGCCAGGAAAGGCGCTCCCAGAACACGGCCAGCGCCTCTACCTCCTGGCAGGCGACGAAGGCAGCGTTGATTGCCCCCAAACCAGTTCCGGCGCACAGGTCAAACCGCATCTCCCGGTCAATGATCAGATGGCGCAGCGCGCCCACCTGATAGGCGGCCCAGGCCAGGCCGCTGTTGAAGAGTAAGGCTCGTTTCATTGGAGGTATGCTTCGATTTTGGCTGTGGCCGCGTCAATGGCAGCCGACGGCAAAAAGATGTGCCCGGCATTGGCAATTGGCTCAATTTGGGCGGGATGGTGGGCAAACAGCAGCCGCAGCTTCTCAATTTCCCTGGCGGCGTGGGGCACAAAGCGATCTTTTTCACCCATGAGCACCAGCAGCGGCGTTTGGATACAACGCAGATCGTGACTGAAGTCCCGGTTGATTTGCCAGGTGGTGCGGCGGGCGATGGTTGGCTGAGGGCTGTGGCGAGAGGCGGCAAAAGCGGGATGATCACGGCCGTCCCCTACGGGGCCGCAGGAGAGGGCAATGGTCAGGGGCGCGGTCAGCCGGTATAGGGGCGCTGGCGTCAGCCGCGTCAGGCGCGCCACCCAACGTAAGGTTGCCCAGCGCAGCCGGGTAAAGGTGCAGGTGAGCACCACTTTGCGCAGCGGCAGCCCCGGCGTGGCCGCCAACTGCGCTGCCAGGATGGTGCCAATAGATTGGCCCATCAGGTCAAAGGAGGTGAGCCCTTCGTTTTTGACGGCCGTGCCAATCTCCGCCACCAACTGCTCCAGCGTCTCGTTTGTTTCCGCGCTGAAGTCCACGACGATAACCTGGCGCTGCCGGGCCAGCCGCATCACCATTGGTTTGATACTGCCCACTGTGCCATCCAGTCCTGGAATGGCCAGCAAAGGTGGGGCAGCAGTCAGTTGCCCGTAACGAATCAGTTGAATCATAGCGGCGCTCCTTGTCCGGTCCGTTGGAACGTGTGGAAATCAAGGCGCCCCTGTGCCTCATAAAGAGTTTCCAGGTACTGCGCTCCGGCAAGCGAGCGCTCCTTGACGAAGACGAAGTGCGCCAGCCAGAAGCGCTGCAGGCGGCGGAAGGCTGGCCCCATGGCCTTCTCGTCGGAACCAAAGCGGCAGCGGCCGGGGCCTATCTCTTCCACAAAGTAGGTGTGGCGGGCATAAAAGCCGGGCACGGCCGTGACCTCCCAGGTCACTTTGTGGTTTGGCTCTACCTCGACGATGGTGGCAATGCCCGGCAGTTTATACAGATACCGGCGGTGGATTGGTTGGAAGGCCCAGACCAACTGCTGGCCTTGAACCAGATCCCGGTTATACACCCAGAACATGCAGTTGTTCCAGCGCGGCCACCAGTGGACCTGGGCAAAACATGCCCATAAAACGTCAGCGGGTATGGCTACTTCAACAGCGCCAGACACGGGGGCCATATCAGCCGAAGCAGCCAACATTTCCTGGTTATAGCTCTTCATCATGCCCTCGCCAGATGCCCCAAAATGAATGGGTAGACATCCTGGACAGCGTTACGGCCGAAAATGCAATCAATGTGCCCGTAATCTTCGATGAGGTGGCGTTGGTACAGCGCCGTCCCATTGTGCGCCGCCAGCCAGTCATAGGTGCGGGCCGTGCTTGCCGGCGTCCAGGTCTGGTTTTCTGCGCCATGAATGAAGGTGATGGGTATCGCCAGCCGATCAACGTGGGGCATGTAAATGTCCTGGCCTTTGGCAGAGACGAGCCTGCCGGCCCGCGTCAGCACGCCAAGATGGGCAAAGTTGCTGACGGAAGCGATACCAAATAGCTCGTGCATGGCGGTATGGGTGGCATTGTTCAACTGGTCGTGCTCATACAGTGGCGCATAGAGGAAGCTAATCCGGTAACAGACGGGATTGTTGCACTGTTCTTCCTGTTCTGTTACCGGATAGAGGCGCAGGGCGCGGTTGTACAGATGATCCAGCCAGTTATCATTTTTGTCGGTGTACATCGTCAGGTTTTTCACCTGAAGCGCTTGCAGAAACTTATCCAGGTGGAGGCCGGAGCGGATTTTGTTGGCTGGAATGACGTTGAGGTGCGCCCCCACCTGGGAACACACGGCCGAACGCACCCCTTCCAAACCGGCCAGCATGGCCATCATAAAGGTAATGGCCCCATAACAATGGACGACGACATCAATACCCTCCGCTCCTGTCAGGGCGCGTACTGCTTGCACCGCCGCCGGCCAATCGTACCGGGCAATATCATCGGCCGTGTATTGCGTGGGGGCATAGGGCAGTTCAATGCTGGAGCGGTAATCGAGCAGCCAGACATCATACCCCTGTTCATAGAGATACTCGGTCAGGTTAGTATCAATGGTGTCAACGGCAAAGGCCAGGCTAGAGACACCCAGGCCATGCACCAACATCACCGGCCCTTTGCCGCCGCCCCGGTAGCGGGTCAGGCGTAAACGCAGGCCATCGGCGGTCTGGAAAAAGTGGACGTCGGGCGCCTGGGTGCGTAACGGCCGTTTCTGACGGGGCGGCGCATCGGGGTCAAAATAGGTAGAACGGGCAAAGACGCTGCCGTAAATGTCATATAACACCCCACCAAAATGGCGGCCAAAACGGGCCGTTGCGGCCAGCCGTTCTCGTTTGCTGCGGGCGTTTAAGATTTGCAGCGTGCTGATTTGCCGCCGAAAATCGTCGGCCGTAATCCGCAGAATGCCCTTGCCCACCACTGTACGGTATTCTTCTTCGCCCTCATACACCGTGATGTATAACGTCGTCGTATCCGTCCACAAATCCAATCCGGCATCATCACGAATCAGCTTGAAGCCGTCAAAATAAAACGTGCGTCCCTCCACAGAGGACAGTTTCATCCGGTAAATCATCCGGCGCTGGCGAGCCGGGTCGCGGGGGTCAGCGATTGCCAGGTTGAAACAGCCCTCGGAAATCGCCAATGGCTGTGACGAGAGGGCGGGTGCGGTGACTGTGCCCGTCACGCCGCTGGTGTCGTCCGGCGACTGCATAAATCGTTCCATATCTTCAATGAGAATGGTGACGATGAACTGGAAGGGTGAGCCATCCACCTGTCCCTTTTCCCAGCCAGCCTGGAAATCCGTTTTAGCGGCGGTAGAGAAGTAGCCCTTCATGGTTTCCGTAAACTGCACCCCCAACACGTCTGGTAGCGCGCCGTTGTTATCCAGGGAAGCGGCCGGTTGGAAACTGTAGTCAATCTGCCAGCCGCGATCCTGGGCCAGCAGCATCATGGTGCGTTCGGCCAGGGCAGAAATGGTCAGCAGCGGGTTGGCGCCCAGGGAACGAGGGACAACGGCCGCATCACTCACATACAACCCCTCATGCACGGCCGTGCCGCTGTTCCCGGCAAATACCTGTCCTTTATGATTGACCACGCCGCGTTCAGCATCCTCGGCCATGATACAGCCGCCCAGTGGGTGCGCCGTGACCATCCCCCCGGTTTTTAGCTTTTTTGACCAGAGCGGGTTTGCCAGAAACGTGCCGCCAATGGCCTGGGTGGCTTGCTTCAATCGTTGATTGATCCTTTCCACAAAAGGTTGACGGCCGTCATTCGGCCATTGGATTCGCAGACGATCTTCTTGTAAAGCGAGACGGCCGTTGCCATCATCATGGGCCATCACCAGGAAAACCTGTGTATGGTTGACCGCCCCTTCATAAGGCCCACGCGCCAGGCTCTCCAGTTCGCGCCGCTTTTCGGCCGCTTCATCACGCCAGCCGCCGTCTGTGTCTTGCCCGTTTATTCGGGCGGCGCTGGCCATCAGCGTGGGCAAACCTTTGGCTACCGGGCTGAAAATAGCCCCTTCTTCAATGATCATACCATCCTCCAGGTTGGGCGTCTGGCGTAGATCAATGGCTCCGGTAATGGTTGGCCCCACCGGGCGCCGTTTACCGGCGCGTGGCCCCAGGCCGACGGCGTTGACGGGCACATCGGAATTGTAAGATGCGCCACCGACATCCCCGTTGCCGGAAAAATGGCGGCCCAACTGATCCGACAGGGCCAGGCCGGCCGCTTGGGAACGCAGCAGAATCTCATTGGTGCCCATGGTGCCGGCGGCCACGATGACCATATCGGCGCTGACGAAGGAGGGTGGCGCGGCAAAAACCTCATTGCCACTGCCTAAAGCGGCGTATTGCACCAGCCAACGGCCGTGTCGCCGTTCAATGGTACGTACTTCTACCTGGGTAAATATCTCTGCACCGTGCCGGTGGGCGTCGGGCAGGTAATTCATTAGGACGGTGTTTTTGGCCCCTGTGTTACAGCCGGCCATGCAGTCGCCGCACAGGGTACACGCTTCCTGGCGGACGCCCACGTGATTGACACCTGCTTCAAAATTGACATTGAGATTGAGCCGGTAAAAATCGCCCTCTAACGCCGCCGCCGATTTTTCCAAAGCCTGCATTTTGGGCAGGGTCGGGAAATGTTGTGGGTAAGGGGTGGGGCGCAGCATGGCCTCGGCGTGTTGGAAGCCTGCTTCCAGCCAGGTGTCCACATCGTCGCGTAAGGCTTGCGGCCAGCGGGGGTCGGCAAAGACACGGCCGTCGGGCCGAATGGCCACATTGGCGTTGATGAGCGACGTACCGCCCAGGCCACAGCCGGTCAATACTGACATATCCTCATTGACGTGGTAATGATAAAGGCCGGTACGGGCGCCCACGTGGTCGCCTGGGGTGTTCAGTTGCGTTTCCGCCAGACATTCCGCTTCGGTGTCCGGGTAATCGCCCGGATGAATTTCCTTGCCACGTTCCAGGACACAAACCTGCTGCCCGGCGCGGGCCAGGCGGGAGGCAGCAATGGCCCCACCATAACCGGAACCAATGACCACCACCTGGTAGTGGTCTTTCATATGAGTAAGAGGAGAAGATAACCGTTTCATCACCTGACATTCCTTTGGCAAATTGCCCTATCGGTGGTTATGACACTATATGCTACGGCCGTATCGTTGATAGATCGTTGAGGGACGGGTCGTGTTAGACGTGGAAGGGGGCGGGATGGGTTAACCATGCCGACACACGCCGATGATGGCCGGATGATGGCGCTGGTTGTTTTGCGGACGGTGCTCCTAAAAAAGTTGCGTTAGCCGAAAGTCAGAGGTGCGGCCACAAAGGGGCTAGAGGGTGCAAAGGGAGGTTCTTGCCAATGATGGTTCGTTTATTTCCACGACTGGAACGTATGTTAGTCAGCAGATGGGTTGCGCTGGATGCCGGGAAATACGTTCCCTTTATAAAATTTTTAACAAGTCAGTGAAAGGCCGGTGAAATATCGGCAGCGCGGGCACGGCCGTGAGCAAATCTACCTGTCGTGGGTTAGCGTCGAGCCGAAATTCCGTGCCATCAACGGTAAATCAACGATAAACCCCTAAAGTCGCACAAGGTGAG
>CAADGU010000612.1 GCA_900696625.1 uncultured Chloroflexota bacterium | reverse complement strand
TCGCCTTCTGAACGGCGATAAATCGCCTACTACGAACATGGTTAGAAAATAAAAAGCGGGCTTACCACCGTTCCGGTAAGCCCGCCTGATACACCCTTTTACCTTTTTGCTTTCAGGGAACAGCGCAACACACCAGAACCGGCGGTGGTTTGGTCTTCTTGCCTTTCTTGAATTGCAGCGAAAAGTTTGTGTTCATAACAGGTAATTGAGTAATTGAGTAATTTGGTAATTGGGTAATTGGGTAATTACGCAATTACTCAATTACAAACAAAAAGCCCCGCCGGTTATCTGGCGGGGCTTCGGTGTGCAAACAACTGTGGGGAACGCACAACGTCCAGATAACCTACCGGTTTCTGCTGCCCTTCTTGCTCTTCTTGGAGACAATGATTGGTGTGTTTGCGTTCATCATGCGCAGAAGTGTAACAAGGGATAGGGGAATGTCAACGGCCGTGCCAACCTTTCTGCCAAAATAACCAACCCCACCCGTCACCAGTTAGTCATAGTTCACAAACAAATGCCCTTGCCGGCCGTCTTGACACTTTCTAAACGCCTCCACCCCTAACCTGTACCCCACCATGACCTCAGGCGCGGTACAGTTTGGGAAATCGTGATGCATGATGCGTGACGAGTGATGCGTGACCGGGAAATCCTCACGCACCGCGACCAAAAACCCCAGAACAGAGAGGTTTCCATGACTGTGTTGTATGTGATAACGGCCGTACTCGCACTGAGTTTGCTGCTGTACCTGTTGGCGGCGCTGCTCAAGCCGGAGTGGTTTTAGGTGATCGTTCGCAAATAAATCAGCGATTACTCAAAGGTGTTTGTGATGAATGGTTGGTTACAAATCACGTTTTATTTGCTGGCGCTGCTGCTGCTGGCCTGGCCTTTGGGTCTATTCATGGCCCGCGTGTACCAGGGCGAGCGCGTCTGGCTGGTGCGTTGGTTACGGCCGTTAGAAAACGGCTTCTATCGTCTGGCGGGCGTCAACCCAGAAGCAGAGATGGGCTGGCGAGCTTATGCAGCGGCGCTGCTGGTATTCAACGGCCTGGGACTGTTGGTAGTTTATCTGCTGCAACGGTTGCAGGGCTGGCTACCGCTCAACCCCCAGGGGTTCACGGCCGTACCCACCCCGCTCGCTTTCAACACGGCCGTCTCCTTCGCCTCCAACACCAACTGGCAGTTTTACGGCGGCGAAACCACCATGAGCTATTTCACCCAAATGGTAGGGCTGACCGTGCAAAACTTCCTCTCCGCCGCCACCGGTATGGCTGTTTTGGTGGCGCTTATTCGTGGCCTGGCCCGCCAGCGAGTCAGCGCGATCGGCAACTTCTGGGTAGACCTGACGCACAGTGTGCTTTACATCTTGCTGCCACTGGCCTTGCTGCTGGCGCTGCTGCTGGTGTCGCAGGGAGTGGTGCAGACTTTTTTGCCGCCGCAAACGGCCGTCCTGCTCGACCCCATCTTCGAGGGTGACGAACACATCACCACCCAACACATCGCCGTTGGCCCGGCGGCTTCGCAAATTGCCATCAAACAATTGGGCACGAACGGCGGTGGCTTCTTCAACGTCAATTCCGCCCATCCCTTTGAAAACCCCACGCCCCTGTCCAACTTCCTGGAACTGCTGGCGATCCTGCTCATCCCGGCGGCGCTGTGCGCCACCTTTGGCGAGATGGTGGGCGACCGGCGGCAGGGGGTGGCGCTGCTGGCGGTTATGCTCATCGTGTTTGTGGGCTTTCTGGGCACGGCCGTTTGGGCCGAACAATCTGGTAATCCCCGCCTGGCGGCATTAGGCATTGACCAGACTGCCAGCGCCAGCCAACCCGGCGGCAATATGGAAGGCAAAGAGACGCGCTTTGGCATTGCCAATTCGGCATTATGGGCCACCGCCACCACCGCTGCTTCCAACGGTTCCGTCAATTCCATGCACGACTCCTACACGCCGCTGGGCGGGCTGGCGCCGCTGTTGCTGATGCAGTTGGGCGAGGTCATCTTTGGCGGCGTTGGCTCTGGGTTATATGGGCTGCTGGCCTTTGCCATCGTCGCCGTCTTTGTAGCCGGGCTGATGGTGGGGCGCACCCCGGAATATCTGGGCAAAAAGATCGAAACGTTTGAGATGAAAATGGCAACACTGGTGATCCTGATTCCGCCGCTGGTGGTGCTGCTGCTCACGGCCGTAGCCGTCAGCCTGACCGCCGGGCAAAGCGGCGCCACCAATCCCGGCCCACACGGTTTCAGCCAGATTTTGTACGCCTTCTCCTCTATGGGCAACAACAACGGCAGCGCCTTTGCAGGGATCAACGGCAGCCACCCTTTTTATGCCTACAGCGGCGGCCTGGCTATGCTCCTCGCCCGCTACTGGCTCATCCTGCCCATCCTGGCCATCGCCGGGTCATTGGCCGCTAAACAAAAAATCCCAACCGGCGCGGGCACGTTACCCACCCACACCCCCCTCTTTGTCGTCTGGCTCATCGTCATCATCATCGTTGTCGGTGCGTTGAGTTTCCTGCCCGCCTTGGCACTGGGGCCAATTGTGGAGCAGTTATCATTATGAGTAAAAAAAGTAAACCTACCCCCAAAAAGGAACTGTACCGCCGGGCGCTGCGGGATGCAGTGATTAAGCTGAATCCGCGCCACCTGCTGCGCAACCCGGTCATGTTTATCGTGGAAATCAGCAGCATTCTGCTGACGGTATTGTGGCTGCTGGCAGTGGTAGGACGGCCGTTAGAAAACGACCCACCTGCCTTCATTGGGGCCATCGCCGCCTGGCTCTGGTTTACGGTGCTGTTTGCCAACTTTGCCGAAGCGCTGGCCGAAGGGCGCGGCAAGGCCCAGGCAGACGCCCTGCGCCGCACCCGCACCGAGACGCCCGCCAAAAAATTACGTCAGCCGGTGCGCACGGCCGTCTATGACACGATCCCATCTACCGACCTGCGCCAGGGTGACGTGGTACTGGTGGAAGCGGGCGACGTTATCCCTGCCGACGGCGAAATCATCGAGGGCATCGCTGCCGTAGACGAAAGCGCCGTCACCGGCGAAAGCGCCCCGGTGGTGCGTGAATCTGGCGGCGACCGCAGCGCCGTTACCGGGGGCACCCGCCTCATCTCCGACTGGCTGCTGGTGCAAATTACCAGCAATCCCGGCGAAGGGTTCCTGGATCGCATGATCAGCCTGGTGGAAGGGGCCAAACGGCAAAAAACGCCCAACGAAATCGCCCTGACCATCTTGCTGGCCGGGTTCACCATCATCTTCCTGGTGGTGACGGCCACGCTGCTGCCCTTTTCGCTCTACAGCGCCCAGGCTGCCGGGCAGGGGCAGGCGGTGACGGTAACGGCGCTGGTGGCCCTGCTCGTCTGCCTGATCCCTACCACCATTGGCGGCCTGCTCAACGCCATCGGCATTGCTGGCATGGACCGGCTCATCCAGCGCAATGTGCTGGCGATGTCTGGCCGGGCGGTAGAAGCCGCCGGGGACGTGGACGTGCTGCTGCTGGACAAGACCGGCACCATCACCCTGGGCAACCGGCAGGCAGTAGAGTTCATCCCGGTCAATGGCACACCACCCAAACAACTGGCAGAACTGACGCAATTAGCCTCGCTGGCCGATGAGACGCCCGAGGGACGCAGTATTGTCGCTCTGGCGGAAAAGAAGTTTGGCGTGCAGGCCAACGGCCGTGCCGCTGCCGCCGAATTCATCCCCTTTTCCGCCCAGACGCGCATGAGTGGCATCAATCTCAACGGCGAGGCCATTCGTAAGGGTGCGCCAGACACCATTGCCGCCTACGTGCAGGCGCAGGGACACACGATACCGGGGGAAATGGAAACGGCCGTGGCCCAAATTGCCCGTACCGGCGGCACACCATTAGCCGTAGCCCATAATGGCCGGGCCATCGGCGTGGTGCATCTCAAAGATGTGGTCAAACCCGGCATCCGTGAACGCTTCGGCCAACTGCGGCAAATGGGCATCAAAACGGTCATGATCACCGGCGACAATCCGCTGACGGCCGCCGCCATCGCCGTGGAAGCCGGCGTAGACGATTTCCTGGCCGAAGCCACGCCGGAAGCCAAGCTCAAACTCATCCGCGAGCAGCAGAGTAAAGGGTATCTGGTAGCCATGACCGGCGATGGCACAAACGACGCGCCCGCCCTGGCCCAGGCCGATGTGGCCGTGGCCATGAACAGCGGTACCCAACCCGCCCGCGAAGCAGCCAATATGGTAGACCTGGACAGCGACCCCACCAAGCTGATTGAGATTGTGGAAATTGGCAAGCAGTTGTTGATGACACGTGGCTCGTTGACCACCTTTAGCATTGCCAACGACGTAGCCAAGTATTTTGCCATCATCCCCGCCGCCTTTGCCGCCACCTATCCGGCGCTGACTGTGCTGAACTTTATGCAGTTAGCCACGCCGCAGAGCGCCATCTTGTCGGCCGTTATCTTTAATGCGCTGATCATCATGGCGCTGGTGCCGCTGGCGCTGCGCGGTGTGCCCTACCGCCCCGTACCCGCCGCCCAACTGCTGCGCGACAACTTGCTCATTTACGGACTGGGCGGCCTGCTCGTGCCCTTTGTGGGCATCAAACTGATTGACCTGCTGTTGGTAACGTTGGGTCTGGTTTAGGTTCGTAGTAGGCGATTTATCGCCTTTTGACGGCGATAAATCGCCTACTACGAACTGGTTGCTTGAAGGGTTTGTGATGAAACGGTTACAGAAGAAACAAGAAGGTGTCTTGATTATTGGTTTCATGTTGGTTTTGTTTTTCCTACACTCGTTGCGATTGCCCGGCTCTGCCTACCATGCCTGGCTGGTTATGGTAGTGCTGGCGACATACGGGTTGTTGTACTTCTGCCAGTAATTGGCGGCAATAGAGGCTCAATTATGAACACAACATTTCGTTGGGGGCCGGTGATGCGGCCAGCGTTGGTTTTATTTGTTTTGTTCACCCTATTGACGGGGGTGGCCTATCCGCTGCTGGTCACGGCCGTTGCCCAGACCACCTTTCCGCACCAGGCCAACGGCAGTTTGATCGAACACGAGGGCATGATCATCGGCTCGGAACTGATCGGCCAGCCCTTCAGCGACCCGGCTTATTTTTGGGCACGGCCGTCGGCCACCACCCCATATCCCTACAACGCCGCCGCCAGCGCCGGGTCGAATCTGGCAGCCAGCAATCCGGCGCTGGCGGCCCAGGTACAGGCGCACATCGCCGCCTTGCAGTCGGCCGACCCCGGCAACCCGCTGCCCATCCCCGTAGACCTGGTGACGGCTTCGGGCAGCGGACTGGACCCGCACATCAGCATAGCTGCGGCGCAGTACCAGGCAAACCGGGTAGCCCAGGCGCGGGGATTGGCCGTAAGCGAAATAAATAAACTGATAGAGGCACATACGGACGGCCGTTTTCTGGGCCTATTGGGCGAACCGCGCGTCAACGTCCTAAAGTTGAATCTGGCTTTAGACGACCTGGCGTCCCGGTAAACTACGGGTACCGTATTGAGCATTATATGTCTCTACCACCGTTTGCACTTTTACTCGAATGATCCGAAACTATGGTCATGTACACACAAGAGAACACGGCCGTCGCAAAACTGCATACAGTAAATTGGGACTTTCCCGACTCCAACAAGACAAACGGCATTCATGCTATCCACCCATATCCGGCCCGGTTCATTGCCGAAATTCCCCGCACGTTGATTTCTCTCCTGGATATTCCTGCTGACACGGCTATCTTTGACCCGTTTTGCGGTAGTGGCAGCACGCTGGTTGAAGCGCAACTGGCCGGGTTTGCGGCCATCGGTGTTGACCTGAATCCGATTGCTTGCCTGATAAGCCGGGTAAAGACACAACCTTTACCAGAGATATTCTTGAATGAAGCAGCCCGATGTGTTGAGAAAGCCAGGCAGCCATACGAAATGGCGGCTATTCCTCCCATTCCCAATTTAGACCATTGGTTTGCTTCACCCGTCCAACAGGAAATTGCTGATTTGCGCCATGCCATAGACCAGGTAAACAACCTTTATGTGCGGGAAGCACTGCAATTGGCGCTATCCAGCATCCTTGTGCGTGTATCTAATCAAGAAAGTGATACACGCTATGCCGCTATCAAGAAAAAAGTACAACCCGGTGACGTGTTTCAGCAATTTTCTACGGCCGTGCAGCAATTGTGGGCCGCCAAACAGACCTACCGCCCACTGTCAACAGAATGTCAGGTCATTGAGAAAAACATCATGCTAACTGAGCCAGCAGATATTGCCAGACCTGTCGGCTGCGTGATTACATCACCGCCCTATCCCAACGCTTATGAGTATTGGCTCTACCATAAATACCGCATGTTCTGGCTTGACCGGGACCCATTGGCGGTAAAAGTACAGGAGATAGGGGCGCGGGCCCATTATTTTCGCAAGAACCCACCCACCATTGAAGATTTTCAGGCACAAATGAAGCACGTTTTACAGCTTTTACACAAGGTCGTCGTCCCTGGCGGTTATATCTGCATCGTCATTGGCCGGTCTAAAATTCATGGGCAGATTGTAGATAATGCGTCATTGGTCACGGCCGTTGCCCGGCAATGTGGCCTGTGTACCGTAACCAACCTGTCACGCCAGATCGCCGCTTCCCGCAAGTCGTTTAACCTTTCCCACGCCAACATCAAAACAGAACAAATCCTTATTTTTCAAAAGCCATAAACCCGCCATGTCTTCTTTTTTATACTGGCACGATTATCGCTATTTCCCTTATGAGAAAGAGATGGCGCAACGGGAAGCGGCCTCTTTAAGTGGGGTAACGGCCGTGCAGCCGGGCAAAAGCGGCCTACAAATTAGCGGCGCTCCCCATATTGATGAACTCAAGCGGCTTGTCTACTTCCAAAAATTCACCTTCAACGGTCAACTTTACAACACCTTACAACATAACCTGGAACACTCTTGCATCAAAACCGGCGCCCAACGTAAACAAACCACGCGCTACTCTGTTCATGGATTACATGAATACAAAGGCAAATTCAATCCACAAATCGTGCGTGGCATCGCCAACCTGTTGCATATTCAACCTGGGCAGACCATCCTGGACCCATTTTGCGGCAGCGGCACAACCCTGGTAGAGGCCAGACATGGGCAGTTCAACGCTGTTGGCGCAGACGTGAACCCCTTAGCCGTCTTTATTACCAATGCAAAATTACAGGCCCAATCCATACCAGCTTCTACCATTCGAGAAACATTACAGAGCCTGCTTAACGACTATGCAGCGCAATTTGCCCGTTATGAGTTAAGCATGGACGGTTCTCCTCGCTCCGCTTATTTACATCGCTGGTTCGATGACGCCGTGTTGAAGCAAATAGAATTTGTCCGCCATTACAGCGCCAACCTCCCTGAAGCAACCCGACACATCCTACTCGCCATTTTTAGTGACCTGCTGCGTGACTACTCCCAACAAGAACCGGCCGATTTGCGCATCAGACAACGACGCACCCCCTTGCCGGAAAAACCACTATTAACCGCCTTTCGGGAAAAAGCCAGTTACTTTTTAGACAATCTGGAAGCCGCCCAACACATTATTCCACCACAATCAACCAACCAAAACCGCGCCTATCTGGGAGATATTCGTCTCGTCACAGCCCAAGATTGGCCCTACCCCCCTCCCTATGAAGCCGCTATCACCAGCCCGCCTTATGCCACTGCACTCCCTTATATAGATACTCAACGTCTCAGCCTGGTCTGGTTAAACCTCAGCACACCACAGCAGATTAAATCGTTAGAAGCCAGCTTAACCGGCAGCCGCGAATTCATCAAAGCAGAAAAACAAGCGTGGGCCTACGCGCTACATCAAAATCAACATGCCCTTCCTGAACAGGTTCATGCTTTTTGCCGACAATTGGAAAGCGCCCTGCTGCCGGACGATGGTTTTCGCCGCCAGGCTGTTCCTTACCTGATGTACCGCTATTTCAGCCATATGCAAGCCATGTTTCAAAATATGCACACACTTCTCAAGCCAGACGCGCCTTTTGCTCTTGTCGCGGGGCACAATCACACCTTATTAGGCCATACTAGATTCGATATTGACACTCCAGCCTGGTTACAAACCATTGCCATTCATTCAGGATTTGCCCACCAGGAAAGCATCCCTTTGCAAACTTACCAGCGATACAGCATCCATCAGGCCAACGCTGTACAAATGGAAACACTATTGATTCTAAGAAGACTATGATCGAATTTACTTTACACCCCAACATCTATGCTACCGGGCAGAGCGCCGGTTTGCGTCACATGCTGGAAAAAACCTGGGTGCGTCACCACCAACCAGGAGATGGGACTTTTTACATCATCTCAGGCTTTGCCAATTTCAATGGGGGCGCGCGTTTCTATCGCACGTTTCGAGAACATACAGAGCAAGGTGGGCGTCTGGTAGCATATCTGGGGGGCAGCACTTCCCAACGGCTAACCAGCAAACAGGTGGTAGGCGCCTTGTTAGATTGTGGCGCTGAAATTCACATTATCAACCGCAAGCGGCTGCTACACGCGAAATGTTATGGCGCAGCTACATCGCAAGGGGAGCAACTCATCGTGACATCAGGTAACTTTACCGGGCCGGGGATGGCGCAGAATGTGGAAGCGGCCGTTTGGTTAGATGATCCGATTCTACAGCAAGGTAACTTTAGCTGGCCTCAGCTTATTGACCAGATGAACAGGCAAAATTGGGTGCGATACCAATTGACGGGTAGCGACCCTGCTAATCCAGGGTGGCAACTTCTTTATGATGAAACGCCTGGGCAGGTTGTTTTAGATGAAAGCGAAACCGTCACGCTCATCCTCATTTTGGGCCATGCAGATACTGCTCGGATTCAGGCTGCTCCCGGCGCAAAAGCCGCGCTGGGAAGCCAATATTTCTGGCTGAGCAAAGACAGTTACGACTTCTTCCCCCCGTTAACTATCAGGAACCAACGCAGTATTAAGGGGGCGTTATCTGCCTTAGTCACTTTACACTACATTGACCTGGGCATTACCGATACCGCCTGCCGGGTCACGTTCGAGGCAGAAAACAATCTTGATTTCCGCTTGGGAACGGGAAAACTGCGGAATAGCCAGTTATGCCGTCCCGGTGATCTGGCTTGCATTTCTCGTGTTGCCGAGGACAGGTATGAACTGCGCATTATCAACCAAACCTCACCTGATTACCCCTTGCTACTGCCTTACGCAATCCATTTTATCGGACACCAGGGTAAACGTTTTGGATACATTGACAACAGTCAATTCGCCGCCATTCTGGGCATAAAGCTTAGCAGCTAGAGCAATAAGCTTTCCGCTGATGACGGACAAACGCCCCGACCCCGACCAGTTGTTAAGCCAGATTCAGCAAGCTGAAGCGGAAGCGAAGCGCGGCAAGCTGAAGATATTCCTGGGATATGCTGCCGGGGTGGGTAAGACGTTTGCCATGCTGGAGGCGGCCCGCCAGCGCCGCACCGAGGGCCGAGATGTGGTGGTGGCTTATGTGGAAACACACGGCCGTGCCGAAACCGACGCCCTCCTGACCAACCTGGAAATCATCCCCCGCCGCCAGGTCAATTACCGCCACATCACCCTCACCGAGATGGACACCGACGCCGTGCTGGCGCGGCGGCCGCAAATCGCCCTGGTAGATGAACTGGCACACACCAACGCCCCCGGCTCGCGCCATGCCCGCCGCTTTCAGGACGTGCTGGAATTGATCAATGCCGGCATTGACGTGTACACCACCGTCAACATCCAACATCTGGAAAGTTTGAACGACATCGTCGCCCAGATTACGGGCGTGGTGGTGCATGAAACGGTGCCCGATTATGTGCTGGACGAAGCCACCGAAATTGAACTGATTGACCTGCCCATTGACGAACTGCGGCAGCGGCTGGAAAACGGCAAGGTGTATATGCCGGAACAGGCGGAACGGGCTATGCGCAAATTCTTCCGGCCCGGCAACCTGGCGGCGCTGCGGGAGATGGCGCTGCGCCGTGCGGCTGAACGGGTGGATGAGCAGATGCGGGCGTATATGCAGGTTCACGCCATTCCCGGCCCCTGGCCGGCCGGGGAGCGGATTTTGGTATGCGTCAGCCCCAGCCCGCTGAGCGAACGGCTGGTGCGCACCGCCCGCCGTCTGGCCAAAAGTCTCAACGCCGAATGGATAGCCGTTTACGTGGAAACGGCCGCCCACACCCATTTGCCGGAAGCGGATCGAGACCAAGTAGCGCGCACCTTGCGCCTGGCCGAAGAGTTGGGGGCGCAGACGGTGCGCATCAACGGCCGTGACATTGCCGAAACCCTGGTAACGTATGCGCAGCAGCACAACGTGACCAAAATTGTAGCCGGTAAACCGCTGCGCTCGCGCTGGTCGGAATGGCGACGCGGCTCGTTGATTGACCAGATTTTGCGCCAGAGCCAGGAGATTGATGTGTATGTCATCAGTGGCACGGCCGGGCCAGCAACGACCGTCTCGCGCCCCCTGGCCGCCCCATCCCCCATTCGCTGGCAGCAGTATGGCAGCGCGGCAGCCATGGTGGGGCTGGCGACGCTGTTGGGTTTACCACTACGGCCGTACATCGAACCAACCAATGTGGTCATGCTCTATTTGTTGGTGGTGATTGTGACGGCCGTATGGTTGGGGCGCAACCCGGCGATCTTTGCTTCGGTGTTAAGCGTCATCGCCTTTGACCTGATCTTTGTATCCCCCTATTACACCTTTGTCGTCGCCGACGCCGAATACATCCTCACCTTCATCGCCTTCCTGGCCGTCAGCCTGGTCATCAGTACGCTAACGGCGCGGGCGCGCGAACAGGAATTGGCCGCCCGCCGCCGCGCCGCACAAACGGCCGCCCTGTACGCCCTCAGCCAGAAATTGGCCAGCGTCAACCAGGCGCCGGATATTGCCCAGGTGGCCGTACAGCATATCCAGGAGAGTATTGGCCGGGCAGCCGGTCTGTTTTTGCCCACTGGCGATAGCGAACGGTTGACGCTGCTGGCCTCTACCTCTGGTTTCCAACTGGAAAAGGACAGCATGGCGGTGGTGGACTGGGTGTACCGGCATAATCAGCCGGCGGGGCGGTATACGGAGACGTTGACGGCCGTACACGCCACCTATTTACCGCTGTCCTCCGCCGGGCAGGTAGTAGGCGTCATGCCCATCTACTTCACCGACGCCGACCCGCCGCTGACGGGTGAACAGCGGCGGCTGCTGGAATCTTTTGCCAGCCAGGTGGCGCTGGCACTAGAGCGGGCGCAGTTGGCCGAACAGGCGCGCCAAACCCGGCTGCTGGAAGAGACCGAAAAGCTGCAAAATGCGCTGCTCAACTCTATCTCCCACGATCTGCGCACCCCGTTGGCGACCATTACCGGCGCGTTGAGCAGCCTGCACGACGATGCCGATTTATTGTCTGAAGAAGCGCGGCGCGAGATGATCTTAACAGCCTGGGAAGAAGCGCGGCGGCTGAACCGGCTGGTGGGCAATTTGCTGGACATCACGCGGCTGGAATCGGGGGCGATGCGGGTCATGCGCCACCCGGTGGAAGCGCCGGAGCTGGTGGCGGCGGCGCTGGCGCAAATGCCGCACCGCCTGGAAGGGCGTATCCTGGAGCTTGCCATTCCCGATGATTTGCCATTGGTGCTGGCCGATTTTACGCTGATGGTGCAGGCGTTGGTAAATCTGATTGATAATGCCTTGAAATATGCACCGCCGGACGAGCCGGTACAAATTGAGGCGACGGCCCAGGGCCATGAGGTTATGATTACCATTAAAGACCGGGGGCCAGGGCTGCCGGAAACGGAGCGGGAGCGGATTTTTGAGAAGTTTTACCGGGCCGCGCCACCAGGCGTGGGTGGCACCGGGCTGGGACTGTCTATTAGCAAGGGGATTGTGGAAGCGCATCACGGCCGTATCACAGCCCAAAATCGTCCCGGCGGTGGCGCTGTTTTTATGATATGGCTGCCGGTAGCGGAGGCGGTGATGGCCGTTTAAGCATCCACCACCAACCGGTAGCCCACCCCCGATTCCGTCAAAATCAGGCGGGGATGGGTGGGGTCGTCTTCAATTTTGCGCCGCAAATTGCTCATATGCACCCGCAAAATGTGGGTGTCGGTCTGGTAGCCAACTCCTCTTACCTGCCGCAGCAGTTGTTGGTGGGTCAGCACCCGCCCCGCATGTTGGATGAGGATGCGCAGCAAATCATACTCGGTGGGGGTGAGCTGCACCTCTACGCCCCGGCACGTCACCAGCCGCGCTGCCAGGTCAACGCGCAGGTCGCCGGTTGCAAAAATCGGCTCCGTTTCCACCTTTTGGGCATGGCGCAGCGCCACCCGCAGCCGCGCCGTCAATTCCCCCACGCTAAACGGCTTGGTCAGGTAATCGTCAGCGCCGGCGTCCAATGCCGCAATTTTATCGGCGTCCTGGTCTTGCACGGACAGGATGAGGATGGGTGTCTGGCTCCATTCGCGCAGCCGTTTGGTCACTTCCAGGCCATTTATGCCCGGCAGGCCCAAATCGAGAATGATCAGGTCTGGCTGCCCATTCACCGCCTGCAAGATGGCTTCTTCGCCGCTGGCGGCTTCCATAATCTCATAGCCATGCGCGTGGAGCGCCGTGCGCAAAAAGCGCCGGATGGCATTTTCGTCGTCTACAATCAATACTTTGGTCATGGGCACAATTATAGCCCGTTTCACCAATCTCCCCGCCACCCGGACGCTTCGTCATCCTGCCACCATTCGGAACCATTGGCACGGCCGTTGGCATAACACCACAGCGCCAGCGCGCCAAACCAGATGCCGTCAACCGTCTCCAACACAACGAGGAAACGGGTGGGCACGGCCGTGAAATGCCCCAACGCCATCAGAACAACCATAATCACGCCCAATAAAACCAACATTAGATAGTTGCGTCGTTTCTTTTTTTGTTTCATCGCCCATTTTTCCCGAAAAACGATCTCTCAATTACCCAATTACCCAATTACTCAATAATCCTTACGCAGTGTAACGGCCGTGCCGTCAAGATGGTGACAAGAAAATAAGCGGATGTGTCAAGAAAATGTCAATGCCGGATGGAGACGGTTCACACGGGTTGGAGCAAATTGTTCAGGTAACGGCCGTACTAATCCAGGTCTTAACATAAACGAAAAAAGTTGTATAATAGACACACTTTGCATAATGTTGCTTCATTTGAACTGCCTGCTACGGTAAACGGGCCGGCGGTTGATCAATCGGGAGGCTATGATGACGGCAAAAAAAATGACGGCTGGATTACTGGCGGTGTTGGTCTGGTTCTGGGTAGTTGGTGTGGCCGGGGCGCAAACGCCGCGACCCACCCCCACCAATGTGCCGCCACCCGGCGGCGGCGGCGATTCGGAGCAGGTTACCGATCAGCGCGGCTCCATTTCGGGATTTGTGTATGAGGATGTGAATGGCGACGGCCGTTGCGTGGGCACAGGCGTCACCGGCGAAAACCCCATTCAGGGCATTGATGTCCGCTTTGTCAGCAGCGACCGGAAAACCGTGATCACCAATTATTCTGGCGCAAAAGGGGATTTTGGCCTCTATGCTGCCGGTCAAAGTTACTGGGAAGTGACCGTTCTGCCCGCCGCGGGCTGGACGGCGACGACACAAAGTACGGTCTATGTGCCTGTGTACCCGGAAAGTCTGAACCACGCCAACATCAATTTTTGCCTCACCAGGGGTACCAACGCGGTAATTCGACTGCCCGGCGCCAGCGGCACCATTTTGCTGCCGGAATCTGGCGCCAGCCGCGCGGAGCAGCAGGCCGCACAGTTGCAAATGATATGGCAGGCGTTGGCGCTGGTTACGGCCGTCTTCGGACTCGTCCTCATCGGCAGCGGCATTTATCTGCAATGGCAGCGTAAACCATCCCATTGACAAAGAAAAAAACCTCTGGCTGAGTCAGAGGTTTTTTTATGGGGACCGCACACGGCCGTCTGGAGGCAATTTCGTTTCTGGGATTTGGGCGATGATCTGGCGGGCCACGCCAATGACGGCAATGGGCGAGGTCATCATTTCTTCAAAACGGCCGTCCAACATCACCACCGGCTCCACCTGCATAATCACCCGGCGTAGCGCCGAAAGCTCCCCTTTCAACCGCCGATTTTCTTCCTGGACGATATTGAGCATAGACGATTTCCTCTTACCCTCAGGCAGCCATAACCTCTAGCGGGACCGGCTCAATAGGGACACGGCCGTTACTGCCGCCCGGTTCTTCAGAAAACACGGTTTCCAGGGTGCTTATCGCCGGCGCCGGCGCCGGCCATTCCCAATCCGCCAGCACCGCCAGGGCATGATAGGCCGTCAGGTCTAGCTGCAACGGCGTGACCGAGGCATAACCCTGCGCCAATGCCCCTACATCCGTACCCTCTTTGGGTACACCGGTGGGGCGGTCGCCGCCAATCCAGTAATAATCGTTACCACGCGGGTCCTGGCGTTTATCTAGCCGGTCACGATACACCCGCAACCCCTGGCGCGTCATCTGCACACCGCGCAGTTCACCCACGGGCAGATTGGGCACATTCACATTGAGAAAAGTACGGTCAGGCAGCCCTTTCTCAATGACGGTTTGCACCACCTGGCAAGCCACTGCCACGGCCATGCCGTAATCTAATTCCCAGGAGCTAGTCCCCCGGCCGTCCAGCGACACCGCCACGCCGGGCACACCCCAGATAATGCCTTCCATCACGGCCGTGACCGTGCCCGAATACGTCACATCATGCCCCAAATTGGCCGACGTATTCACGCCGGAAACCACCAGATCAATTTTTTCATTCAGCAGCCCCATCAAGGCCAGCGCCACACAGTCAGAGGGTGCGCCATCGCTGGTAAAAGCCGGGCTGCCATCGGCCAGTTTCACACGGCGCACACGCAGTGGCCGGTTCAACGTTTTCACGTGCCCACCGCCTGACCAATCATGGTCGGGGGCCAAAATACTGACCTTACCCAAACGGCGCATGCCCTGGGCCAAAGCCAGCAGCCCCGGCGCCGTCACGCCATCATCATTTGTTACTAAAATATGCATCGGTTTCTCCAGGGAAATAGAGGCTGGTGGCTGAGGCAAAACAGCAGCTAACCGCCAACCAATGGGCTAACGCCCCTGTAGTTTTCTCTCTTTTCATACAGGTAGCAGAGTAGCCTTCCCCCGTTAAGTCCGAATCAACAGCCGGTTAAGAGCCAGCTAAGGTTTGGTTAACAGCCGGTTAACCAAACCTCGGCAAAACCTGACAGGTCTTTGAAGACCTGTCAGGTTTGTTTAGCTGCCCAACCACATGGCGGCCAGCCGCCAGATTTGGGCGACGAAGAAGGTGACGGTAAAGCCTAAGGCCAGGGGGAGCAGAGCGGACACGGCCGTCCACTTTTTGCTGCCCGTCTCCTTGTAAATGGTGTAAATGGTGGTGCTGCACGGGTTGTGAATGAGCGAAAAGAGCATCAGGTTCACGGCCGTGAGCAATGTCCAGCCGCCCGCCGTTAGCAGACTTTTCACTGCCAACGGCTCATCTAATTCAAACATTACCCCCGCCCCTGCACCCACATCACCGGTTACGCCCAACATCATCACCGTTAGCATGAGGATGGTGGGAATCACAATCTCGTTGGCCGGGATGGCCACCACATACGCCAGCAAAATGACGCCATTCAGGCCAAACAAAATACCTGCCGGATTCAGGAAATTGACCATATACTCGGCAATGCTAACGCCCTGAACAGTGACATTACCAATCAGCCAGATAACGGCCCCGGCCGGCAAGGCAAACACCACCGCCCGCCACAACACATACAGCGTGCGGTCAATGAGCGAGGTGTAGATGGTTTGCAGCACGCGCGGTGGGCGGTAGGGTGGCAGTTCCAGGCTAAAGGTGGACAGTTCACCGCGCAGCACCGTGCGCGACAGGCTCCAGGAGACGACAAAGGTCAGCAGCACACCTAACACGGCAATACCCACCACCGCCAACGCGGACACCAGCCCAGAAATGTACACCGGCACCAACGCACCCACAAACAGGCTGGCAATGAGGATTTGCGTGGGCCAACGGCCGTTGCACAATGCAAAATTATTGGTGATGATGGCAATCAGCCGTTCACGCGGGCTGTCAATTACCCGCGTGGCAATCACGCCCGCCGCATTGCAGCCAAAACCCATCATCATGCTCAGCGCCTGTTTGCCATGCGCCCCCGACTTTTTGAAGGCATTATCCAGGTTAAAGGCTACCCGCGGCAGGTAGCCAAAATCCTCCAACAGCGTAAACAGCGGGAAGAATATGGCCATCGGCGGCAGCATCACGCTCACCACCCAGGCCGTGGCCAGGTACATGCCGTCAATCAGCAGCCCACTCAACCACCAGGGCAGCCCAATGGCGGTGGCAATCTGGTGCAGCAATGGCACCATCGTATCAATCAGGATGGACGCCAGAAATTGCGACGGATAATTGGCACCGATAATGGTCAGCCAGAAAACGACCGCCAACATGGCAATCATCATCGGGAAGCCCCAAATACGGCTGGTGACAATGCGGTCAATGGTGCGGTCCAGGTCAAAGCGCGGCTTTTCGCCGGGGCGGGTGACGGCACGGTCGGCCAATTGCGCCGCGTTGGTGTAAATGTCTTCCATCAACTGTTCATGGAAGCCCTGTCCAATTTGCCAGCGCAGAGATTCGGCCGTTTGTAAGACGGCATCTTGCATTTGTAAGATTGCTTCTTGCGGGTCAGGGGGAGATGGGGGAGCAACCAGGCCCCGGCCATTCAAAGGATAGGTGGTCATGCCAGTACCTCCAATTCGATGCGATTGTTTTGTTGCGGCGCGGGCGTATTCAAGCGGCCTAATTCGCCATTGCGCACGGCGCGGATAATGCTCTGGTCGCCATCCAGCAGCCGCAGCGCCACCCAGCGGGCATTGGGCAGGCCAGGAAACGCGG
>CAADGU010000611.1 GCA_900696625.1 uncultured Chloroflexota bacterium | reverse complement strand
TCCCTGAGAGCGAAAACACGCATAGTTCAAAGCTATTTTGGTTTTAATTCTTCCAAAACAACAACTGATAGACCTGAGACACGGCGAAATACAGGATCATTGGTGATAAAAGCATCGCAGCTCAGTTGGAGGGCGGCAGCCGCGTGAATGGCGTCCGGTGCTTTCAGGTTGCTTGTTGCTCGTAATTGCACGGCCGTTTCTAACACAGTTGTAGAAATGGATACCAGCCGCATTTCACGTGCATATAAAAAGTGACGAAAAGCAGTTTGTAAAAGATTATCCCCGGCTTGCACCGGCTTCACCAGAGTTTCTAACAACAGTAATTCGCTTCCCACAAATTGAATCGCTCCTGTTTGCGCCTGTGCCCACAACGGCTGCAACAAAGCATCATAGGGTGGGATTTTTTCTACAGCATAAATGATCGGACTGGTATCCAGATAGACCAAACCCGATTCTGGTAAGGTTAACGATCCCACGCAGCACGCTCCTCTTGTAAATAATGAGCCACGGCCGTAGCCGATTTGAACACGCGCTGCCCCGGAACTTCGGCTAACACATCTACAATTGAGCGTTGGTTAACCTCAGATACGGCCGCTTCTTCCCCCAACAAAATCACCCGCACCTGCTGTTGCAGCCGGCCCCGATACACTTCAGGAATCTCAATCATCCCATTCTTGATTGTTGTCTGAAATTCAACTGCCACCATAGTCTTCACCTCTTTTATAATTGGGTCTCCTAAAAAAGCTCTCTGAGACATTCAAAATAATGAGAAGTTCATTTCAAAGCAATTACGCAACCGAATAATTCAACTCCGAAACAATCGCTTTTACAATGTCTCTCAATTCTGGAACCAGTTGACTAGGCCACGTTTGCTGTTCCAAATACCACCTTCTGAGTTGCCCTCGAAGATAAGCTAGTGATTCTTGTTCACGCCCCATGCCTTGCCAAACATCTGCTATATTGTGAGCTAATACGCGATCAAACCCGCCAAGAGTGTACAACCAATGTAGTTGTAATGTTGAAGTTACTCCCTCACGTGTAAATGCCGGTAATGCCCTCAACAATCTACCAAATCTACTTTGTTGTGTGTCGCCATACAACACTTCATAACAAACAGCCAATGCGCCCCAAAACTGAGAATAGAGCGGTAACTTTTGGTTTATCAGTGCGCCTATTTCTAGACGTAAATCCTTTTCGGATTGATCTGAATACCATATTCGCTCTAAGCTTGCTATTTGGCTACCCTCTCGCCAACTCAATATCGTCAGAAACATACGCTCAAGATCAAAGTCATTCCCGAATAATTTGCTATACCAATCACGATGCACACAGTTTCTTAGTGCATTTTGTACCAGTTGGTCAGCCCACATTATTTGACTAAATTCACCTCGAGTAACTATCTCTGAAAGATCAGCACTGCGGAGCTGTTCGAGGAAAAATTGTAAAATTTCCAACGGTAATCCACTTCGCTGTACAAGAGACAACAGTAGAGGATCACTACTATGAATCAGGCTATGTATATTCTGGCTGAATGCAATTAAGACATTAACAACGTTTTGGCGTTCGGATTCCGCCATACCCCGAACCGATGGGTATTGATGGATTTGGGTAACTATCTGATTGTCAATGTCATCTTCATTTAACAAAATATCCATTATAAAGGTCTGCAGAATTTGAATCTGTGAGAAATCAAGCCCGCCCAGTTCAAGCGGATAATCAGGTTTGCCAATATTTGCCTTCACACAATCAAGTAGCAATTTGGCAAACCCTACTTTATCTTGAGTTGGTGTTATATGATGAAAAAAATAGCGACGAGTTTCATCTAGTACTTCACGTGGTCTACCGGAATTCTTTTTCACCACAAGACCAATCCCATCAGATACATATCCGGCCCGGCCCGCCCGACCAATCATGTTCATGATTTCTCTTGGGGCAAGCTCCTCTTGGTCTCGTTTGGTATAAGTAACCAGGGAAAAATCAAAAGGCAGATTGACCCCTTCAGCGAGGGTTGGGGTTGCCACAACCGTTTGCACGACATCATTTTGAACCCACTTTTCCGTGATGATTTGTTCAAGCTTTGTAAGCCGACCGTGATGTGGCACCACCCCGTTTCTGCCTGTCTCCACGATAATGGAATCACGTCCAAGTTCCAACTTCATTCGTGTGACATCAATGGGAGGCAAATCTACTTTCTGTTCCTGTTTGTTTGCCAGTTTTCTGGCTTGTGTTTCTGTAGATTTCACTGTACCAACAAAAATAACTGAACATAAATTAGCCTCCATCAAGTCTCTAGCAAATCGTTGGGCAATCTCTGTTGGGCCAGCTTTTATCCCTAAACTCTGCTTAGATAACAACCAATAGGGATATTCTGTTCTCCCTTCAGGTTCTTGTATACCGGGAGGGAACAATAACATTGCTGGGTGATTCCATCGGTCATCATCAGGCTGGTAGTTAGTTAGGATGCCATAAATCCTACGAGTCAACCTATTATCTGAAATAAGTCTTGTTGGCTCTTCTTGGGACAAGGCTGTTAAAAAACTCTCGAGAGAAACCTCTAATTCTCGAAAAGCGGTCATCAGAACAAAATTACAGTTGGGTAATAAATTTTGGGCTTTCGCCAAAACAAATTCTGTGGTTGTTCCACGATCTTTTTCCAAGATTTGTGCTTCATCAACGACAATAAGCCCAACTTTGCTTATAGCATTTGGGTTTGCTCGCAACAGGGCCGCAAACCGTTCTGGAGTCGTTATAGCCACATGTTTTTGCCCCGCCAATTCATCATCAAAAAGAGGTATAGAGTCTTCAGTAGTTGGTAACTCCTCAACCGTAACACCCAAAGTTTGAAAAGCAAAACGCATGGCAGATGTGGTTTGTCTGACTAGCGAACGTGTTGGCAACAACCAAACCACCTGTTTATTTTCTGCCAGAGATAAAGCGGTTCGCAATTCACCTATAATCGTTTTACCCGCCCCGGTTGGTAAAATAACCAGGAGATTGTTATCACGCTTTAACCATCCAAACTGTTTATCATCACCGGCTTGCTCGTTAGTAAATGTTGTTAGGCCGCGAACCTCCAGACGGTTCAAGTAGTTTGTCCAAAATTCAACAGCTTGGGGGGATAAGGAGTGGGCTGCGAGCCAGTCTGATTCAGAGCCGCGTCCCAGGCTGAACAAAAGCACATCGCGTCGCTGACGAATTTGTCTGGCTAACAGATTGATGTGCTGACCCTGTACGTCTTCTGGTATCTCATCTATTAAAAGCCATCTTTCAAACTGCCCAATAGGATTTGCCCTGTTTGAATCCTGATAGAATCGTATCAATACTTCAAAATCAGACAGATATAAGTTAAAATCTCCCGTAAGGGAGTGTGCAATTTTCTCAAGCTGCCTCAGTGTACTCCAGGCATGTACTCGATACCCTCCTGCCAAATAGTGCAGCAAAGCTAACACCAGACGATACCAATGATCGTTAGCCAGTGGGTTCTCATTATCGGCTATGCTTTTCTCTGCCAAAAAGCGTGCAAGCATTGCGCCTGACTGCTCAAAACCCATTGCTGCCAAATAATGGAGACCATCTAACCGGGCAGTTGTTTCAGAGCGCACGAGACCCTCGCTAATCAAAAGCAAACGCACCGTTAATTGAAACAAATCCGCTTGAGGAAACACTCTGGCATCAAGGCGTCTACCCAATATGCCAATAAAGCAAGCCAATGTCTCTTCCAACAAAGTAACAGGTTCCTGTTCTATATCGGCATATTGGCTGAGAGTTTGTAGATATTCTTGAAGATTGCGTGTGTACATTTATTAGGTATCAGATGTTCATTCGCAACTTAACATCTTGTCGCGTTTTTTCGGCAAGGGCTTTCCACTCTTGAGAGCTGATATAAGTCGCAATTCTACGAGCGACATCAGTTGTAATGTACTCATATCCTTCAAACACTTCTTCCCTAGCGTGTATTTCGTCAGCTACAACAACGGCATTGTAGAAGCACAAGTTCTTCTGAAGCGCCACTTTGAATAGCTGCTGCTGATCGGCAATTTGAAGTAGATGGCACAAATTTGACAATTCCCGTTGTAGTCGCACACTTCCCAAATTTTCATTAGCAGTCAACCAAAATTCCTCCAATTGTTTTGGGGATTCTCGTCTATGCACTACTCCGTTGACTCGAAAACTCGTTGTCCCAACCAGATTTCTTGGATCACCTATCGAGTTTTTCACAGATTGGAGTTCCACATAATTTCTTTGGCCAGTTGCAATAAATAATCCGTCTGGCCCTTTATCTCTCGATTGAATATGTGGCAATTTACCTGCAAACTTCTGCCCTTCTACATGAGTCTGTGCTTCATTTGCCAACCTGACCCAAAATGCCAAATGCTCAGACAAAGAATCACGAAAGCCTTTTACTTCTCGAACGACATTCGCCACGTCTCGATCAATCGGATCGGCAGGTCTCGCAATATCGCTCGCTTCACCAAGGTTAGAAAGCCTGTAAATTTGATCGTCATCGCCGAATTCGCTGGTAAGGAATAATGTACCAAGGTGCTTCTCGACTATGCCATTAACACACAGCGGCTGATATTGCTCCCCTATTTTCCAGTGTTTATGGTCATAGACACAAGACATTGAAGGGGTATTTGGACGTGGTTTCATCGTGGAGAGCAACCAGCCCCAAGCACCTTTCAACTCATCTTTTGTCACCAAAGGGAGAAATGATAATTGCATTATTACTCAATTTCCCAGATGAACCATCAATCCCAGCTTTACCAAAACTCACAGAATCTCATCCAGGACTTGAGAAAGGGTGGGAGCTATGGTGATCGCAATGCCGGTAGGCGTATGTTTGTGCTCCAATTGTGACAATGCTGGACGATGCACCGCATTATCATAGCGGAAGACAATCTCCTTGTTGGCGTCCTGGTAATGATAGGCATACATCAAACGGGGATCGGCCTGGTTCATGTCTATAAATTCACGAAAATGCAATTCTGATCCATCTTGAAATTGCAGTAAACCAGCAATAAACCCACGTGAGGTGGAACGAGCGTCAATCTGCAAGTTGAGTAATTGCGCTTCTCCGGTGAGAATCACATCATCAATAGTTAGCTGTATAAGCCGGGCATATTCAGGGAAGCTGGTAATGGACATCCGCTAATTCCGCCAATTCCTCTTTCAAACCGGCTAACAATTTAGCCTCACCGGCCCAGGTGACATATTCCATGTCACCTTCGGCCAAATCCTCGGCGGTCATCGTTTGCAAAAAATGCGTGGTACTGACACCATACCGTTGCTCAAATTTTGCCAGACGGCGTTGAGTACGGGCGATACTTGCCTGGAGTCTGTCTCTATACGCCTCGATTGCTGAATGAATAGACCGGGCGCTCTCTTTATCTCTTAACTGGATCACCATCTGCGTACTCATCGAGTTTTTCTCCTCTGGTTGCTTTTTCCAGAACGGTCAAACTCTATTGTATGGAAAACTACCGCTCCCGCAATGTATCTGTGAGGTAGCAATTACTCAATTACATCTCACCGGCCGGCCACCCTGCGCCGCCGACTCCTGAATGGCATCCCACAACCGGGCCATGCGCAGGCCCACTTCCGGCGGGCTAGGATTGGGCATACGGCCGTCACGTACCGCTAAAAACTGCTCCCAGGCCCCGGTCGTCTTGGGCACCACCACCGGCTCAAACTCCTTGCTGCCATGTTTCAGGATGTGCAGCCACTGCCCCCAGACGCCGGTATTCAAAATCGCCTGCTCACAAAAAACGCGCACATCGGAGGCGCAAGAAGGCACTGTTGCCCCTGATGCATGTAACGTAACCAACGCCCCTGAAACCAGGCGGCCCATGACCACCCCCAAAATATCTACCGGCGCGCCGTTGTTATCCAGCCAGGCGGCCACTTCCACAAAATCCTCACCCGCCAGATCGGCGACGGTGTTGAGCATGTGTGCGCCGGTATCAAAGAGGAAGCCGCCGCCGGACAATGCCGGGTTTTGCCGCCAGGTGCCGGCCGTATTCGGCTGCCAGTTTTGCCAGACGGTGGCGCTGATGCTCTGGATTTTGCCCAGTTCGCCGGAACGCAGCATGGTTGCCGCCGCCCGAATTTCCGGCGAGAGGCTGCCGTTAAAGGCGACTACCAGCAAATGCCCCGTTTCATCGCGGGTGCGGATGAGGCTTTGCGCTTCGGCCACGTTCATCACCATCGGCTTTTCCAGCAGCACATCCAGCCCGGCTTCCAGACACGCTTTGGCCTGGTCGTGGTGGTAGACGTGGGGGGTGATGATGAAGGCGGCGTCCAGTTCGTCACCATACTCTGTCAGTAGTTTCGTCAAGTCAGGCTGGTTGGGGGGTGGGGTACGGCCCGAAGCCGCTTCGGGTTCGCCATACTCCACAAACAGCTCTACCATCTCCGCATACGCCTGCGCCGATGGTTCACACACCACCGGAATATGGGTAGATGGAAAGTTCGCCAAAATCGCCCGCAAATGGTGCCGGGCCATGCCACCCACGCCAATCATGGTCAGGTTTACGGCCGTGTCTTGTATAGAGTCTTCATTCATTCTGTCCTCTCTAGTTCGTAGTAGGCAATTCATTGTCGTAAAGGGCGATAAATCACCCACTACGAACATCAACTAAAAATGAGCAGCAGCGCCGAAATGATAAGCAGCGCCAGGATGAGCTGTTCGTACTGCTGTGGCTTGATTTTACCGGCCAACCCTCGCCCCGCCCAAACACCTACCAGGGCAATAGGCAGCATCCAGGCCATCTGCCGCAGCAGCGCCAGGTCAAACAACCCCGCATACGAGTAGTACGGCACTTTAATCCAGTTCAAAATGGCAAAAAAGAGGGCATTGGTGGCAATAAATACCCGCGGCGTCACCTTTTGCAGCAGCAGGTAAATGCTCACCGGCGGCGCGCCCGTATGCGCCAGCGCCGAGGAAAAACCGGCCACCGTCCCGGCGGCCACGCCATGCCAGTTGTGTGGCCGGTACGTCAGCCAGCGCAGCAGTTGTTTTTCAAAAATCTTGTACAGGGCAAAAAGCAGGACGATGACCCCCAACAACAGTTGCAGCGTTTCCGTAGGTGCGTTGGTGATAAAAAACGTGCCAATCGTCACCCCCAGCACCCCGCCCGGCAGCAGCAAAATCACATACCCACGATGCCAGTGCCCCCAATGAAAGGCCACGGCAAAGACATCGGCAAACATCAACACCGGCAGCAGCAGGCCAATAACCTGATCGGCCGGCATCACCAACGCCATGAGCGGCGTGGCCAGCACCCCCATCGTGCCGCCCAACCCACCTTTGGACAGGCCAATGAGCAAGGCGACGCTGGCGGCGACGAAGATGACGTTTGGTTCCAAAAGAGAATTGAGATTAGGAGATTAGGAGATTAAATCTCTCAATCTCTCAATCTCCCCTCTTCTACATCACCCGATCCCGAAACTCGCGGTTATGCACTTCTACGGGCACGTGCATCAGTTCCAGGATGCCCCGCGCCACATGTTCAGAGAGGCGACGGAATGCTTCTTCGCCTTTCTCCTTAGTGGCCCGCAGCGGGTTGCCAATCGTGCCGCTCTCGATAAATTCGTGGTGATCCATGGGGAAGTTGAAGTAGGTGTACCCTTCAAATTCCACGTCCGGCATCCCATCTTTTTTGGCAAAGGTGCGCGGCAGGAATTCGGGGATGTGGGCTTTGGTGTGTTCGGCGCGTTCCATGCGCACCAGGTCTTCGCGCCAGGCCAGGTCTTGGGATGTTTCCAGCTCGCTGGCGTGCCAGCCGGGGGTCTCTTCCGGCGGATTTTCCATCAACCCGGCCAGGATGCCGGTGTACCGTTCCATGTACGGTTTGATGAAACCAACCAACGCGCCGGTTTCATAGCGCAACTGGCGCAGCACGGGGTCTACTACTTTGACGTTAGAGCCGTGCCCGTTCATAAAGATGATGCGGTTGAAGCCGTGATGGATGAGGCTGCGGCCCACATCGTACATCACGGCCAACAGGGTGGAACTGCGCACGGTGATGGTGCCGCGCCCCATGCCAGGGTGGTGCATGTGCTGAGGCGAGTAGCCCATCCAGATGGGCGGCGTATGCAGGACGGCGATCATTTCGGAGACGCGGCGGGACATTTCCACGGCCGTGACCGTATCCGTATACAGCGGCAAATGCGGCCCATGCTGCTCCAGGCTGGCCATGGGCACAATCACCAAATCCTTCACCGCCAGGTATTCGTTGATGTCCACATAGCTCAAATCACCAATGTCCCAGGAGAGGAACTTTGACCGAAACTCGTCATCCCCTTCGGTCAGGTGGGGCAGGTTTTTATAGGTACGGCCGTGATCGGCGATCATTGTGTTCTCCCAAATTATGTAAATGGGTAATTGGGTAATTAAGTAATTACCCAATTACCCATTTACCCAATTACTTCTTCTTTCATCATTTCAATAAACAATTGCGCTACCTCCCGCCCAAACTCCGGGTCGTTCACGTGGCGGGCATAGGTTAAGACCGGTATATCGGCGCGCATGTGCGTTTGCACCGTTTTTAGAAAATCGGCGTCCGCTTCCGGGTTCCAGAAAGGGCCGCCGGGCACGTTGGGAATGGATAAACCCTGCGTGGGCACAGCGACCACGACCGGCGCAGTCGCCAGATTCAGCCGTTCAGAAAAGATGTGGCCGAGTTGCACCATCTCCTCGTGGCTGGCGCGAACCAGGGTGAACTCCGGGTTGTGGTCATAGATGGGACGGCCGTGCAGCGCTGCCGGTACTGTGCCTGCATTCCATACGCTGAAATCTACACAGCCCGGCACAACCACCTGGGGGATGCCCAACTGCCCAATCCGTTTCAGCCGCTCTGGGCCGCCATCGTGAATGCCACCCACCAGCGGGTCATAAATCTCGTTGGTGGTAAAGTCTATCACGCCCACAAACTGCCCCAGCGCCGCCAACTCTTCCATGGCCGGGCCGCCCACTCCATTGGAATGGAAAATGACCGCTTCGTAGCCATGTTCGGCCAGCACTGTTTTGGCGGCCATTACCGCTTTGGTGGTGTTGCCGAGCATGGTCATGGCGACGTATTTTGCGCCCGGTTCGGGCGTGGGCAGGCCATGCCCATATTCCACCATGCCCTTAATGGCCGCGGCTACATTGTCAAAAACGGTGCAGGCAATGGGGTTCAGGCCGAGAATATCCACCACCGAATGGACGACCATCATGTCCCGTGTGCCCACCAGCGGCGCAAAAAAATGGTAGCCGGAGGCGATGGGCGAGACCAGCACTTTGGGCACACCCACGGGCAGCACCATCATCGCCGCCGCGCCCATCACCGCCCCTTCCGCGCCGCCCATGCTCACGGCCGTGTCCACTTTTCCCTGGGCATACAATTCCAGCAGCAGCTTTTTGAGCGCCTCACGCATCCCGGCCACCGCCCGGCCCCGGCTGCCGGCCTGTCGCAGCGCCTCGATAGTCGTGTTGGCGTAGGTGGCGGCCGTGGCCCGGTCAATATCGGGCACAATATCCAACGGCTCACCCAGGATGCCGGAATCAATCACCGTCGTGCCCATCCCCAAACTTTGCAGCCGGTCACGCAGGTATTTAATCTCCGGCCCTTTGGTGTCCAGGGTGCCGATGATTACCACATTTTTAGGCATAACTTTTGTAGTGAGCAGTGAACAGTAAGCAGTGAGCGGTTAGCAGTAAGCAGTCTGGAATCTCTTACCGCTCACTGCTCACTGCCAACTGCTTAATCCTCACTTGATCAAGGGCAGCAACGTCTTCCCGGTCGTATCCACCAGCCAGCTGTAGAACTCTTCAGAGAGGACGCCAGAGCCGTGATCCTGGATGAATTTCAACTGCTCTTCGGTCAATTCCTTTTCAGCGCTGGAAGTGGCATTCAGGTAGGGGTTGGCCGGGGTGCGGTCCAGCGGGGCTACGAACTCTACCGTCAGCGCGCCATCGTAGCCGATCTCCTTGAGCGTACCCACGATGTCGCGCCAGTTGAGCGCACCCTGCCCACAGGCCATGCGGTTGTTATCGGCCACGTGGAAATCGAATAGTTTCTTGCCGGTCTTTTGCAGGGCATGGCGGAAATTGGCTTCTTCGATGTTCATGTGGAAGGCATCCAGGCAAACACCCACGTCTGGACCAACGGCCTCGGCCAGCGCCAATGCCTGGTCATGCCGGTTGAGGAAATTGGTCTCAAAGCGGTTCAGTGGCTCGATGGCGACGCGAACGCCCTCTTTTTGGGCATGGGCATTGATCTCCTTCAACCCTTGCACGGCCCAGTTCCATTCGGTCTCTTCATCGGCCTGGGCGCGCACCTTGCCCACTTCTGAGGGAACGATGCTCATGATTTCGCCTTCCAACTCTTTCACCATGGTGATGCAATTTTTAAGATAGGTGATGGTGTTGGCACGGCCGTTTTCATCCGCCTGAATCAAGTCCAACCCGGTGAACATCAGGCTGATGGAACCCCAACAACGAATCCCGTTCTCCTTGAGCGTGGCGCGTAGCTCCTTCGTGTCATATTTGTCCGGTTCGCCGCCGATTTCGATGCTTTCGTAGCCATATTTGGCTAACCGGCGAATCGTCACTTCAATAGGTTCTGCGCGCATCCAGTTGTGCATTGATAGATGCATGATCTAATACCTCCTCTTGTGAATTAGGAATTATGAATTAAGAATTATGAATGGGGCGTGACTTGCGCTGTGCCTCATTCACGAAATTCCGATTGATGGTACGGGCGTGGCAGGGAGGGGATAATTTCTCTTTACAAGGCAAAGTTTTACCCACCTGCCTCGCCCCTACTGCTTACTGCTCACTGCTTACTGCTTACTGCTCACTACTCACTCTCTCCGCCAATAACTCATACAACCCCTGCACCCGCAGCCCATATTCCCCGGCATAGCGATTCAGATGGTGGAGCGTGGCCGGGTCTTCGCAGAGCAGCAGTTGGGCGCCGCTATCTCTGGCGTCTTGCAGGCGGGCGCGGGTGAGGCGCTCGGCCAGGGGCGGGTTGCTGAATTGGATGTAGGTACTGCCAACGGGTTGGGCGCGATCTTTGCGCCAGAAGAGTTCGCGGGGTGGGGTGGGCATCACGGCCGTGACCAAGCCTCTTACCCTCTCATGCCTTTCCGGTACCCGCACCGCATGGGTCGGGTCTACATATGCCCAGGGCGTCTCATCCTCCGTTTTGCGGAAAGCGATCTCTCCAGCCGCTAATCGCTCGGCCAGCAAGTCTGTGACCTCGATAAAATCGGCAGGCGAGACTCTAGCCGAAGCCGAAACGGGTCGGCTAAAGCCTCCCCTCCGGCCATTAAAGGCGTAATAATCGCCGGCCGATAACAGCAACAACTGTTTTGCGCCAACGCTCGCTAATTCATCCAGAGTTGCTTGCCACAACTGGGCTGCCAGATCGGGGAAACCGGCGGAGTGGGCGAATAGGCCGTTGTTACGGCCGTGCCCCACCCCCACCACTTCCATGCCCACCGCGCTCAACAGCTTCAAGACCGCCGGTAATGTGTCCGGCCACAAATAGGCCGCTTCGTCACCGGCAAAAAGGGCAACCTGGGCCACGCCGGTAGCCGGTTGGGGCAGTTGGGGTTGGTAGGGGTTTTGCCATTGTTGCAGGTGGGCGTGGAGTTGGGTCACGGCCGTACTCGCCAATCCTTGCGCCACCAATTCCGCCCGCGCGGCCGCCATCGCCTCTTCAAAGGGCTGGTCGGTGGCGCAGTGCGCCCGGCTGTTGCCGCCATCCACCTCGCTAAACACAATGCCCACCGTCTCCGCGTTCCATGCCACCAGCCCGCGCGGCTGCGACGTGACCAGCAGCGCCATGCCATGCGGCGTCAACGCCTCCTGGTTCGTCACCATGCCCACCGGGGCCACATGGCGGCACATCAGGCAAAAGCGGCAGTTTTCGAGGGTGGCAATCGCATTATCTATCATCTGTTTCATAGGAGATTAGGAGATTGAGAGATTGGGAGATTCAATCTCCTAATCTCTCAATCTCTCAATCTCAATTCCCTAAAACCCCACCTTCCCCGGATTCATAATCCCGTTCGGGTCGAGTGACTTTTTAATCCGTTCCAGCATGGGCCAGGCGGGGCCGTATTGGCGGCGCATGAAGCGGCTGAGCTTGAGGCCGACGCCGTGATGTTCGTTGATGATGCCGCCGTTGGCGAGTACGGCCGTGATTGCCGTATCCCATATGCGGTTATGCAGCCGGATCGCCTCCTCCGCCTCCTGTGGTGGTTCCGGGATAATGAATCGGCTGTAGAGTGACGCGCCCCAGTGGAACCAGTGCGAAAAGTGGCCGATATAGTTCACGTTCCAATCCGCATACGTCTCTTCCACCGCCCGTTTTTGCGCCCAATACAGCTTTTCCAGTTTGTCAAAGGTCGTCACCGTCTCCGTCGTGCCATACATCCAGGGGAAATGCAGGCCATTGGGCGGGTAGTAAAAGTGATAGCGGTGATCCCACCACTTTTCACCCGGTTCGCGGCCCAGGTCTTGCCCGCCCAATCCCAGGCAAATCTCCAATGACTTCTGCTCTTGCAGGGCAGCAATGTCCGGGTCGCCGTCAAAACCCATGACCATGTACGCCCCGTCCATCTCATAACCCAACACCTTTTTCACCTGGGTGGCTGTGGAGGCAGGGTCATACAGGCGGATGACAAAGGGGCTGAGGCGGCGGGTCATCAGTTGGCGGCCCGCTTCCAGGGCATGGCCCAAATTCTGGAACAAGACCGCCCGCAGCAACCGCGCTTCCGGCAGATAATCCACCTGCATCGTCGCCTCAGTGATGACGCCAAACGTGCCTTCTGACCCCAGGAAGAGGTGGAAATAATCCGGCCCACCGGCATGGTCAGGCACATGGGGGGTGCGGATAATTTCGCCCGTGGGCAGCACAATTTCCATGCGCAGTACCATGTCTTCGGCTTTGCCGTATTTGGTGCTGATGGTGCCAGAGCCACGCGGGGCCAGATAGCCGCCCAACGTGGCGCAGTTGGCGGAAGCGGCGTAATGGGGCAGCGTCAGCCCCTTCTCGTTGAGCGCCCATTCCAGCACAGAACCGTTGATGCCCGCTTCGGCCGTAACCGTCAGCGAGGTTTCGTCAATCTCCAGAATCCGGTTCAGCCGTTTCACGTCCAGCATGATGCCGCCAAAAACGGGCGCAGCGCCACCCTGCGAACCGGAGCCGCCGCCCCAGGGCACCACCGGGATGCGGTAGGTATTGGCAATTTTGAGGATTTCGGCGATTTCGACGGCCGTGCCCGGATGCACAATAAAATCCGGCAACGTCGGCTGCGCGCCCCGATCCAGCCACATTTGCGGCAGCCAAAACCAGTCGGTGGCATAGACCAGCCGGTCACTCTCCCTGGTGGAGATATACTCTTCGCCCACGACCTCTTCCAGTTCGGAGCGGATCATTTCGTGCTGTAATGAATGTGTCATTCTAGTCATTAGTCATTGGTCACTGCTTACTGCTTACCGCTCACAGCCTACTTCTCACCGATTACCGATCACCGCCTCCTCCGCCGCCGGCGTCACGTGGCTCCAGGCGATGAAGCTGACAGTGGAAGCGAGCAGCAGGTAGAAGCCATAGCGGAAGGCGGCAAAAACCCAGGGCTGAAACATGCCCACAATACCCAGGATGATGCCGCCAATCAGGATGTATTCGATGAGGCGGTACGTTTTGTAGGCCACCTTGCCGTTCAGCCGCAGCGCCAACCACCAGATAAAGGAGATGTAAAACAGGATGATGGAGATAAACACCATCAAAAAGCCGATGCCGCTCAAGAGGGCATTGCGGTTCAACTGCTCTTGGGGAAAGCTGGCTGTGATCATAGGCGCTACAAACCAACCAAAGAGCAAAAAGAGCACGGCCGTAACCGGCAAACCAATCGGTACGCGGCGTTTGGGGGATGGGGGGGCTAGTTCGCTCATAGTGAGATTGGGAGATTGGGAGATT
>CAADGU010000610.1 GCA_900696625.1 uncultured Chloroflexota bacterium | reverse complement strand
GCTTTGGCGGCCAGGATGGCGCGGTGCTGGCAGTGGCTTTTGCCCCGGACGGCCGCTCAATTCTTTCCGGCCACGATAATGATACGGCCGTTTTGTGGGACGCGGCCACAGGCCAGGTATTACAACGCTTCACCGGCCACACCGATCAGGTCAGCCGGGTTACGTTTGCGCCAGATGGGCAGCACGTTCTGACCGGCAGCGCCGACCAGACAGCCAGATTGTGGGACGCGCGCACGGGCCAACTTTTGCGCCAATACGTCGGACATGAATCGCCGCTGCTCTATGCCAGCTTTTCCGAAGACGGGCAACAGGTGTACACGGCAGACAGAGGCAACATCTACGCCCGGCGGACCACACTGGCGGACATCATCGCTATTACCTGCGAGCAGCTTTCACGGGACTTCACGGAAGCGGAGCAGGCTTTCTACAACATTCTCGATGATGAACCAACCTGTCCCCAGATGGCCCGGCAAGTTGTTCAGGCTGAACCGACCTGGACGCCCATCGTGCCTGGAGCTGTAGCCGTCACCCCACTTTCGCTGGTGGTGGAAATGGAATTTTTGAATGAATCGGCAAATGTCTTCATGGGCTTGCCAGTTCAAGATGTATTTATTCAAACGGAGGATGGCCAGGTGGCCCGTCCCTGGATTTTGGATGAAGAAACGCTGGCGCTGCCGGTTTATAGCGCAGCCGTTGAAGTCCCGATGGATTTCTTGGAGGAACCATTTGACGATGGCCCCTACCCCTTGGGTGAACCGTTGGGTTTTACGTTGGGAGATTACGTGGCAGCAGTCGGGCAGGGCCGGTACATCGTCCAGGGCAACCAGGCGGTTGTAGAACTCACTTTCGACCGGCTGGTACCAGACGGGGTGTATACGCTTTGGTGTAATGTGCTTTCCTTCACCGCCTTGTACATCGAAGAATATCCCTGTATTGCCCCAGACGGCACGCCTTATAGTTTTGTAGCTGACGCTAATGGTCACGCGGAAGTGACGATGGAGATAACCGCTTTCCCCCCCAGTACGGATGAGGCGATCTATGAAATTGGGGTGGCGTATCACAGTGATGGGCAGACGCATGGCTTTAGCGTTGGCGAACATGGGCGCAATGCCCATGGGCAGTTGTTTTATGATTTTCTGCCACCTGAAGAATAAAGGGCAGGCAGTCAACATCGGTCACAGTGGTTGGGGAACGGCCGTCCCCACCACCACGATTCCAGCGTAATCAGTTAAGTTTGCAAACTGAATCACTTTGTTTATCGGTTGGTACACCGTGTGTGTTCCGGTTGCTGGTGCGCGCCTGGCGGTTGAAACGCACACGAAATAAAGATATGGAGATAACGATGTTTACGAAACGTTCAACAAAAATGTTAATGGTGGCACTGGTTGGCCTGATTTTGGGCAGCCTGATCGCCCTGGTGCCCACCGTCTTCGGTCAAGGTTTGTCAGGCGGCCAGGGACGGATTATCCGGGTCGAAGTCGCCGAAATCGGAACCCGTTTTTCTGTTGATGAAACCCCCGTCCATGATGACGGCCTGCCCGCCTATGGCGCGGAATTTGTCACGGAAGGGTACCTCTACCCGGCCGGGACGCTGACTTGCGTGGACAACGCCTGCAACGGCGTTCTGCCAGATGGTTCGCCGGAATTTCCAGCCCTGGTGCTGGGCAAGTGGGTCTGCCGCGGTTGGCTCATAGGCGAAGGTTTTCACACCACGACGGGGCCGATGGTGGTGTCAACGCAGATTTATGATTTCGGCAATACCCCAGGGGCCAAGACGGTTGTGACAGACGGGTATGAACTGGTGGACTTTAATGTGCCTGTTCAGCGGGCCATTATTGGTGGGACCGGCCAGTATCGCAAGGCGCACGGCCAACAGACCCAGGAACTCTTAGGCTTTGGCTTTGGCGCTGGTGTGGCCTTAAGCGTAGAAATAGATTTGCGGTAATGGGACGGTAGGTGGGTTACGGCCGTGCCTGCCAGGTAGGGCACGGCCGTTTCCCCGTTTGTAGTAGGCACTTTAGTGCCGTCAGAGGGCCATAATGCAAGTCAAGAAAATAAACCGGTAATAAAGACAACTGTCATGCTGAGGTCTTCCGAAGCATCCCGTCCACCTGAAATGAGCAAGACGGCCGGGATTCCTCACTCCGAAGACTTCGTTCGGAATGACAATTTTATTACCGATTTTTAGGAGAGATAATCATGTATCATAAGAAGTGGCTACTCGTTTTGTTATTCTTGCTGCTGGTGGGCTGGCTGGCCGGTTGCCAACCAACGACGGCGATTGCCGAACCAGCTACCAACTTTCCGGCCGACATCGCCACCGATTGGTTTGACCTGCAACTGAAGCTTATCCAGGAAACCCCCGGTTTTACCCCGCCTGTCGTCGCCAGAGCTTTGGGCTATTCAGCCGTTGCCCTTTATGAAGCAGTCGTCCCCGGAATGCCGGAAAACCATTCCCTGGTGGGGCAACTGAATGGCCTGGAGGCGCTGCCCCAAGCGGAGCCGGGGCAACGCTATGACTGGCCTACTGTCGCTAACAGCGCCCTGGCCACCAGCCTGCGCCAACTCTATCCCACCGCCACCCCGGAAAACCTGGCGGCCGTTGACGCCCTGGAGGCGCAATATGCCCGGCAACGGCAGGCGGAAACGGGTGAGGAGGTGTTTAATCGTTCGGCAGAGTATGGCACGGCCGTTGCCGAAGCCATTTTTGCCTGGTCAAAGGATGATGGCGGCCACGAAGGGTATACGCGCAACTTCCCCGAAGGCTATACCCCGCTGCAAGGGGCAGGACTGTGGTTGCCCACGCCGCCCAATTTCCAGGCGGCTCTGCAACCGTACTGGGGACAGAACCGGCCCTTTGTGGTCAATCCCGATGTTGAGTGCCTGCCACCGCAGCCTACTGCTTATTCTGAGCAGCCGGATTCGCAGTTTTATGCCGAGGGCATGGAGGTGTACACGGCCGTGCAAAATCTCACCCCAGAACAGGAACAAATCGCCCTCTTTTGGGCGGACAATCCTGGCGAGACCTTCACCCCACCCGGCCATTCCATCGCCATTGCCAGCCAGGTGTTGCGCCAGGAAAAAGCCAGCCTGGCGCTGGCGACGGAAACGTATGCCCGCGTGGGCATCGCCGTGACCGATTCTTTCATTAGCTGCTGGAACACAAAATATATCTACAATCTGGTACGGCCGATTACCTACATCCAGGCGGTCATTAACCCCACCTGGAACAAACCGGAAATCACCGACCCGGTGGTGACACCACCTTTTCCTGAATACACCTCCGGCCATTCGGTGCAATCGGGGGCGACGGCGGTGGTTTTGACGGCCGTGTTTGGCGAGAATTACTCCTTTAACGACAATACGCACGAGAGGCGTGGGCTACCAGCGCGCACTTTCGACTCGTTCGCGGCGTTTGCG
This sequence comes from uncultured Chloroflexota bacterium, assembly GCA_900696625.1. GTDB lineage: Bacteria > Chloroflexota > Anaerolineae > Promineifilales > Promineifilaceae > CAADGU01. The sequence goes on along the minus strand of CAADGU010000610.1, from coordinate 1,002 downwards.
GAGGAGGCGGCGATGTCCCGGTTGTATGGCGGCATTCATTACCGGCCGGCCATTGAAGCCGGGCTGGCACAGGGTGAGTGCATCGGCCAGCAGGTGAATGCACTGGTCTGGAGAAAGTGATCAGGGTGGATTGTGAGCCGAATATGGCCGTTTTCTTTAACCCAGATAATCAGCTTTAGATTTCCCCGTAAAGCAGGTTAAACAGGGCAATTACGCAATATGTTAAACGTCAATAAGGATACCAATACTCCTTCGGTGTGTCGTCGAAGTCCCAATGCACATGTTTGGTTTCCAGGAAGCTGGCCAGCCCCTCTTCGCCCAATTCGCGGGCGTTGCCGCTCATTTTGTAGCCACCAAACGGCCCGCCGTAATTATCGGTCAGCGGGTCGTTAATCCAGATGGTGCCCGCCTGCACTTCTTCAAAGAAGCGTTTGGCCAACTTCGCATCATTGGTGCGAATACACGCGCCGAGGCCGTAGTCGCTGTCGTTGGTCAGGGCGATGGCTTCGTCGAAGGTTTTATAACCCATGATGGGGATGGTGGGGCCAAACGTTTCCTGGCGCATACAGACCATGTCGTGGTTGACGTGGGTGAGCACGGTGGGTTCAAAGTAAAAGCCGCGATCCAGGTGCGACGGCCGTTTCCCCCCCACCAACACCTTCGCCCCCTTCTGCACCGCGTCTGTTATATGGTCTTCCACTTTAGCCCGGTATTTCGGGTCGGCCATTGGCCCCATGTCCGTATCAGCCGCCAGCCCCGACCCCAACCGCAGCCCGCTGACAAAATCGGCCAGCCCCTCGCTGAACGGCTTGAGCATGTGGTCGGGCACATACACCCGCTCCGTAGACGTACACACCTGCCCGGCATTGATCAGAGCGGCGTAGGCGACGGCTTCTACGGCCGTCTCCACATCTGCATCCGGGGCAATGACAAAAGCATCCTTGCCGCCCAGTTCCAGGTGGGTGCGTTTAATGCGGGCGGCGGCCAGAGTGGCAATACGTT
>CAADGU010000609.1 GCA_900696625.1 uncultured Chloroflexota bacterium | reverse complement strand
TCCGCCGCCCCCTGCATCGCCGTCAGGACGTTGCCGATATGCTGCCAGAGTTCCAGACGGCCGTCAAAACAAGCCCGGCTAAAATCATCCGTCACTGCCACCACATGCTCCCGGTCAACCCCGGCGGCAAAGCGTTTGTCCTTCCACTTATTGCGCACCGATTTCAGTTCCAGGTCGTGAATGTCGCGCGACGGCCGTACCAACGTGGCCGCAATGATCAAACCCGTAATCTCATCACAGGCCAACAAGGCAAAATCAATGGGCTGCTCCCGTTCGACGGCCGTAGCCTCCGTGTTATGGCTCAAAATCGGCCGCACAACCGCCTCATCCCAACCCCGCTCCCGCAAAATGGGCGCGCCTGCCAGCGGATGCCGGTGCAAATCCGGGTGAATCTCCCAATCAAAATCATGCAGCAGCCCCACCACTTCCCACAACTCCGCATCATGCCCTAACAACTCCGCATACCAGCGCATCGCCGCACTTACCGCCAGCATATGCCGCCGCAGCCCCCCATCCTGCACAAACTCACAGACTATTGCCCATGCCTGGTCTCTACCCTGCCTCACCTTGTCACCCCTTCACCCTGTCACCCTGTCATTCCGCGATGTCCCCATCGCCCATCTCATCATCTGCAACGGCCGTGCCCCCATTCTTCGCCCCACAATCACACCCCCCACCCTCATGCTTCGAGCAGCCCGCCTCCGCCTTCTTTTGCAGCGCCTCCAATTCATCCAGTGGTTCCAACTCGTGGCGGAAAAACTCCACCCACTCCCCTTCAATATCCACCACCACCGAATCCCGCAGCACGCGCACATCACGTACCTTGCCTTCGCCGCGCGGCGTGCCAATCCGTTTGCCCAACTTCGGCAGCGTCTTCTTCGCCTCCACATACTGCTCATACTCATACACCAGACAGCAGCGTAAACGGCCGCACATCCCCGTAATCTCCTGCGGACTGAGCGAAATCCCCTGCTCCTTCGCCATGCGAATTGAAACCGGGCTAAACTCCGTCAGGAAAGTAGAACAGCAGCGCGGCCCACCACACGCCCCATACCCCCCCATAATCTTGGCCACATCCCGCGGCCCAATCAACCGCATTTCAATACGCGCCCGAAACGCCTTAGACATCGCATTTTGCAGCGGCTTAATCTCCAGCTTCTTATTCTCCGTTGTATAATGAATCGTCAGCCACGAGCCATCAAAGCTATACTCCGCCTTCACAAACTTCGCATCACTGTAATTGAGTTCCGCCGCCTTCTCCCGGCACGTAATCAGCGCGTCCAACTCCTTCGACTCCCACAATTGCTTCATCACCAGATCACGCGGCGTCGCCTTGCGCTCAATGGAGCGCATCCCCTTTTGTTTATGCGCCTGTTCTGGGGCCACAAAGGTCATAATCTGCCCCAACTGGCGACCACGCTTCGTCTCCACCAGCACATAGTCGCCCATGGTCACATCATGCTGCGCCCCCACCTTAAAATGATACAACTTACCCAATTTCTGAAAACGAATCCCCACAAAGGGCGTCTTTTCTTGAATCACCGTTGTCATACGTTTAGCTCCAACTTTTTACTGTCATTCCGACGAGTCTTCGAGGAGGAATCTTTCCCGTCCTGACATAGCGAGATTCCTCGCTCCGAAGACTCCGCTCGGAATGACAAATTACTTTGTTAACCTACCATCTGAATCGGAATAAAGTTCGCCTGATTCGCCAGCGACAACACGCTAATCCGCGCCGCCACCGTGCGCGCAATCTGGCGCAGGGCAAAGGCCGCCGCCGAATCAGGATACGCCACCACCACCGGCTGGCCCGTGTCGCCGCCAATGCGGATATTGGCATCCATCGGCACCGAACCCAAAAATTCTACATCTTGTTCTGCCGCCAGTTGTTCACCCGCACCCGTGCCAAACATCTCGCCGCTCATATTCTCCACAATGCCAATCGTGGGCACATCCAGCTTCTCAAACATCTTCATGCCGCGCAGGGCATCGGCCGCCGCTACCTGCATCGGCTGCGTCACGATAATCACCCCGGTTGGGGGTAATATCTGCGCCAGCGTCAATTGAGCGTCACCCGTGCCCGGCGGCAGGTCTACAATCAGGTAATCCAGTTCACCCCAGGCCACATCAGTCAGAAGCTGGTTGATGGCGCTGTGCAGCATCGGGCCGCGCCAGATGAGGGGTTGGTCAGGCCGCACCAAAAAAGCCATCGAAATAAAGCGCACACCATACTTTTCGGCCGGGACCATTTGGCGATCTTTGACCGGCGGTAGTTGATTGACGCCCATCATCATGGGCACGTTGGGGCCAAGAATATCGGCGTCTAGCAGCCCCACCCGCGCCCCTTCTTCAGCCAGGGCAATAGCCAGGTTGACGGCGATGGTGGATTTGCCCACACCGCCTTTACCGCTGGAAACGGCGATGACGTTGCGGAAATTCTGGCCCAGTTCCCGGTTTTGGCGGGCGCTGGTAGGCACGTTGGCGTCCCAGTTAATGGTGATCTTGCCAACCTCTGGCAGCTTCGCCAGCGCCGCCCGCGCGTCCGCTTCCATCTTGCCTTTGAGCGGGCAGGCGGGGGTGGTGAGCATGATGGTGAAGGAGATGTCACGGCCGTTGACCTGCAAATTCCGAATCATATTGAGCGAGACTAAGTCCCGGTGCAGTTCTGGTTCAATGACAGTAGATAAAGCGGCCTGCACCGCTTCGGGTGTAATCTGGTTATTTTTGTTTCCAAACATAAATCAACTCTTTAGACCCTAAGGGTTTTCTGAAACCCTTAGGGTCTCTAAAAACAAATTGCGCATGGCTGCAAAGCCATACGCAATTATAACCATTAAAACTAAATTTGGGCGGAGATGAGTTGATGGCTAATACGTGTCACCACGATACATGAGTTGGCGGGCATGTTCATCTGCCAGCGTCGGGTCAGGTTCGCCATCACCGGCCTGCCTGGCCTTCTTCTTGGCTTTGGCCTCTTCCACAAAGTTGCGCGCCGCTTCTTCAGCCGCCGCTTTCTTGGGAGCAATCTCGCGCCAGTAGCTCAACGGCTTGCTCAACCGTTCTTTGTCGTGAATGTGGGCGGTGGTGCGGTTATAGCTGGCGAGTTCGTAGTCATGATCCAGTTTGATGGCGTCAAACGGGCAGAACTCCATGCAAAAGCCACAGTTCATGCAAATGTCAATGTCAATAAAGAAGGCGTTGGGTTCGGGTTTAGGACGGCCGTTGGGCTGTTTACCTCGTTCAATCCAGATGCACTGCGGTGGGCACACCTTGGCGCAAATACCACACGACGTACACCAATCTTTGCCCCACTTCTGCCCCGGCGGCGGATCATCCGTCACCAGGAAGGGCACAAAACGGAAACGTTCGGGCACATCTAGTTTTTCTTCCGGGTAGAAGACCGTCTTCACGCCGCGCCCTTTCACCCCCTGGCGCACTTGCAGGGCCTCGTCGTTGTAGTAACGCCCGCCCCGCGCCGCCCAGGAAAAGTCATCCAGGTACGAATTAACAAAATGTTTCATGACCACAGCCATGCCTTTGAGAATGCCAGTTCCGTACATAAAACCTCGAATTATGAATTATAAATTAGGAATTATGAAGGGGTTTCATAATTCCTAATTCCTAATTCCTAATTTGACTATCTGTCTACTTCACCTAACACAATATCAATGCTGCCTAAAATCACCACAATATCCGCCACCTTGTGCCCCTGGCACATTTTGCCCAGCGGGGTCAGGTTGATGAAAGAGGGGGCGCGCACGTGGTAGCGGTCGGGATTGCCCTCGCGGCGGCGGGCCGTGATGTAATAGCCCAGTTCACCTTTGGGGTTTTCCACACGGCCGTAAGCCTCACCCGCTCGTGGCGCCCGCAGTGCATACTGCGGTTTGTCACTGTTAATTTTCTGACCGGCCGTCGCTTTGATGTGCGGCAACACCTGCTGCAATATGCGCAAACTCTGCCGCATCTCCTCCATGCGAATATCATACCGGTCCATCACGTCGCCATTAAAGCGCACTGGGATGTCAAAATCGAGATGTGGGTAGAAAGAATAGGGATTGGCGCGGCGCACATCATATTGCACGCCGCTGGCGCGCAACACCGGGCCGGCCGTACTATAAGCAATGGCATCTTCCCGCGACAGCACACCCACACCAATACTGCGCGCACGCACAATCTCATTGCCCGTCATCAACTGGTCGCCCTGCTCCAATACGCGGGGTATATTCCCATAAATCAGCTCTTCCAAAAATTGCATGGTGGGTGTACCGCGCACATCATCCGGCAAATCATAAGCCACGCCGCCAAATCGCATATAGTTGCACATCATCCGCGAACCGGCGGTGGCTTCAAAAAAGTCCAGAATCAACTCCCGCTCCAGGTAAAAATAGAGCATCGGCGTTTGCAGCGCGCCCAGGTCGTTGAGCAGAAACCCCAGCGCCCAGAGGTGATTGCAAATCCGGGTCAGTTCCACCATGAGGATGCGCAGCCACTCGGCTCGCTCGGTCACTTCCATGCCAAACAGCTTTTCCACCGCCAGCACGTAACCGTGATTGTTACTCATCGAAGCCAGGTAATCGAGCCGGTCGGTGTAGGGGATGTTTTGGATGAAGGTGTTGCGCTCGCCAATTTTCTCGTGGTTGCGGTGCAGATAGCCCATCACCGGCTTCAAATCCACCACCGTTTCGCCGTCCAACACCACCACCATACGGAACACACCATGCGTGGAAGGGTGCTGCGGGCCGATATTGACCGTCACCTGGTCGGTTTTGATGCCCGTGCCGGGATCAACCACGTGCGTTTCACCAGGCAGGTACATGTCCGTCTCTACGTCATATTCATTGCCGGTGGGCTGCCAGCCGGGCGGATACTGCACATTTTTGCCAAAGGGATTCTTTTCTTCGGCGCGGAAGACGCCGCCATCAGGCCAACGGCTGCCAAAGGGCTTCTTTTCTTCTTCAAAAAACGCCTCTTTCCAATCCTTGCGCAATGGGTGACCATTGAAGCCATCCCAGGTCAGAATCCGGCGCAGGTCGGGGTGGCCTTCAAAATGAATGCCGATCAAATCCCACGCTTCCCGCTCTTGAAAGTCCGCGCCGGGCCAGACGGGGACGAGAGAGGGGATAGACGGATTGTCGCGATCTACCTGCACGTGCAACACCAGGGCGTCGCCGCCTTGATCCAGGCTGTAGGTGTGGTAGACGGCTTCCAGCTTATTTTCGCTGAGCAGGTCCACGCCGGTGACGCTGCTGAGGTAGTTAAAGCCAAAGTCGTCACGCAGGGCGGTGGCCACTTCCACCAGTTTATCGGCGCTGACCATGACGCCGCTGTACCCATCGCGGGGATCGTCGCTCACAGCATCGGGGAAACGCTCTTTGAGCAAGGCGGCAGCGCGGGCTACGGGGTCATCAGACACGGCCGTGCCCATCATCATCTCTTCTTCTTGCGGTTCGGGTGCATCTAAAATCAGTTCGCTCATGGGGAATTCTTCTCCACCAAAGATGTAATTGAGTAATTGGGTAAGAGTAATATCCCAATATATCAATATCTGAATTATTCAGTCGCTGCTTCCGTTTCAGGCTCGGCAACGGCCGTCGCTTCCACTTTCGTCGCCTGCTGCCGGATAAGGT
>CAADGU010000608.1 GCA_900696625.1 uncultured Chloroflexota bacterium | reverse complement strand
TGTGGCCATCAACAAAGACGGGGACGCGCCCATCTTTAAACTGGCACACTACGGCGTTGTAGGCGACCTGTTCAAAGTGCTGCCGGCGCTGTCAGCGGAGTTTAAGAAAAGACTTGGGTCGTAGCCGATGAGACCTGTCAGGTTTCTAAAACCTGACAGGTCTTTTTGTTTGGTAATTGGTGAGCGGTCAGGGTTCTAAATCCTGGCCGCTCTTTTTATAGGCGCGGTGGGTGGCAAACATCAAGATGGTGATCAACACAAAGGCCGTAAACGCCATCAACGGGATGGAAATAAAGCCAAAATAATTGACCCACCGGTAGCTGCAGGGAATTGTCACCGAACAGGCAGACGGGCTTTCGGTGATGCCCCATTCCACCAGGTAATGATAGCCAGAAACCAACATGCCAATGATGGAAAAGGGCAGCACAAACGCCGGTAACAACCTGTCTCGCTCCACAATGCCCACCAGGATAATAATCACCAGCGGATACATCAGGATGCGCTGGTACCAACAGAGGGTACAGGGCAAAAAGTGCCGGATTTCACTGTAATACAGGCTGCCCAAAGTGGCCGTAAGCGCCACCACAAAAGCCAGAAGTGCGCCGTATTTTTGCAAAAAGGGGGTTAACTTGTCCATTTGATGATAGAGGGGATCAGAAGATTAGGAGATTGGGAGATGAAGAGATTGAAAAATCTCCCAGTCTCCCAGTCTCCCAATCTCTCAATCTCCTAATTATTGCCCCAACTCGGCCGCAATCAACTGCTGGTATTGGGCAAAAGTCAGGCCGCCGGGTAACTGTTCGCCGTTGAGGAAGAGCGTGGGGGTAGAAGTGACGCCCCGCCCTTCCCCCTCGGTCTTTTCGCCGCGTACCAGGCTGGTATGGCGACCACTGTCAAAACAGCTATTAAAGGCATCGGTATCTAGCCCGATGGCCAGGGCGAAGTTCTTGAGCATGGCGTTGCTAAAGGCGCCAATGTTTTCACCGCGCTGGTTGGCAAAAAGGGTGTCGTGGTACTGCCAGAACATACCCTGTTCGTTGGCACATTCGGCGGCTTCGGCCGCTTTCTGGGATTCTGTGCCGATGAAGGCGAAATTGTTGTACTCAAACCGCACCTGCCCGGTAGCGGCATAAAAATCGGCCAATTCCTGGCCTACCCCTTTGGCAAAGTCACCACAGAAGGGGCATTGGTAATCGGCATACTCTTCGAGCAGAACGGGGGCGTCGGCCGGGCCCCAGGCACGGCCGTCGGCGTTGGCGGGCGCGGCCAGAGGGTCAGGCACGATAACATCCTCTAATGAGGGCGCGGTCAGTTGGCGCACAATGACAAACAGGGCGATGATGGCAATGGCGGCAACGGCCGCACCGCCATAATACAAACGGCGGCGACGCTGCTCTTCCGCCTGATATTGTGCCCGTCGTTCTTTGACGGATGTACTGCTTTTTTTACTCATGGTTTCTTCTCCAATCAGGTGAATTTGTGATGGCTGTCTATTTTAGCCAATAGGCGGTTGTAAAGCACGGCAGGGATGAGAAGGGGGTAAAGGGGTGAGCAGATGAGGGGGTGAAGGGGAGATATTGACAAGCGGAGATTTTTGTGTAACATATGTTATTATTAACATATAGGTAATATATAAAAGTTGAACATAGGTGATTGGACGCGGTAACGGATGAAGGTGGTGGTTAGTGGCTGGTCTCAGCGACCAGCAACTATTTTCAGGGTAGGGCAAAATGGCTATCAAATTTGTGATCTTGGGTTTTCTGGAAGCGGAATCGTTGACGGGGTATGACCTGAAGAAGCGGTTTGCGGCTTCGGAGACGTTTCATTGGTCGGGCAATAATAATCAGATTTACACGGCGTTGGTGCAGCTTTACAACGAGGGATTGGTAAACAAGGAAGTGCAGGATCAGGAAAGTGGACCATCGCGCAAGGTGTATTCGATTACACCTGAGGGGCAAACGGTGCTGCGGCACTGGCTGCTGACGCCGCCGGAACTGCCGCAACTGCGGCACCCTTTTCTGGCGCAGTTGGCCTGGGCGGATGGGTTAACGGCCGTTGAACTAGATAACCTGCTCTCCCAATACGAAAACGAGGTTTATGTAAAGCTGCGCATGGCCCAGGAACAGGCCGAACGAGATGCGCAGCAATTACCCCGGCGCACACCACGCGAAGCGTTTTTGTGGCGTCAGATTGGCAATTACTGGGTGGCTTTTTATCAACATGAACTGGATTGGGTGCGCCGGCTGCGAGCAGAAGTCATTGAATAATGGGCGTACGGTTCGTAGTAGGCACTTCAGTGCCAGCAAACGGCGATAAATCGCCTACTACGAACCGTTTTCAGGAGTGAAAAAATGAAAGAGCAATCAATTTACAAATCGGCGGCGGGGGAAACGGCCGTTCTCAACCTCTACAACGACGCCTTATCCCACTGGCCTATCCCCTATACGGCGTTGGATATTCCCACACGGCACGGCCGTACCTTTGGCCTGTCGTGTGGTGATGTGACCGCACCGCCGTTGCTGCTGCTGCACGGGGCGGGCACCAATTCGGCGATTTGGGCAGGCGATGTGGCCGTATACGGCCGTGACCATCACGTCATTGCGGTTGACCTGCTGGGCGAAGCGGGCCAGAGCGCCCCCAACCGCCCACCCTGGGACGGCCCGGCTTACGCCGAATGGCTGCGGGATGTGTTTGATTACCTGGAAGTGCCGCAGGCCGCAGTAGTGGGCATGTCGCAGGGGGGCTGGACGGCCGTGAAGTTTGCCACTGCCTACCCGGAGCGGGTGAATCGGCTGGGGTTAATTTGCCCCGGCGGCATTGTGCCGGACAAACTGTCCTTTTTGCTGCGGGTAATCCCGCTGTC
>CAADGU010000607.1 GCA_900696625.1 uncultured Chloroflexota bacterium | reverse complement strand
TTCACATCCGTGAGGTCACAGGTTCAAGTCCTGTCGCGCCCACCATAAAAGAGCAATCCAATTCTGGGTTGCTCTTTTTATTTATGGTCAGGGTTGACGAAAACGGTATTGGCTAGAGTGCAACACAGAAATGGGCATTAGCAAGCCCGTTATGTTTATTGGTGTTAACAGGCTTGGAACAAAAAAGCCCACATAGTTAACTATGCGGGCTTTATGTTTGCTTTTGTCAGCTTTGCCGTCTCACACCATCAACAATACATCTAAATTCTCTGGTTCAGTGGTCAGCTCAATCTCCTCGATCCCGGCTCTGTTGTCGACTTTATTCAAAGCGTCTGCCACTGCTACCCACATTGGATCAGGTACGGATAGATTGTGGTCAAGGAAATGTTCAATCAAATCAATACGTACTTCTTCCAAATTTTCTTGAGCTTCCTTCATCGTTAACCCTTGCGCTTTGCTTCCTTTGATATCAGGGTTTTCAGCTACAAATACATAATCCTTGCCATCAGTGGTGAGGTGCAAGTAAACCATTGTTACATATGGCCTGGCCGCTAACTCCTTTGCCTTTTTGTAATTGCCACTCATTTTGTTTCCCCTTGTTTTTCTAGTCTAATAAATTCATCAACCAACCGTACTGCATCATCAATGACGTATTCACCCAATTTTCTGTGGCGCGGTAAGAATGTTACCAGATGTGGATATTTAGGATGCCAAACCTTATCATGGTTCTTTCCCCTTACATCTACAATAAATCCATAGCCTTTATACAAGCTGACAATATCATTTCGCTTCCACTTCGCTTTGGATTGTCGCATCCCTTCCAAGAGCTTCGATGCTTTACTTGGCATGGTTCTAACCTGGATTTGACTGGGCCTGCACCAACTCAATATGTGCGCTTTCTAATTGTTCATGATCAACATACACCTCAAAATGGTAAAACCCAGGATGTGGAAAAACCAACTCATTCAACTCGATAACAGCACTCAATTGTCCAGGCAGGCCAGTACCTGTATGTGGGAATCTAACCGGCCCAGACATATGAAAGAGTTCATTTCCATCATCATCTTTCAGGTCAATAGCCAAGATGCGCTGGTCATGGTGATCAGTCAATTCAGCCCGAATGCTAACAGCAATATACATGCGTCTATGCTTAAGCGGGAAGCTGTTACCGATGATCCTGGTAAAAGCCCCAGTAACGTTGAATTTTCCTGTTGGTTGGTCAACATTTGCATAGTCTGCTGTTAGGAACATATTTAATTTCATGGTTAAAAGCCCGTCAAAAAAGCGATGATAGTTTATGAGGGTACTATTTTTGTTGGTTTATTATGTGATTTCCGTTAATAGTCACTCAAACTGCGGGGAAATTCTATCAGCAAAAAGTTTAGCATGGAATGCACTTCGGTCAATACACCAACCAATTTTTTGTTTTCAGGTTAGCGAGAAAACAGCCCCTTCACGACCCGGCGTCACCAAAAGGTTGGGGGGGGCTTCGGCCAGGGCAGTGGCAATTATCTGATCAACCATCACATCGTTGTGTGCCGGATCATAGTGAAACGTCACTAACTGCTTTGCCTCCGCCAACATGGCAAACTTAAAGGCATCGGTCAGGGAAGAGTGCCCCCAGCCAATATGGTGGGCGGTGTACATTTCGTGGGTGTATTGGGTGTCGTGAATGAGCAGGTCGGCTTGCGCTGCCAGGGAATAACCAGATGTCCAATCTGGCGTTAGCGGAAAATTTTTAGCGCCCAATGCCGGTTCGTGGTCGGGTAAATAGGTGAAGGTGGGGCCATGTGGGTGGTTTTCGGTGATACGGTAGCCGACGGTTGGCCCTGGATGACAGACCAGCATTGTCTGAATGTGAAATTCGCCAATATCGAAGGCGGGGCAGGGTACTTCGTGCAGGGTGATGTGGCTGGGCAGTTCGTTGATGCGAATGGGGAAGAGAGGGGGCGATAGGTAACGGGTGATGCGCGAGAGTAGATTGAGGGTGGTGCTGGCCGGGCCCCAGATGTGAATTTCCATGTTGGGGTTGAAAATGGGGGCAAAAAAGCCCAACCCCAAAATGTGATCCATGTGCAGGTGGGTGAGCAAAATATCCAGGCGGGGGGAGATGTGGCTGAGGGTATTGCCCAACGGCCGTATCCCCGTCCCCGCATCCAATACCAACACTGTCCCCTCTTTGCCGCGCACTTCTACACAAGAGGTATTCCCCCCATACCGCGCCATCTCCGGGTCTGGCGTTGCCAATGAACCACGTGTGCCCCATAGTTTGACGTGCATAGTTTTCTCCAGTAAACAGTGAGCAGTACTGCTCACTGCTCACTGTTCACCGCTCACTTCTTCCCCGCTTCCACTTCCCAAAAAATCGCCATCGCCCCCAGAAAACGATCCGCCTGGCCGATGAGGGGGAAGGTGGTGATGGCGATCAACCGGGGAATATGGTCAAAAGGTGTGATCCAGATTTGGTGGAAGGTGGGGCGGCGTTCGTTGAGGGCCAGGACTAACGGCCGTTCCTCATACGGCAGTTCATTCCCATCCTTGTCAGTTAACCGCAAGATGTTAGTCCACTCCTCAATTTGAACTTCGCCCGCTTCTTCAAACCGTTGTCCCAAGATCAACTCCGCCGGTTCGTTATAAAAAACCAGATTACCCTGATCATCCACAATAAAAATAGGCATCGCCAGGCAGCTTGCCAGGTGTCGCGCCAGTATCACTTCAATTTCTTTGGGGAACATAACCCCGTCTCCTTTTATGTTTGATTATTGACGCAAAGGTGCAAAGGCGCAAAAGCGGCAAAGAAAAAGGGGATAAAGAAAAATGCACACCTGCGTCAAGAATCGGATTGCCGCCCGCATTATAAAAGTTTAGCGGTAGGGCAATCAAGCTATAATTCGGCTATGCCCACCGTAAATCGTCGGCTTTTTATGCACATGGCAGCACTTTCATTGTTAGGTAGCACCACAGCATGTACGAACAGGCAGGAGGCAACGGCCGTATTGACCTTCCCCGAAAAAGTGGACATTTCAGGATATTGCATTATTGGGGAGACTGCACCTATCACAAAGACAATATGAGCAAGCCTGACAACAATGGCTGCCCGATTTGCCACTTGAAGAGTGATAGCCGCTTAATCACCACCCTAGACCATCTTAACGCTGCTTATCGATCACGGCTTATCGCTTTTAAGCAATTGTATTGCCCGCGGCAACAAATCGGCCAGTTCACTGGCGAGCAGGCCGGTGTCGCCGGGATAGAGCGCGCCGGCCGCGCCGTGTAGATAACCACCCAAGATTGCCGCTTCATACGGCCGTACTCCCTGCCCCAACAGCGCCACAATCACCCCGCTCAACACATCGCCGCTGCCCCCCACCGCCAGCACCGGGTTGGCAAAAGGCAGAATGGTAACACGGCCGTCCGGCGCGGCTACCACCGTATAGGCGCCCTTCAGCAGGACGATCTGCCCCCACGCTTGCGCCTGTTCCCGCGCCACCTCCACCCGGTCCCGTGCCAGCAAATTGGCCAGGGGAATGCCCATCAGCCGCGCCATCTCAGCCGGATGTGGCGTGAGAATGGTGTCCGGTGGCAGCAGGCGTGGCCAATCCGGCAACTGCGCCAGCCCGTTCAGCCCGTCGGCGTCTAAAACCATCGGTGGCAAGTAGGGCGCTGCCAACAATGCGAAGAGAAATTCAACGGCCGTCTGTCCAACGGTCGTTCCCCCCAATCCTGGCCCCACCAGCAGGGCATCATACTGGGGCAGCGTGGGCAGTAATTGGGCTGCATCCTGGGCAGACAAGACCTGTTCGGCCGTAATGAGGGGGTAGGTTGCTTCGGGCAGGGCGACGACGGCCGTTTGCCGCACCACATCCGGCGTCGCCAGCGCCACCAATCCCGCTCCGGCGCGAAAAGCGCCCCGGGCCGCCAGCACCGGCGCACCACGATACTGGTCACACCCGGCGGCAATCAGCACTTTGCCAAACGACCCCTTGTGGCCGTCTTGGGGGCGGGCTGGCAGGAGGGTGTGGGCGTGGACGGCCGTAACCACCTCCACGTTCACCGCCTGCACCACCGGCAAATCGGGCGGAATACTAATATCCGCCACCACCAATTCGCCACAAGCCGCCGCGCCCGGAAAAATGAAATGCCCCCGTTTTGGCCCGGCAAACGTTACCGTCAGATCGGCCGGTACAGCCAGCGCATCCAATTCCCCCGTATCACAATTCAGCCCGCTGGGGCAATCTACGGCGACGATGATGGGATAGGCGCTGGGGACAGCGCGGGGTGATGAGGTGGACGCTGGGGACAGCGCGGGGCGAGGGGGTGTTAACGAGACGAGGCGCGGGTGGGATGGCTCATGTAGGGCGGTGCGGCGCTCGGCCACGCCTGCCTGAAGCTGGCGCATCAGTTTTGCCAGGTCGCCGCCAATGGGCCGGGTGACGCCCGTGCCCAACAAAGCATCCACCACCAGGTCAGACACCGACAGCCGGGTGCGCAAAACCCGAAATCGCTGGTCAAACCCGGCTGCCACGGCAAACAAGCCCATCTGCTGAATCTGAGCGTAATTCGCGTCCGTCGCCAGGTCGCGTGGTTTACTCAGGTAAAAGGCCACATCCGCCCCCGCCTGCGCCAGGTAACGGCCGCATACCAATCCATCACCGCCATTATTACCCGGCCCCACCAGCACCAGCACCCGCGCCTCCGCCACAGGATAACGAGCCAGGATGGCCTCCGCCACCGTCTGCCCCGCGTGTTCCATCATTTGGGCATAGGCGACGCCCGCCGCATCAGCCGCTTTTTCGGCGGCAATCATTTGGGATACGGTAAATACTTTCACCTCATTCCGCCCCTCCTGTTTGTAGTAGGCGATTTATCGCCTTCTTACGGCGATAAATCGCCTACCACGAACCTTTGAACCGGCGCAATTTCAAGATACCGTGTTCCTTGTACCACTTGAGCGTGTGGCAGGCGCCTTCGGCAAAGGGGGTGGGCACAAAGCCGAGTTCTCGCTCTGCTTTGGCGATGGAGACGGGCCAATCCTGAAAAACGTAGGGGGCCATGTTGATGGGGTAGAATGGCTCTTTGCGGGTCACTTGTGAGAGGCGCGTCCAGTTACGCGCCAATGCCAGCACCACCCAGGTGGGCATATTGATGCGCCAGCGGTGGATACCGGCCAGGTCGCTAACGATAGCGTTGGCTTCGTTGTGGGTGAGGGAACGGCCGCAGATGTTGTAAATTTCGCCTACCCGTCCTTTGGCCAGCGCCAACATGATGCCCTGGGCCACGTCAGGCACAAAGACGGGAAAGATGATGTGCTGGCCGCCATCTACTTTGATACGCCAGCCCTTGAGCGGCTCTTCAAAAAAGAGGCGGTTGAAAGCATAACGCCCCCAGGGGCCATAAAACGCGCCGGGCCGCAGCACAATGGCGGGCAATCCTTCCTGGTGATAGGCCAGGACGCGCGTTTCGGCTTCCAGTTTGGAAAGCTGGTATGGTTCTTGCGGGCGGCAGGTGGTGTTTTCATCAATAATGCTCTGGGTGGGTGTGCGGCCCACAACGGCGATGGAGGAGATGTAGATGAATTTTTCTACCTGTTCGGCGAGAGCGGCGTTGAGTACGGCCGTCGTCCCCCCCACATTCGTCTGCCAAAAATGGTGCGCCTCGCCCCAAAAGCGGAACAACCCGGCAGCATGAATGACCTGGCGGCACCCTTTCATCGCTTGCAGCGCCGCGTAGCCGTCGGTGATGTCCTCGGTGAAGGCCAGTTCTGCACCTAATTCTTGCAAAAAACGGGAATCGCTGGTGGGGCGCACCAGCGCCCGCACTTTGTAACCGGCGGCTATCAATTGTGGTACCAGGTTGTGCCCTAAAAAGCCTGTCGCGCCGGTGATGAGGATCATGGGTAGGTGCCTTTGGAGAGAATGGAGATTGGGAGATTAAGAGATTAGGAGATTAGGGATTAGGAGATTGGTCAATCTCTCAATCTGCCAATCAATCTGCCAATCAATCTCCCAATCTCTCTTTTTATACCCCAGGAGGGAATCGAACCCCCAACCATCAGATTAGAAGTCTGGTGCTCTGTCCATTGAGCTACTGGGGCTTGCTTGAATTCTAAACTGAGAAGGAGTGCCAGGCAAGGGGCTGTACGGCATGGGTCAACCAAATGGTTCTGCCCCTTGCCTGGCGCCAGGGGAACCTACTCCATCCGCGCCAGTTTGCGGTAGCCGCGATTCCAGTAGATGAGGGGCAGTTCATCCGGGCGGGGGACGCCGCTGGCCTGCACTTCGCCGATGTAGATGGTGTGGGTGCCGGCCACAACACGGCCGTGTATCGTACAATCCAACCACGCCAACGCATTTTGCAGGATGGGTGCGCCGGTCACGGCCGTGCCCCATTCCCCCAGCGCAAACCGGTCTTCGTCTTTTACCCAGGCAAAACGATTGGACAGCTCTATCTGGTCTTGTCCCAAAATGTTCACGGCAAACACAGCGCCTTCTAGCTCAAACATCTCATGCCCCAGCCCCCGGTGGTCAATGGCGATCATCACCAGTGGCGGCGTGGGGGAAATGGAGGCAAACGCCGAAACCGTCAGCCCATGTGGCTGTGGCTGTCCCGGCGCCGCCACCGTCACAATCGTCACCCCCGCCGGAAAGTGACGCAAAACATCGCGGTAGTCATCAGATAAAACAGTCATATACTCCTCGTTTTGCGATTGGTAGCATAAGAACTTACGCTGCCAATCGCAAATAGCGACGCACAACCTTTGCAATATCCGTCAAATCGTGTATCGCGGCGGCCAGTTCGGCGTGGCCGGGACCGGCCAGGATGGTGGGCACGGGGTTGCGCGTGTGTTGGCGGTGCCCTTTTTCTTCAATGTTACCATGATCGCTGGTAATGATAAGCAGGCCGTCGCCATTCTCCTGGTTCCAGGTTTCGATCAGGCCACCCAGGGCGGCGTCAAGCAGTTCCAGGTGTTGGGCAGCCTCGGCCAGCGAGCCGCGATGTCCGGCGCGGTCGCTGGGCCAATGTTCAAAGAAGCTGAAATGGTAATCCCGCGCCAGGCGGGCCAACTGCTGCCCGGCTGCGTGTGGTGTGTAGATGGGAATATCGCTGTACCCCAGATACTCCCGCCACCCCTGGCCGGTGAAATCAGGGCTGACGGCACGGCCGTGCCGCAAATCATCCGCCGTCATCAAGGCCAGCCCCGCTTCTGTAGCCGCCAGGGGCACAGAGGAGTAAAGCCGTTTACCGCTCTCAATGGCGTCAAAATAACCCTGGGGGTAGGGGG
>CAADGU010000606.1 GCA_900696625.1 uncultured Chloroflexota bacterium | reverse complement strand
TCTCCAATCTCTCAATCTCTAATCTCCCAATCTCCCGCTCCTTAATTCTGCCAATTCACCGTTACCGAACCCGGCGCAGGTGAACCGCAAGCCGGGGTGGTGTAGCCGTGGTTGCTGCCACCTTCCCAGGTGACGCCGCCACTGCCGGAGATTTTCAGGAATTTGAACTGCACCGTCGTGCCACAAGGGACGCTGGCTGTCACTTTCCAACTGGGATAAAAGCCGCTGGTGGTTACAGCCGGGCCTATCGGCCCGCCAAACTTGGGCAAATTGGTGCCCGTCACCGTCGTTGTTGACCAGTTGGATAGCTCGTAGACGCTGCCGGTCAGGTACACCTGGTCGCCCCAGTTGGTGGTAGCGTTGTTCACCTGGAATGTCACCGGCACCTGCTGGTTAGTCAGCACCTGCACATCATACAAATTGCTGCTGCTGGCCCCGCGCACCACCTTCACCTGGCGCAGTCCGGCGGGCACGCCCGATGGCACAGTGGCGACAATGCGATTGGTTGTCCAGGAAACGATGCTGGCCTGATACTGGCTGCCGCCATTGACGAAGTACACTTTGTTGTTGGCATTGGGGGCGCCAAAACCCTGGCCTTCCAGCGTCACTTTGTGCCCGGTGCGGGTAAGGGTGGGCGAGACCGCGCCCAACTGGGGCGTACCCGGATCGGCGGCGTTGTATGACCAGACCATGGCCCGCCCCGGCCCCAGCCACCATGTGCCAATGGGATTGTTGCCGCCGCTGCCACTGTTTACGGTAATGTTGTGGCCGCCGACCAAGCCGTTTAACTGGTCGCTGTAAGTACCCGCAGGCAAGGCGGTGTTTAGTCCGGTGATTTCGTACCAGGTGTTGGGGTTTTTGTTGATGGCTACCAGCACTACGTCATCGTAAAATTTGCGCTCGTAGATGTAAACGTCGTTGTTGATCCAGCGCTGCTGGTGGCTGCCAAATTGCAGAGCCGGCTGGCTTTGTTTGAGCGTGGACAGTTTGTTGATGAGCTGGTAAGCGGTGCTGGAGGTATTCCAACTGTTCATCATGGGGCGGTTGTAAGGGTCGCCGCCGCCGTTGGTGTTGTTGAACAGGTATTGTTCGGTGCCGTAGTAGATGCAGGGGGTGCCGCGCACCGTCAGCAAAAAGGCCAGCGCCAGGTGAAGCTGGGTATTGTTGTTATTGATGCTGAGGAAGCGGGACATGTCGTGGTTGTCAATGAATGTGACCAGGTTTTCTTTGTATTTGTAATCGGCGTTGGTCTGGCTGATGGCGCTGTCCAGCGTACTCATGGGTTGGCCGTAGGCAAAGGTGCTGCGGATGGCGTGGTTGAGGTAGAAGTCGAGCACGGCCGTGCCGCTGTCATCACTAAAGCGCACATTGTCCCGGTACAGGGGGTCGCTGGTGCTGCCCAGATACCATTCGCCAAAGATATACAGGTCTTTGTCATGCAAAATGTCGTCGTTATACGCCCGCTGCCAGCCGGAGGTCATATGTTTGACGGCATCAATGCGTAGGCCATCAATGTCCTTGGCCAGCCACAGCGCCAGGGCATCTTGCATGTATTGGTTCACAAAAGAGTTGGTTTGCTCAAAATCGGCCAGGTCGGCCAGATTCAGATATTGCGCTTCGTAGCGGTCATCCCAATTGGTGATGCCGCCGTTGTGGTGGAAGTAGCCATTGGGGTCATTACTGTAGCGGGCCACATAGGTACCGGCGTTGTAGAGCGCACCATCTTCGGCAAAGTTGGGATTGTTCACATCGGCGGGGCTGGTGTGGTTGGGCGCCCAGTCTACCACCACCTTAATGCCGTTGGCGTGGGCGGCGTTGACCAGATTTTGGAACTCCGCCCAGGTGCCAAAATGCTCTTCCGGCGTTTTGAAGTCCCGCGCCCAGTAACCATGATACCCGGCATTGGGCACACCGCCATAAACTGCGGCCACATTGATGTTGTCTACAGGTGGGGAAATCCAGATCGCCGTTACCCCCATATCCTTCAAATAGCTCATCTTGGCCTGAATGCCGGCCCAATCGCCGCCCCAATACAATTTCCAGTTTGTTTTGCTGGCGTCATACAGGCCGGGGCTTTGCGCCGGGTTGTTGTTGCCGCTGTTCCCATCGTAGAAGCGGTCGGTGATGATCTGGTAACAGACATCACTTTTATACGAGGCGTCACTGGTCACCGGCCCGGCCTCGGTGCGCGGTGCGGACAAGGCCATGGGCGCTAACAGCGCCGCCAACAAAACTAACAAGAGCAAAATACGGGTTCTTGTCTTCATAACTTACTCCTTATGAAACTGCCAAAGAAATAAAAAGGAGCGTGTTGCGTACACGCTCCTGGGGTTACGAATTAGTAGTGGGCGGCTGCAAAAGCTGTTGGCGCAGGCCATCGCTTAATTTTTGCAGCAGGGTTTGTAAGCCGGCCTGTTCTTGCTCGTTTAAGAGCGCCAGCCGGTCGCGGGTGTAGCCGTCGTGAGCCTGGTGTAGTTGGCTGATGAGGGATTGGCCAACGGCCGTGATCTGCAACCGGATCACCCGCCGGTCATCTTCGCCACGCTGCCGGGTGATCAGCCCTTTGCGTTCCAAAATACCGGCGACGCGGGTGATATTGCTGGGGTCACAGAGCATATCTTGACTTAACTCACTCATCGTTTTGGGGCCATCTGCCAGCCAGAGCAGGGCATAAAATTGGGCCTGTGTCAGATTGTGGCGGCTGAGGAATTGCTGATCGCCATCATCTAGCAGCAGGTATACGGTTTTGATCAATTCGTAGTTTTCCAACAACAAGAGTAGAAATCCAAAATTAGTTGATGCATCAATAGTTGATGCATCAAGCATATGAGATCAGAGTTAAATTGTCAATGATAAGTGCAAATGCAATGGGTCGAGATTTGGGAGTTTGTGAGGGTAACGCGATGCGAGATGCGTGAGGGGTGATCGGAAGCCTTTCCGCATTACGCATCACAGGTCATGCCTCACGGCCGTTACGCCGTCCCGTCACATCACGCCAGAAGCCGCGCACAATTGGCCCTGGGGTAGGGGCAAATGAAAAGGTAGTGGGGTCAATGGCGCGGGCCAGATAGCGCAGAAATTGTTGCTGGTATACCGGGTCCGTGAGCATCCAGCGAATGAGCGTATTGACCACAAAATCAGGGGGTGGACTGGTGTATAACTCTTGCTTGACGCGCTTCACCGTTTGTTTGAGCATGGCTATGCTGCTGTCGTAAAAACGTTGCTGATAAGTTGCGCCCGCCTCAAGCCACGATTTGCCAGCCTGCCATTCGGCGATAGCTTCGGCCAGGAATTGGGAGGCCAGTAGGGCATTATAGATGCCCTGTCCATCAAGCGGGGATTCGTAATGGAAGGCGTCGCCAACCAGCGCCCAGCCATCGCCATACGCCTGGCGGTAGCCGTTGTCAATGCGGCGCACGCCGACAACGGGGGTGACGCGGCGCGCATTTTTGAGCTGCTCGCGCAGGCGCGGCGCTTTTTGCAAGTTTTCCAGATAAGTCTCTTCTGCCTTTTTGCCGTCGGCGTTAACGTCGGCGGTGCGCAGGTAGTTGGCGATAATGTATTTGCCATTGCCCAGAGGGATGCAAAGCAGGGAGTAACCGTTACCCACTTGAAAGAGAGCGGCCGGGTACTGCATGGTTTCGGAGTAGCGGCCCACATTTTCCCATTCGGCGTGGAAGGAGGCGCTGGGGTAGTCGTTGAGTTCTTCAAACGGCCGTGACCCAAATTTCCGCGCCGCCTGACTAAACCGGCCATCGGCCCCCACCACCAGATTGGCATACAGCCGCTCTGCGGCGCGCTCCCCTGCGCGCTCCCCTGCGCGACCCACGATGCCGGTGACACGGCCGTTGTCATCCTTGATCACATCGGTCATGCCAAAGTTGTCACGCGCTGTCACCAGTGGCAGAGAGGCAGCGCGTTCCCATAAAACCGTATCAAACTTGTTGCGATCAATGCCATAGATGTAATTCCGATCAAGCTGCATCAACTCGGTGGAAAAAGTGGCCTGGAATTTGCCCATCATATCCATTACCACTTGTGTCACTTTGGCTTCGGGACAGGCATACTCCGTTTCGGCAAAACCTAACGCTTCCAGCAGCCGCATGGCGCTGGGATAAATAATGGGGCTGCTGGGCACGGCCGGCCAACTGGGAAATGTGCCCCGATCTATGAGCAGCACCTTCAGGTTTTGCCGGGACAGGCGCATGGCCAGACTGGCCCCGGCAATTCGGCCGCCGACAATGATTACATCATACTGATTGTCCATACTACAAGACCCTCCAAGTCTCGACCCCCAGGCTCCGGCACGGAATGTTGAGCAGGTTGGCCGATTTTATATCTGATTCGCTAACAAAATGCTAACACGAGATGGATATGATCACGGCCGTGATTTTCAATACAATAGGCGGCGTTGAAAGCTGGTGGTTGGTGGCTTACACAAGCCACCAGCCATCAGCCACTAACCACTATCTTATAGAATAGAAGGGAAGACAAATGACCACAGAAGAACAAAGCACAACCGATTCTTATCACTTCAAAGCTGAAATCAAACAGGTGTTGCACATTCTGGTACACTCGTTGTATCAGGATCGGGAGATTTTCTTGCGCGAACTGATTTCCAATGCCTCGGACGCCATGACGCGGATGCAGTTTGAAATGCTGACCAACCATGATGTGTTAGACCCGGACGCGGAATTGGCGATACACATTGATGTGCCGGAAGTGGCCGAAGGGGAACCCAAGCAGATCATCATTCGGGACAGTGGCATTGGCATGACCAAGGATGAACTGGTGCAAAACCTGGGCACCATTGCCCAATCTGGGGCGCGCGAATTTCTGGCGAGGTTGACCGAAGGGGCCACGTTTGACGCCAATGATTTGATTGGGCAGTTTGGTGTGGGCTTCTACTCTGTGTTTATGGTAGCGGACGAGGTGCGCGT
>CAADGU010000605.1 GCA_900696625.1 uncultured Chloroflexota bacterium | reverse complement strand
GCGAGAAATAAAAAGCGCGGGCTGTGTTGCCCGCGCCACGTTGCTGCTGTTCCTGGTGTAGAAACGTTACCCCGACCGGGGCAACGTATGTGGCACGGACGAACATGCACTTGTGCGCGGGCTGAGCCATTGACCGCACGCCAAATCATTTTGCTGTTCAATTGATATGCGTTTGGTTTGCTGATGGCAAAACATGATCTCATTCTCCCGTCACAAAGCTTATGTTACGGTAGAAAGCATAACACACGCCGGTCAATATGTCAAGATATTGATATTACGACATTTTGGCGACAAAAGAGCAAGTGGCAGGTAGCAAGTAGCAGGTGGCAAGTGGTAAGTAGGGAAGTGGCGGGGTATGATCGTCGTGTGACAAAGTTGATGACGATTGGTGAACTGGCAAAACGGGTGGGCTTACGGCCGTCCGCCCTGCGCTACTATGAGGAACAAGGGCTGCTGAGACCAGACGGCCGTACCGATTCTGGCTACCGGCTCTATGGCCCGGCGGCGGAACAAACACTGCGCCTTATCCAACGCGCCCAACGGTTGGGACTGTCCCTGGATGACATCCGCCGCCTGTTGGCCGGTTATCAAAGCAGCAATCTCAGTGACGAAACCATCATCCAGGTAGTAGAGGCCCGCGCCATTGCCCTGGAACAACAGTTGACCGAGCTGCTGGTCTACCAGCATGAACTTGATCTTTTCTTGCAAGACATCCGCCACGAACAGGGCGAGCCGTCCCCAGAAGAACATTCCGGCAGCGACCATATCAACAAACTCCTGGAACACATTTGCCTGAACCCACACCGGCAAACAGCGCGTAACTGGCTGGCGTGGTTGATTGAATCGGCCGGCTGCCAGTTGCAGAGTCAGGCCGGGCAGGCCATCCTCAAGCAGTTGGCCGGGCAGCACAGCCACATCTGGCGTGAGGACGAGGGCTACCACATCCTCATCGTCAACCACGATCCCGCCATTGGCCGGGCGCTGGCCGACCTGGCCCGGCTGGAAGATGACTGTTACGCGCCCACTCATGCAAATTTAACGGCCGTGTCCCACCACGACACCGACGGGCACCACCTCATTGTTCAGGGGGGTAACGCCTTCATTTACGCCCGCCTTTTCCTGGCGCTGGAACAACAGACTTGACTTTCAACCCGCCTTGAAGGTGTAGGATAGTGGCAAGTTGCAAGTGGTATGTGGCAACCGGGAATAAATAATGACGAACACACAAACATACACGTTTGAAATTCAAGGAATGGATTGCGCCGGCTGTGCCCGGACGCTGGAAAAAGGGGTGGGGCAACTGGCAGGCGTCAGCCAATGTGAAATTAACTTTACCACCGAGAAGATGACGCTAATGGGCGAGGTTAGCCGGGAAGCGGTGATCGCTCAGGTGCGCCAGCTGGGGTATGACGTAAAAGAGGGTGGGCAAGATGGCATCTTGCCCACCGCGCCGCCGAACTTTTTGCAATTTATGTGGCAGCGAACGGAGACGCGGCTGGCGCTGTTGGGGGCGCTGCTCATTTTGCCCGGTTTGCTGCTGGTGGAAATTGGCGGGCAAGAACTGGCCTGGGTGAACGCCCTCTCGGTGGCAGCCATGATTGCTGCCGGTTGGCCGATTGCCCGCAGTGCATGGACGGCCGTGCGTCTGAACCGCGACATCAACATTAACGTGCTGATGACGGTGGCGGCGGTGGGGGCGGTGCTGATTGGCGCCTACACCGAGGCGGGCATGGTCATGGTGCTGTTTGCCATCGGCGAGGCGCTGGAAGGGTATACCGCCGGGCGCGCCCGCCACGCCATCCGCAGCCTGATGGCCGTCGCGCCCCAAGAGGCCACGCGGCTGCAAAACGGCCGTCCCCAACGCATCCCCATCCACGACTTGCAAATTGGCGACGTGATTTTGGTGAAACCGGGCGAACGGGTAGCGATGGACGGCCGTGTCCGCTCCGGCAGTTCCGCCCTCAATCAGGCGCCCATTACCGGCGAAAGCCTCCCGGTAGAAAAAGAGCCGGGCGACGCCGTGTTTGCGGGCAGCATCAACGGGGCGGGGGCGCTGGAAGTGGAAGTGACCCATCTGGCGGCCGACAATACCATCAGCCGCATCATCCAGATGGTGGAAGAGGCGCAAGAGAAAAAAGCGCCCGCCGAACGTTTTGTAGACCAGTTTGCCCGCTATTACACCCCGGCGGTGATGGCGCTGGCGCTGCTGGTGGCCACCGTACCGCCGCTCATTTTTGGGCAGCCATTTTTGAACGAAGGCGACTCGTTTGGCTGGTTGTATCGCGGGCTGGCGCTGCTGGTGGTGGCCTGCCCGTGCGCGCTGGTCATCAGTACGCCCGTAGCCATCGTCAGCGCCATCAGCAATGGGGCGCGGCATGGGGTGCTGTTCAAGGGCGGCGCGTATGTGGAGGCGCTCAGCCGGGTGCAGGCCATTGCCTTTGACAAGACGGGCACGTTGACCCAGGGAAAACCGGCAGTGGTGGCGCTGCGCACGGCCGTGTGTGACGATGGGTCGTGCGCCGATTGTAGCGACTTGCTGGCATTGGCCGGGGCAGTAGAGCAGCAAAGCGAACATCCGCTGGCGCAGGCGATTGTGCAGGAAACGGCCGTGCGCGGCCTTGATCAGCAGTTTACACCGGCGACGGGCGTGACGGCGCTGACCGGGCAGGGGGTGACGGGACAGGTGAACGGCCGTACCGTCACCATCGGCAGCCACACCTATTTTGAGGCCAATGTGCCCCACACAGACGCGGCCTGTACCCAGGCGCGGGACGATGCGGCCCAGGGTTATACGCCGCTGCTGGTGAGCGTGGACGGCCGTTACCAGGGCACGATCAGCGTGGCGGACACCGTGCGCCCGGACAGCCAGGCGGTGCTGGCCCAGTTGCAAGTGGCGGGCATTGCCCACACCATCATGCTCACCGGTGATCAGGCGGCGGTGGCGCAGGCCATTGCCCAGGCGGTGGGGGTGACGGATGTGCGGGCGGAATTGCTGCCGGGAGATAAGGTCACGGCCGTGCGTGAGTTGCAGCAACAATTTGGCAAGGTGGCCATGGTGGGTGACGGCATCAATGATGCGCCCGCGTTAGCCGCCGCCGACGTGGGCATTGCCATCGGCGGCGCGGGGGCGACGGCACAGGCCATGGAAACGGCCGACATCACCTTGATGAGCGAGGGGCTGAAAATGCTGCCCTTTGCCTACCGGCTAAGCCGGGCAGCGATGAACAATATCCGCTTTAATGTGGCCTTTGCCATTGGCGTGAAGCTCTTTTTTGTGCTGCTGGTGCTGGCCGGCAAAAGCACCATGTGGATGGCGGTAGCCGCCGATATGGGCACCTCCCTGCTGGTAACGTTGAACGGGATGCGGCTGCTGCGGGTACGGCCGTAGGTCGAGCATACTCAATTCCTCAATTCCCGGCGATTAAAATCGCGGCTACAAAAGGCAAAGCCCACCTTCGTGGGCTGGCATCCTCTGAGTTTTAGTCGGCGAAGACCGACTGTGCCTTTTGTTGGTGCAGATTTATCTGCGATTGAAATCGCGGCTACAAAAGGCAAAGCCCACCTTCGTGGGCTGGCATCCTCTGAGTTTTAGTCGGCGAAGGCCGACTTTGTCTTTTGTTGGTGCAGATTTATCTGCTTTTCCGGGAGCATGCA
This sequence comes from uncultured Chloroflexota bacterium, assembly GCA_900696625.1. GTDB lineage: Bacteria > Chloroflexota > Anaerolineae > Promineifilales > Promineifilaceae > CAADGU01. Next base: position 368 of record CAADGU010000605.1, on the reverse strand, counting down.
ATCGCCTCAGGGTTGCAGGGCGATTCCAAAGTCGGGTCTTGTTCACCACCGAGAAGTTCGCACGCCCACGTGCGAACGAGCAGCACGTGGGCGTGCTGCTCTCCTCGAACAGAATATCTGGACTTTGGAATTACCCTGCTCAGGGTTGCCCGCCCCTTGATAGCTGGCTATAGTTTCCCATATTTTCTTCTCTTTTTCTTTGCCTCCTTTTATTCTTTGCACCTTTGGGTTAAAAACGAGGATCCTATGACGGCGACACAATTTTTTGGCGAACGGATTAAACGGAATGAGGACCCCCGGCTGCTCACCGGGCAGGCGTTGTTTACGGACGATGTACACCTGCCGGGCATGGGGCACGCCGCTTTTGT